>JBLHGU010000303.1:0-5540 GCA_047615875.1 Parasphingorhabdus sp.
TCGAGGTTTCTACAGGCAGCAGCAGGTATTGAGCGTTCCTAGCAAAGGTGGTGACACTGCACCTTCCGCTGATTGTCTCGTCACTGTTTATGACCAGAGTTTCATTCGGTGGAGTATTGGCAAATAGCACCAAAGCGTCTGGTAATTTCAGCTTAGCTCTCGTTGCGATAGCTGATGCAATTAAGGCGTCAGCTATGGGTAACGGTGTGGCATAACGCCCGGCAAGTCTAGCGATCGTGAACCCCTCCTCCAGGGGCATTTCTATACCCCCCAGATTCTCTGGCAACCATGCCATTGGCAGCCCCATTTCTACTACCTGTGCCCATTCAGAAGAGGGCCAGTAACCTTCTTCTACGGCCAAACATAATTTATTGGTGGAGATATTCGCCAATAATTTTGATACAGCATCTGTAAGTAATGTGTCTGTATTCGAAAGTCCCATTTTTAACTCCTAAACTAATAATTTTAAACGTCGTTGAAGTGCCGTATCTGTGCAATAGAATTTAGAACCTGATTCAACCATCCTATTAAGCTGCTAACGCAAGCCTATTCCTCTAGCGATAATTCCACGTAAGATCTCCGTCGTGCCGCCTTGAATAGTGAGCTTAGGGGCAATCTTGAGCATTTTGTCGATTTCACAGCGAAGCTGATGCTGATCGCCAAAATCACTCTCGCCCCCCACAATGTTTCTAACTTGCTCTGGCAGAGCCTGCTGCCAGAGCGTGGCTACATCTTTTACCAGCGCTGCCTCAACCATCGGTGTTTTGCCCCGCTCAAGCATCATTGCTACTGACAGCGACATTTGACGCAAACTATATAAATCAGCTACTAAGCGCCCCAAAGCTTCCTGTAAATGAACCTTAGGATTCTTATGTACATAATTGGCCAGCTCTTGAAGCACACTGAATATTTCCAAAAATCGTTCAGATCCGCTGCGTTCATAGGCGAGCTCTTTGCTAGCTTGCTTCCAGGCATCATTGACTTCTCCCAACGCATTATCCGAGGGGATAATCACATTATCGAAGTGCACTTCGTTGAATTCGGCAGCTCCTGTTAAACTTTTCACCGGTCGAACGCTAATGCCCGGCGTATCCATGGATACCAAAAACTGGGTTAGACCATGACGGCGGTTGTCTTTGGTGGGTTTGTCCGTGCGCATCAGGGCAATCATATAGTGGGACTCACGCGCTCCGCTGGTCCACAACTTGGTACCGTTTAGTACCCAACCCTCACTGCTTAATTTCGCCGAAGCTTTTGCGGCGAATAAATCCGACCCAGAATCAGGTTCACTAAAGCCAATACAGAAGTAGCATTCTCCTGCAACAATCTTTGGAATCAGATTCTGCTTGATCTCCTCTGAGGCATAGTCCAACAACATCGCGCCGGACTGCCGATCGGCAACCCAGTGTGCCCAGACCGGAGCTCCTGCCGCCAACATTTCTTCCAAAACCACATAGCGCTCGAGAAAGCTTTTCTCCGCACCGCCATACTGCTTGGACCAAGTCATACCAATATAACCGGCCTTACCACAGAGTCTGCTGAACTCTGGATTAAATCGGTCTGCGAATTTAGATCTGTTGGGTAGGAATTCTCTTTGCAGAAATTCTCGCACGTTCGCACGCGTGACCTTCAGATGATCTGGTAACTCAACCGCATCAAACTCTATAAATGTCTTCATCTTACTCTCCGTATTTCTACTCATTAAATAGTGGCACCGCAGCACCATTGTTTGTCACGCTCGTAATACAGCCGCAGACCGATTTCCGCACTTAACACCAATCCTCAGATCGTTTAACTGCGACAGAAAAAGAATCTAATCCCTTCCAAAATACCCATGCGGCCATCGGAAGCAGAGCTCCTGAAACCAGAGACAGGGAATGCATAAGCGCATTTTCATCAGAAAATACGAAATCGGTGAGCGCTGCTACTAGGGTTGACCCCAATGCCAGCCCAAGCATATTAGTGGCAAAGAGATAAACCGCGGTCGCTTGACCGCGCATCTGGTTCGGCGTCACCATTTGAACTGCCGCGGCGGCAACCCCCATATAGGCCGCCTGAAGAAAGATAGTGACAGTAAATAGAGCCAATGCCAGAATGTGATTTGACATTTGTGGGGCAATAATTGCTGTTGGAATAAGAGCAATGGCTAAAAGCATTAAAACACGCATGTTAGAGTCTGTGAAACCACGTCTTTGAAAAAACGCAACCAAAGAGGGTCCCGAAAGGACTCCTAAAAGTCCTCCGACAATGACGACAGACCCAACAAGCGAACCAGCATGGCTGCGGGCCAAAGAAAAATTGCGAATCAACATTTCTGTGAACCACGATGAATAGCCAGCGGCCACAATAGCCAATATCGAACAGCCCACAAACAGGCTGATATATAGTTGGCGGTGTTCAACAAACATAAAGGCAAAGACTTGCCTGATTTTAAGTGATGCAGGATGATTGCCGTCGTCGGACCGCATCATTCCTTTGCGCGTGGGCTCTTTAATCAATAGAATCATAAAGGCCAATAGAAATCCTGGAAGACCCACGGTAACGAAGGTGGCCTGCCAGCCATTCATAGCGCCTAATACCGGAAATGACAAATCAGGTATCGACGCATAATAGTCGTATATGAATCCACCCAGAACCAATGCGAGCCCTCCTCCGACAAACAAACCAGCTTTATAAATTGCCATGGCTCGCGTTAGTTTTTCTCGTGTAAAACTATCAGAAATCATCGAATAGGCGGCTGGGGACAACGCGGCTTCACCTACACCAACCCCCATTCTCATCACAAATAACTGCGCAAAGTTTTTCGCTAGACCGCAACCAATTGTCATCAAACTCCAACCAAAGACCCCTATCGCTATGATAGTTTTTCTGTTCTTGGTATCTGCCAAGCGACCTAAGGGAATAGCCATCACACTATAGAGTATTGCGAACGCTGGGCCTTGCAGTAAACTGAATTGAAAATCACTTAGATTAAGATCTTCTTTAATTGGGCCTACCAGAACTCCAAGTACTTGCCGATCAATAAAAGAAAAGACGTAGGCTAAGAACATCAAACCCAGAATGTAGTTTGCTCTGCGCGAGCGTGGGTATTCACCCACTCGGTGAGTATTTTTAATATCACTTACTGATTCGCTTTTAGGCATGTTATTCACGGTTTGAGTGTCTACTATGGTTCTATTTTTTCTATCAGCTTCCTGTAAATACAGGTTCTCGTCTTTCGTGTATGGATTTTATCCCTTCACGAAAGTCCTTCGTTGTCATCTCCACCATCTGCTGTGCTTGCTCACGTTTATTAGCAACACGAATTTGCTCCGCCAAGTCCATTCTCATCGTGACTCTGGTATCGCGTATAGCCAGTGGCGCACAAACAGCAATCTCATTGGCCAGCTTCATTGCGCAAGCAAGAACATCATCCTGCTCGACTAATTCGGTTAACAGACCCAAATTCATAGCCTCGCGGCCTTTAACACGCCTACCTGTGTAAAACAGTAATTCAGCATTGCTAACACCAATTATTCGAGGCAGTGTTACCGACATCCCAAACCCAGGGTGGATCCCAAGACGGGTAAAGTTGGCACTAAAAATAGTCTCAGGGCACGCTATGCGAAAATCGGCAAGCAGGCTCAAGCCAAATCCGGCACCGATCGCTGCGCCTTGAACCGCTGCCACCATGGGCTTTTTGGTCTCAAAAAGAGTCATCGCAATACTGTAAAAATTCGATAGTGCCTCCTTGGGATCAGTTTTCTCTGACTGACCCGACGTGAAATCGGCACCGGCACAGAACACCTTACCTTGCGCGGCCAAGACAATTGCACGGCAGTGGTCATCGGCATCCAACTTTCTAAATGCCCACTGGAATTCCTGTAACGCCTGCAAGTTAATAAAATTTGTAGGGGGATTACTAAAGGTCACCACGCCAATATTTTCGGACATTTCTAGCGTGATATATTTATGATCTGACATGATATTTCTCCCAGATTAACGGATAAGGGTTTGTAACGAATAGTCGGCAGCAATCACTTGCTAGCGTGCCGCTTAGTCTTGTCATAGATGCGAATGACTCCATCTTTCTGAAGACCAGTAATTTCTTGATTGGACAACCCCGTTTCTCTGAGCACCTCAACTGTGTGCTCTCCCAAAACCGGTGGAGGAGTCTCAACATGGCCATTTTTCCCGCCTGCGAGAAAACCAACCCCGGGAACAGGATATTCTCTACCTAGTTGAGGAATATCTATCTTATGAACAAAACCTCTTTCGTGGGAATAAGTAGATTTGAGTATCTCTGGCATACCTCGAAGCTTGCCAGCTGGTACATCAGCCTTGTTCAATGACAACTCCCATTCGTCTGCAGACTTCGCAAAAAAGGCAGCTGTCAGGCTCGCAGAAATTAATTCAGGCACCTCTGGATTCTCTCGCCAATTGCGCACTTTAGGGTTCTCCCAAAGACCGTCCAATTTGAGAACCTTCAATAGATTTTTTGCTTGGGCGGGAGTATTAGCCGTGACGACAATTGTCCCTTCTGCAGTTTTGTATGCGCCCGAAAATGGACTTCCCGAGAACGAACTGTTGCCGCGTAGAGCGATGGGCAATTCAGCAATGTGATGCAAGGCAAACACCGGGCCCATAACGGACATGGCTGAATCCAACATCGCGACATCCAGCACTTCACCTTCTCCGGTACGAGCCTGTTTGGCAACGGCTGCCGAGATAGCAAAGGCAGCCATCAAGCCTGTCAAATAGTCGATGACAGGGAATCCAGCCATTACTGGCCCACTTCCCTCAGTACCCGTGATAGCCATAAGCCCTGACATCGCCTGAACAATATCGTCATAGGCAGGTCGATCCTTCCAGCTACTGTTCTGTCCGAAGCCACTGATCGAGCAATAAATAAGACGCGAATTTTCTCGGGTTAATGTTTTCGCATCTAGGCCATATTTTTTAAGAACGCCGGGACGGAAATTCTCGATCACCACATCTGCATTTGCGATGAGTTTGCGCGCAAGGCTTTGGCCTCGTTTGGTGCTCAAATCTATTGCAACAGAACGCTTATTGGCATTGGCTGCTATAAACCCTGCCCCCATCCCCTGAGCCAAACGATCAGGGTCAGGGTCAATTATCCGTGGCAAGTCAAGGGATGCCGGATTTTCGATGCGAGTAATGTCTGCCCCGAGTAAACCCAACTGATAGGTGCAATAAGGCCCAGCCAACACATGGGTCAAGTCGACTATTTTGATACCTTCAAGCAGTTTTGACATTAACATTACCTCTTGTTATAGAGTTGATCTGATGTGGCCGCAGTACGTAAATAACGCTCTCCGCGTATGTAATATGCCTGTATTGGTATCAAGAATAGGTTGAACGGCAAAGAAAAAATTGCTATTTTGCGTCAATTACTAGTTGAATTGCGTCATCGAAATGTACGCCACCGGCTCCGTTGAGCCTAAAACCAGAGGCCCTTTATGAGCGCAAGCGTGTTGGGAACATATTTGGCAGGTACGGCCGAACTCTATGAAGATCTAGGCGGGAATGTCAGCCTGCTA
>JBLHGU010000304.1:0-5493 GCA_047615875.1 Parasphingorhabdus sp.
CTCGATCATAAACCACCTCCTTCATGGTATCGACCATCTGAATATGCTCATTAACCAGCTGGGTGAGATCCTTATCACCACTGACAATCACCGCATTAATGCCGCGCTCTGCAGCCTGGAAGGCGAGCGTACCAATGACATCATCAGCTTCTACCCCACCAACACACAACAACGGCATGCCCATGGCACGAACTGATTCATGAACCGCTTCTATTTGCGTACGCAATTCATCTGGCATCGGCGGACGATTGGCTTTGTATTTATCATACATGTCATTACGAAACGTCTTGCCCTTGGCATCAAACACCACCACCATGTGGGTAGGCTTGTAATCGTCTTCCAACCGTTTGAGCATGTTGATAACGCCATATACCGCACCCGTTGGCTCACCCTTTGAGTTGCTCAAAAAGGGCATGGCATGAAAAGCTCTAAACAGGTAGGAGGACCCGTCGACCAGGATTATTTGTTTCATAATTATTAAATTCAGGCTATTTGCGTTGATTGTAACCCGTCGCGAGAGGTTTTTAACCTGTGGAGAGCAACCGTAAGGGAGAAGCAGCAAGCATTGGACGCAAACTTAACAAAGCGCCGATAGCAACTACTACAGCGCCCAACAACATTGCCACAGGGATACTCGCCCAGGTTGGATTAAATGCAAACTCAAATACCCAGGATGCGGATAACCAGCCAACAATAATTGCCATAGACGAGCCCACCAATCCGGCCACGCTGCCCAACAAGGCAAATTCGGTTAGCATCGATCGATAAATCCATGGAGAGGATGCACCGAGAGATTTCAGCAACCCTACCTCATCTCTACGCACATGGCGCTGGCCTTGTAAGACACTGGTGAGAACCAGCAAGGCGCCGATTAGTGCAAATATAAAAACCCCATTTATCGCCATCGCTCCCTGCTGCATCAGATCGCGAAATCGTTTCAGAATCATGCTGATATCAATGGGGGTTACCGCTGGAAACTTTCTTGCCAGGTCGATAGACATGGATTTTTGCTCTGCCGGCACATACATGCTGGTCATATAGGTGCGGGGAATTGCATCCAGCATTCCAGAATTGGCAATGATATAAAAATTTGGTTGCATGGAATCCCATTGCACTTGACGTAAATTCTCTACTGGAGCCGAAATAGCTTCACCATTAATCTCTACCGTCAGCATGTCCCCGGGTTTGATATTCAGCATGTGTGCGGTATCCACTTCCATGGACCAGGCAGGCGTACCGCGCTTAAACCACTGCCCCTCAACCACCTGATTACTTTCAGGCAGTTCGGCTAATTCAGTCAGATTGAAGTCATGATTAATACGATGTTTTGCACGTCGGTCGCTGAAGGAGTCTGCTGAAAACAGATTTCCGTTTACTGAATTCAAACGACCTCGGGAAATTGGATAATGCAATTCCGGTGTTATTCCACGACTGGAGAGAAACTCATCAAACGGCTCTCGGTCCTGGGCCTGAATATTTATAACGAATAAGTTCGGCGCCAACTCAGGCAGGCTTTGCTGCCAGGCGGCGAAAAGATCTCCACGCACTACACTTAACAAAACAATGGAAAAAACCCCTGCACCAAATGCGCTGGCCAACCACGCACTGCGGTGAATATTACTTTTAAGATTTTTTACCGCCGCAAACCAGGATGTTGATCGAACAGGCAGCACACCATAAAGTAAGCGAATGACTATATTCGAGACGATGAAAAATAGTACCCCGGCAAGTACGATACCAATTAATACCGCCCCACCCAACCAGACGCTCTTAGAGATAACAGCAGTAATTACCAGCAATAACAAAGCAATCACTGCATAACCAACTCGCAAATTTCGACCCTTTTGCACCGTGCCGGCACGAAATATCTGCATCACTGAAACATTCCGATAACCCAACATAGATGGACTAAGCACCGCCATTAACGCCAGCAACCCAAACACACACCCCAGCACCGCCGGAAGGATCTCTGCGGGTGGCAAAATAAACCCAGTTTGTTTGGCAACCAGTGCCGCAGATGCTACCTGAATAACAACACCCACCAGGGCACCCAATATCGAGACAAAAAACCCAATTAAAAACACCGGCACAAACTGGTTATAAAAATTTCTACGATGGGTACTTCCCAAACAACGTAATAGCGCCATCTCGCGGGTTTGATAACGCCACAATCCCTGAGCTGCTAATGCCATTGCCACAATGGCTAAAATAACGGCTAGCATCACCACCAATTTCAAGTAGGACGATACCCGACCAGTAAACGCACTCACCTCGCTACGTCGAGTATCTACCGTATGCCAGGACTCATGGGGTTCGAGCAATAGTTTAATATCTTTACCGAAACCGGCTATTGCCTGGTGCTCACCTGCCACCAGCAATCGGTAACGTGCCCGACTGGCAGCAGAAATCAATCCGGTAGCTGGCAAATCCTCAATACGCATCATAACCCGGGGCGCCATGCGAAACGCGCCGGCCTCACCACCAGGCTCCATTACGATACTGCCGACTATGTTGAAATCAGAAGACCCGATGGCAACTGCGTCTCCAATCTTTAATTTCAAACCCGCCATTAAACGATCCGCAAGCCAGACCTCGCCTGACCCAAGTTTTGGCATGTTGCTGCCTTCTACTATTAACTCGCCACGCAGGGGATAAAGATCATCTATGGCGCGTACAGCGGAAAGCTGACCATCCTCATCAGTTAGCAGCATGGTGAGAAAGGAAATCGACTGAGAGGTTTGTAATCCCATACCTGTCGCCAAATCCTCCAGCCTAGAATCCAGTGGTCTACTGGAAGATATCAGGGCATCCGCACCCAGCAAGCCACTGGCCCGTTCCTGCATTGCCAATTCAACTCGATTTGCAAACATGCCCACAGAAACTAATGCGGCAGTAACTACCAGTAAACAGCCGCACAGGAGGCGGAATTCCGATAAGCGCCAAAACCGGTTAATACTCCGCTGAGCAAAATTCATACTAAACGGCCTTGTATCAATTCATAGGCTATATGGCATCGGGTCGCCAACTGTTTATCGTGGCTTACCAGTACCAAACTGCAATTAAGCTCTGCACATAATTCAAACAACATATCGACAATCATTGTGCCGGTTGCGCTATCTAAATTACCTGTAGGCTCATCGGCGAAAATTATTCGCGGCCGGGTGACCATGGCACGAGCCAGAGCAACCCGTTGTTGCTCGCCACCAGAAAGCTGCCCAGGCAAATGTCCCAACCGATGAGATAGCCCTACCCGCTCCAGTGCATCGGTTGATCGACTGATAATAGAATCAATCCCTGGCACCACTTCCAGAGCAAGGGATACATTCTCGAGCGCGGTAAGATTGGGCAAGAGCTGGAAGGATTGGAATACAAACCCAACCTGCCCTCTGCGTAAAATGGCGCGCTGATCTTCATCCAACCGAGTAATTTCCTGGCCTAGCAGATGAATTTCACCCTGTTTGGCTGTATCAAGCCCGGCTAAGAGACCCAGTAACGTGGTTTTGCCAGAACCCGATTTACCGGTAAATACGACGGAGCTGTTTTCACCAAGAGCAAAAGTGACGCCGTTTAAAATTTGTATTAACTGACTGCCAAATCTGACATTATGAATAACATTGTTCGCGCTCAGCACTGGTGAGGACTTAGAATCTTTGGGCACGGTTGGTTCAGCCATCAGGAAATTTATGGGAAGAAAATTAGCGGGTTACCTTACTTTAATTGCCGACTGCGGTCTCCTTACAGATAATCCACCGTTTAGTTAGTTGGACATTTTCAATCCAGGTCGAATTATGCAAATCAGATTTCCCTCATTCCTCACCGGAATTTTATTAACCCTAAGCCTGCTTGCGCCTATAAAGGCGTTTGCCGCGGACGTGCTGGTCTGGGGCGATAGCCTAAGCGCGGCTTACTCTATGCCCGTGGAAAACGGCTGGGTAGCACTTATGGGAAAGGAGTTGGAGCCCTATGGCCTTGAGATTGCCAATGGCAGTGTATCCGGGGAAATTACAGCCAATGGGCTAGCCAGATTACCCGCCGCGTTAAATAGACATAAACCACAGCTGGTCGTTCTCGAATTAGGTGCCAATGATGGCTTGCGGGGTATGAACCTTAAACAGATGCATCGCAATCTTGAACAGATGATTGTACTTAGTCAACAAGTTGGAGCTAAAGTCCTGCTACTGGGCATGCGCATACCGCCCAATTATGGCCCTCGCTACAGTTCACAGTTCAAACAGATTTATGAGGATTTATCAGAATCCCAGAATATTTCTTTGATTGAGTTTTTTCTCGCCAATGTTTTCTCCAAAAACCACTTGATGCAAGCAGACAATTTACACCCTAACGAAGATGCACAACCGATTCTGGTTAATGTCATTTGGCCTAAAGTACAGTCTTTGCTTTTCGATTAAAGCAACGATCAAACCGCAATAGGCTTTAGACATTCAGTAGCGTTATTTGACGGACTATTAACGAAAGTACCAACAGGATAAAAATTAAGGTCGGTAATAGCATGGGATTGACCCGCTTGCTGTAGTTCGGCTGGGCTAGATAGCGGATTCAACCATTCACGAATAAATTCTCGGTCAGGTATCAGTGGCATTCTATGGTGTATTTCTTCCACTTTAGTATTCGCCTGGCGAGTCATGATGCTGAAAGTAGTCTGTGTTTCATCAGTTAGTTTGGAGTTCGACTCCCACAAACCCGCCAACACAAAGGGCCGGTGGTCGCCGGCATAAAAATAATAGGGTTGTTTACCGGATTCTGTACTGCACCATTCATAGTAACCGTCACAAAGCACCACACAGCGCCGCTTCTTAAACGCATTCCTAAACATAGGCTTTTCTGCTGCGGTTTCAATGCGTGCATTGATTGGCCGACTTAAGCCCGATTTACTGACCCACCCGGGCAACAGTCCCCACTGCAATGAGCGGGCTTTCGGATTGCCATCGGTTCCCTGGGCAACCACCAGTGCGGATTGAGAAGGCGCGATGTTGTAACTGGAAGCTAAACCAGGGTCTGATTCCAGCACCAGCCCTTCAATCAATTCCGCGAATGCTGAAAGTTCGCTATGTCGATCAAAGCGCCCGCACATAATCCGTTACTGAGAATTCAAATGTGGGTATAGACCAGGGAGTGATTTATCTCTCTTCGACTTTTTACCATTGCCAGGCTTTACAAAGTGTCTCTTACACTCAGACCAAAATGCCTTACCATCAAACTCAAAAGTCTGCCGAGAATACTGGCTGGCCTGAAGCCTGGTCAGCCATACCCCGACCTCGGCTGCGTCTAGTCTGGCAGCAATTTCAGACAGCGACATATTAGGACTGCCAGGCCATTCAATTCTCGCCCAGCTTTGAATTGCAGCAATGAGCAAGCTGCAATCACCTTTTAGCGCAGCCTGTTTTATGGATGCGGGCGACATAGAAACTTGGGCATTCGGTATTTCATCATCGATGACTCTCGAAGCACCACGTCCTTTTCGCTCTAGCCACC
>JBLHGU010000305.1:0-5391 GCA_047615875.1 Parasphingorhabdus sp.
AGCTTCTAATCGGGATAGGGAGCTACTCAAGTAGCCCCCTCCCACAGCACCGTACATACGGGTCCGTATACGGCGCCTAGCCAGTTATTAACTGAGATACTTCATCGGGCAAATCGACTTCATATCAAGTGTCTATCGGGTCGTAACCGGATGATGAATTTTGCACCATAGCGTACGCATGGAGATGAGTCCGATCTGTTCGAAATGTGCATTGCTTAATCCTGCATTGGTGGCCAGTGTTTTCGATAGTCGCCAGTAGCTTTTACGCGATAGCCCCAAATTGATGGCCTCTTTCTTTCTGACCCCCAATTTGATCAGTTCCCGGATTCGACGTCGGGGTTTACGCCACTGTTTCCAGTAACACATCCTCAGCCGCCTTCTCACCCACCCGTCAAGCTTCACCGCATCATCGTACTTCAGTCCACATCCATAATGCGCCATCCAGCCCTGAATAAAATATTTCAGGCGTACTATTCTCGACATAATGGATATCCCAGGACATCGTCGTGTGATGTGTTTTAGCTCTTGCTTGAACTTCTTTACTTTCGAATCAAGCGTTCTCAACTTCTTCCGATGGATTTGAAATCCGAGTACTGCACTTAGTTTTACTAAGCCCACTTTGCTTTTACTCTGGTTCACCTTTACCTTGAGTTTACGTTCAAGATATCGACTCACACTTTCCAGCACACGATCACCGGCACGTTTAGATTTGACGAAAATCGCCAGATCGTCCGCGTAGCGGATGAACTTATGTCCTCTTCGTTCCAGCTCCTTATCGAGCACATCCAGCAGGATGTTACTTAATATCGGAGATACAGGGCTGCCTTGCGGCACCCCGATCCGAGTCGGCTGTAATCGTCCTTCGACCATGACGCCCGCACGCAGAAAACGACCCAGTAGTTTCAGCAAACCCTTGTCCTTTACTTTGCGCGCCACCTGTACCATGAGCACATCGTGGTTGACAGTATCGAAGAACTTTTCCAGATCAATATCGACCTGATGGATATAACCTTGCCGGTAATACTCCTGTGCCTTTCTAGCTGCTTGTTGCACTGAACGTTTTGGCCTGTAGCCGTAACTAGATTCGGAGAAAGTAGGATTGAACAATTCACCGAGCACTTTTGCAATGGATTGCATGATTACTCGGTCTAACACACAAGGGATACCTAAACGGCGCACCCCTCCAGACTCTTTTGGAATTTCAACTCGCAGCACTGGCGTAGGCTTGTAACTGCCCTCCAGTAATTGCCGCTTGATGTCCTTCCATTTAGGCCGTGCCCACTTGGGAAACGCTGCAATGTTGATGTGATCAACACCGGGCGCACCTTTGTTTGAACGTACCTTCTTCCATGCCTCGGCTATACATTCATAGGATGCAATGTATTCCACCGATGCAAAATCGACTAAAGATGGCTCTATGACACGCCTGCTATTCACACACCTGAGCGGCGGTTCCCAATAATCAGAGTTCATAAGCATCTTCAGTCACACTGCCTTCAGACCTTTCCTCAGAGTGATCCCTGAGTTCTCGTCGTCGGCTGACTTCTACCCTGTTAACGCGCACCCTCGCAGGCTCTGTTCCACCGCTGTCGTTAGCCAGCTTAGGCAGGTAGATCCCGGAATGCCGTACCACCCCGGGTAATGACACAATCTTTCTCTGCAAAACCTCTGTATTTACCATCCCACAGTGATCCGGTTGGGCTTCGTCATGTTGTGCTGACTCGCCCTGCGGTTCGGCCTGATACAGTTTCTGTGCGTAGGCTCGCAGATTTGCACTCCGGCTTCCTCCCCACGCCCTTCACAGAGTCGCAGTTGCCTTCGGCTAGTACTTTTTAAAGTATTCAATTATGATACTTCCGGATAATGTACAAGGGACTTTCACCCTATAAGACTGTGCCCATGCCGGGCACACACAATGCAAATGCAGTCGGACGCGACAAAGTCGCGCCGCTGATTTAGGCGTTATAAGTCTAACTAACTCGGGCTCCTGGCAATATCGACTAGGATATAACTGGAAGTAAAAAATGATAAAAACAAAAGATATTCCCCGTGATTCCGACTCTATAACACCTGAGTGGTTGACAGCAGCATTGCGAAGTAGCGGGACGATTGGCGAGGCAAACGTGCACTCAATCACGTCTATACGTATCGGCGAAGACGAGAGTTTTACAGGCGGTGCGTTGCTACTCCTGGAAATCGGCTATGACGCCGTTGAACAAGGTGCGCCCACATCGCTAGTTGCCAAAATGGCATCCCCAGATCCTGATATGCGCCTGTTAATGAAAAATGCAAATGGTCGTGAAGCTCTCTTTTACACTAAATTTGCTGCCCAGGATAACCTGCCTATTCCCGGGTGCTATTACAGTGATTTCAATGCGGAAACCGGAGCATTTATCTTGCTTTTGGAAGATTTGAGCCACTTTCAAGCTGTTGGATATATCGATGGCTGTGGGCCAAATGATGTTATCAGTGTTGTTCGGGCTTTGGCAAAATTTCATTCCTATTGGTGGGGCAGCCCTCAGCTAGAAGACATGGGGGGCACATCTATTCTGGCCGAATTCCCATTTAATGAATTGTGGGCACAATACCCGCAGAAAGTATCTGAATTGTTGCCAGATATCATTATTCCCGAGACTTTTATTGCTATGGGTCAGTATATCGCGGCAAATGAACTTTCAATCTTTAATCGTTTGATGGAAACAGGCCCGATAACTTGCATTCATCGGGATATTTCCGTCGATAATATCCTCTTCAACCGGCAGTCGGAGAGTATTCCCGCGATATTGCTGGATTGGCAAATCGTCGGTAAAGGGCGAGGCGCCTATGATGTTGCCTTTTTTCTGATTGGTTCGGTACCTAGTGAACAAAGACGCGAAACGGAACGAAATTTACTTCAAATCTACCACAGCGATTTGCTCCAATATGGAGTAAAGGACTATAGCTTTGATCAGTGTTGGTTAGACTACAGGCTTGCAGCTATTGGTAAGCTTTTTATTACTGTGACCGCGACAGTGCTTATGGATAATTCGACACCTCATAAACGCGACTGGCGTAAAGCCGATCTGCAACGGTTGTTGGCCTTTTGTCAAGATCACTCTGTCGATGAACTAGTGTCGTCAATCGAGAATGAAAGAGCTTAAATTACTCCCACCATCAAGCGCAAATATCCAGCAGGTAGGATTTCGGGGACAGTATATGTTCACTGAGACCTGGAGTAATAGCTATATCTCTCTCGGGTCATCTTGTGCATTTCCGCGATGCATACCCGATAATATGAAATGCTTGGATGAAAATTCAAAAAACTTATAACAAAAACATGCACTCGGACAAAATAAAGCTGCGCTGCTCTATTTTACCGGTGATGTCAAGCGTTGTACTAGCGCCGGGGAGACTGACCCTATAAGGTAGGAGAGAAATCGGCACATGGAACGTGTAATACAAAAGATATTTACAGGACACTTCGAAGCCTATGCCCGCAGTCATAAACTGAGTGCGCGTGAACGAGATGCTGCACATAGTTTCATTGCTTGTCGTACAGCCGAACTTGGAGGGCATATTGAATCCTGCCCTGAAGGACATATCAAACGAGCACATTATAATTCCTGTAAACATCGAAGTTGCGCACAGTGCAATGCCATACAGATAGAGCGTTGGTTACAAAAACAAAAAGGCCGTTTACTTCAGTGTCCTCACCATCACATCATATTCACCATCGCCCACGAACTCATCCCCTTATGGCAATTTAATCGTAGCACAGTCATGAACCTGTTATTTCAGGCCATACGAGCAACCCTATTAGACTTTCTCACTGATCCGAAATATCTCGGTGCAACCCCCGGCATACTCTGCGCCTTTCACAGCTGGGGCCTGACCTGATTAATCATCCGCATGGACACTGCCTGGTAACAGACGGTGGTTTGAATAGTGACGGCGAATGGTTAACCCCCAAGCGTAGTCATTTTTTACCGATTAAGGCAGTCATGCTCAAGTTTCGCGGTACATTCTGCGGGTTATTACACCAGGCCCTGGATGCGGGAGACATCGTTGCACCGAGTGATGACTCGATTGGAAAGTGGCACAGTATCATCAAAAAGACCCAATCGAAGAAATGGAATGTCAACCTTCGAGAACGTTATGATCACGGCCAGGGCGTCGCCACCTATTTGGCCCGTTACGTTCGAGGTGGTCCGGTTGCCGACCATCAATTTACGCTGAGTCAAAACAGTATCCGCTTTCGATACTACGATCACCGTAAAAACAGCAATGGTAAGAAGCAACATCCGAGTTTCCACACATTGAAGCCCGAGCAGTTTTTTAAACGCTATCTGCAACATATTCCCGAGAAACGAAAACAGGTCGTGCGATCCTGGGGCTTATACGCTACATCAAAACAAACTGAATTGAACCAGGCCAGAGCCCATCATCAGCAAGACCCAGTCGAGCAGAGTGACAATATAGAGTGGCAAGACTTTATAGAAAAGGTAACCGGAGAGGATTACCGACACTGCCCGACCTGCAAGCGCAGGTTAATCAGTCGGTTAATTGAACCAAAGCAGCAGGCCCCGCCAGCGAAAAGTTCATTTACGGAAATAGTCAATAGACTACATAAGCAAAAGGAGACAGAAAAGCTGTGATGTTATCGATGCAGGTAGATTGCAATGACTGAAACAAGAGAAAACCGCACCCATCATGCATAAACTGGTTGAAAATAAGGCGTGATTGAAATGTATTAGCATAAGTTGCACAATCGGACACCATCAAACCCTAAAAATTGCGGATCAACAGGAGTAAAGCGGTTAATGAAATGCCATAGACCCATTGAAGGCCATGACGTCGAGTTCAGTGCCGGCAAGTACAACAAGACGAT
The DNA here is from genome assembly GCA_047615875.1 of Parasphingorhabdus sp. Classification (GTDB taxonomy): domain Bacteria; phylum Pseudomonadota; class Gammaproteobacteria; order Arenicellales; family CAJQKF01; genus JBLHGU01. The sequence goes on from JBLHGU010000305.1 coordinate 4,868, forward strand.
TCAGAGGACAGCGTGACCCTCCGAATGTGCAGCCAATGTGCCGTGGTTTTTTTTGACCGTGCGGCTGCCTCAGATCTAAGACGTTAGCATTCAGTAAAGACGATACTAAATTGGAAAACATGAGTACGTTTGATTCATTGAAAAAGCTATACAATAGGTTTCGTAAAAATTACCGAGGCAACCCAGATTCTGGTCAAATGTGCTGTATGTGGTCAACGTCAAACCCACCAGATGACATATATAATTCTGATCAAATAATTTCAATTGAAAAGGAATTTAATATCGAATTATCTGAAGATCAGGTATTAGAAATATATGATATGGATTTGAGTGAAGCGGTTATAAAGATCAACTCAATTAGGCAAAATCAATGCTAACAAGGCATTCCACCGGACTCCGCATACTGTCGCGCTTTTTGCAAAAACGCGCAAAAAGTCACGCCAGCATGCTACGCCAGTGAATGCGGCGTTATGACAATAAAATCACCAACTATCATTAATAGGAGAACATAATGATAAATAAAC
>JBLHGU010000306.1:0-5366 GCA_047615875.1 Parasphingorhabdus sp.
ATAGTGGTGGCCTTAGCCAATTCGTTGGTAATTTTCGCCGCTTCAATACTGATTGCATCAGCGGAATAAATTTGGGAAAAAATGCCAATACACCTAATGAAGATGCCATATCTGATTATAAAGCGGGTATGCATCAATGTTATGCCCTGGCAGATTATCTGACAATAAACATTTCTTCCCCCAACACCAAAGGGCTACGTAATCTTCAACAAGGTGATGATCTCCAGCACCTTCTTAAAAGCATGCATGAAACCCGTTGTGAGCTGGAAGACAAGCATCAGAAACGCGTTCCATTGGCATTAAAAATTGCACCTGATCTGGAACCAGACGCCATCAAAATGATTGCTGACACCTGCCAGAATCATGCTATGGACGCGATTATTGCTGCCAACACAACAATTCAGCGGCCCGAATCGTTGACATCGGTTATTGCAAAAGAAACTGGGGGTTTGAGTGGCGCTCCATTATCGGAGATGAGCACCAGAATTATTAATCTATTGCGTCAAGCCCTTGGAGAATCGTTTCCAATCATTGGCGTTGGAGGAATAATGAGTGCAGCTGATGCAATGGAAAAGTTTTCAGCTGGGGCAAATTTGGTACAAATATATACTGGCTTCGTATACCAAGGGCCGAAACTGATTCATGAGATAGTCAGCCGTTACGAGAACGCATCTAGAACAGGTTAATAGTCTGTCAGATGGTGGGACAAGCTACACAGGCAGCTGCCACCAGACGCAACGGTTATTGGATGGCATCTTAATATCTTCCTGTAACCTCAAGCCTGCTTGTGCCGCCCAATCATTTACCTGCGAGAAATGTCTTATGCCACTAGAAGGGTTTCTTTGCTTTAACCATCCATCAAAGTTCTGATTACTTGGTTCAAGGGGTTGGTTTGTGTATCTCAGAGGTCCATAAATAAATAGAAGACCACCAGGATTTAATCTTTTCGCTGAATTCAGAAACAAATTCTTAACCCCTGTCAGCGCAACGATATGGATTGTATTTATGCAAATCAAGGCATCGTAGGATTCATCACCCGACGCCGGTTCAAGCAAATTTATTTCCTTGCCGGGGAGAACATTCGGAAGGTTCTCTGATTCACTCCAGGCCTCTATTGAGGGCAGGTTTTCAGCCAGATCGCTGGGCTGCCATTGCAATGTAGGAAACTGTTCGGCAAACCAACAAATGTGCTGACCAGAACCACTGCCAATTTCCAGCACGCATCCTGAGTCAGGTAATATACTGAGCAGCACATCAGTTATTGGCTGTTTATTCTTATCGAAAGCTGGCGAACAATACTTCATATCCTATACCGCCATTGAGTCTGGAAGAATAAGTTCAAAGGAACCTCCACTCGACACCGACCATTCAACTCATCCAGAAAACAAAGTAACCCCGATAGTGATCCAATAACATCAAGCCAAACAGCAGCGCCAGGTATTGAATAGAGAAGAAAAATGTTTTCCTTGAGAGTTGATCGCTATAGTTGCGATACAGCGCAATCGCATAATATAAGAACATCGAATTCAAAATGATAGCGCCAATCAGATAGGGATAACCTGACATATGGGTCGCAAAAGGCATTATGGATACGGCTGTCAGCAATACGGTATAGCAAACAATAAATAACTGCGTAAATTTACGCCCATGGGTAACTGGCAGCATGGGAATTCCTACTTTGGCGTATTCTTTTTCCCGATACAGTGCCAGTGCCCAGAAATGCGGAGGGGTCCAGCAGAAGATAATTAAAAATAATAATAGTGCGTCGGAAGCAATCTCTCCTGTAACTGCAGTCCAACCAAGCACCGGAGGCATGGCACCTGCAGCTCCGCCGATAACAATGTTTTGTGGTGTTGCGCGTTTAAGGAAAACCGTATAAATCACGGCATAACCGACCATTGATGCGAAAGTCAAAATAGCAGTTAGTGTATTGATCCAGATCGCCAGAATAAGCATGGCGACCATAGATAAAACACACGCAAAAATCATCGCCTGTAATGCATTCAGATTTCCAGATGGCAGGGGCCGATTACGCGTACGTTTCATTTTGCTGTCAGCGTCGCGATCCAGAATCTGATTCATTGCAGCACCAGACGCCGCAGCCAGGCCAATACCTATGGTTGCCAATATCAACACATCAATTGGCACCATGCCTGGGGTTGCCAGGAACATGCCTACAATCGCGGTGAACATAATCAAGCCAACTACACGGGGCTTGGTTAATTCATAGTATTCATTTAACAACGAGCCTATAGTGACTGGCTCTCGCTCGGGTTTCGCATCAGCAACGGTTGAAGTTTTCATAGCCTAAGGTCTATCCAATTTGTGAAATCCGCATCAAGCGGGAGAGGTCTTTCCTGATTTTTGCAAGATCTGCGTCTACTGGGTAACTCAACACCAGATTACCAATGGGGTCCAACAAATAAATTCGATACAAAAGATTTTTGCCTGTTTCACTTTCGCGGGTAAACAGGTGAGTAAGCTTTGATCTGTTGCCTTCAGATAGACTAAGTATTTTACCCGGTTTCAATACTTCTTGTATCTTACCCAGATTAAGTCGTTCAGGATCCCCATCAGCAATAAAAATATTTTGTATTCGCTGAATTCGTTCTCCTTGCATATAACGCATGCGAGATACCTTATCGAGCTGGGAGAGACAGGCTTGCTGGCAATCAGATGGACCGACATACATAATAGTCCACATACCTGTCAGGCTTTCTATGGATGTTATCCCACCAGATTGATCCTGTAGTTGAATATCTGTAACCAGACGGGCAGGAATAAACAACTCACCGTAGTTTTTGGTACGAAAATTATCACCAAAAAAATACCAGCTATAGCCACCGACCAATGGCGCAAGAAAAACCGCCAATAGAATGAGCAGTGTGGCCCGCGAGCTAGACCTTGAATTAGCATCTGTCATAAATTAGTAACCTCTGATCAAACTTTGTTAATCGGGTTGGAATTGAAATGTTTTAATGAAAATGTGAAAAATACCCATAGCAACCGTCCATTGTGACTTTCTGCAGCACCAGGCACCGCTCTCTGAGACCGGAATCCAAAGCGCATAGTTTACTCTCGGGTACCCGCAACAGTTGCCGGATTTCTTTTCAACGTTGCCATAAGAAATATAACAACCAGCACAACCGCCATTGCAAACCATTGCACTGCATACCCCTGGTGCCTGGCGATCCAGGAATCTGCAATTGTTGGCCAGGATCTTTTAAAACCCCCGCCATCTATATCCGGTGACAATAATAGTACCAGTGGCTGAAAAGGAACCTTATGTAAAGAACGATAGTGATCCAGATCCAAATTCTGCCAGATTCGGTCTTCAGGTGTTGGACTGGAATCGTCCAGTGTGTAGTAGCCCCGTGTTGGGGTTTTAAGCAGTCCCTTCAGGTTGATGGTTCCTACAGGAGTTTCGATTTCCGGTGCCACAAGAAGGCTTTCCCCCCAGGGTATCCAACCTCGATTAACCAGTATCCTGGTATCTGTTTCTAAAATTCTGAATGGTGTGAATACGTAGTAACCTGGGCGCCCGTCAACGATTCGATTGTCCTCGAAAACTTGATATCCCGGCTCGTAATTTCCCGAAACCTGTACCCGAAAAAACTGATGGGAGTTCTCATCCAGCAAGTCTTCACCCAAATCCAACGGTACTTTTTGCGAACGCTGATCATAGGCATTCTTTATCACAGTTTTCTGCTCTGCACGGTCCAGTTGCCAAAAACCCAGCACAATCATAAAAATCGTGACACTAATGGTTAGTAGTAACGGGAAAAGTCTGCTTTCAAAACGATAAGTTGACATGTTCTTGGACTAAACAGGGAGGTCTACTCGAGGGTCTGGTAAAATTAGATATTTAGACTAACAGAGAATTTTTTACAATATGGCCGTCACTGTCTTAATTATTGCCGTGTTTATTGCCATAGTCGGCAGCCTGTTTATGGCGTTGTTCTTTATGTTCAAAGATCGCGGGAAAGGCACCCGCACCGTTAAAGCTCTGAGCATTCGTGTCGGACTTTGGGTTGTACTATTGGCCCTGATCGGAATTGGTGTTTTGACAGGTGTCATTAAACCGAGTAATTCACTTAATCCGGCACTAAATAAGAGTCTACCGGCAAATCAGGCAGCTAGCGAATAAACAATAACCATAAAAGATCGGATCAAAAGAAAAAAGGCGCTACTCAACAGTAGCGCCTTTACTAGACATAATCTAATTATAGTACGTAGACAAAAATAAACAATCCGACCCAGACTGTATCTACAAAGTGCCAATACCAGGCCACTCCCTCGAATCCGAAGTGATTATCTTTATTGAAGTGACCTTTCATAGTACGAAATAATATCACTGCAAGACATATGGTTCCTATTGTGACATGGAACCCGTGAAAGCCCGTCAACATGAAAAACGTTGCACCATAAACTCCGGTACCCAGTGTCAGACCTAGCTCACTATAAGCATGTGTATACTCCATTGCCTGAAAACACAGGAATAACACGCCTAGAGCAACAGTAATCGCCAGCCAAACATTTAACCTGGTTCGATCACCAGCGATCAAAGCCCAATGTGCGAAAGTTACCGTAACACTGGAGGTTAACAGGATCACAGTATTCCAGAATGGCAAGCCCCATGCACCGATGGTGCTGTATTGACCGGCTTCTATACCATGGGCATCTGCACCAATATGGGCTAGACCCTGAGGGCCAGAAGAGGGCCATATATTATCAAAACCAGGCCAAAGCAACTCTGTTTCTGCCAACCAGGGTACAGACAGGATTCGAGCGTAAAACAACGCGCCAAAAAATGCTGCAAAGAACATGACCTCGGAGGTGATAAACCACCCCATGCCCATGCGAAATGACATGTCTACCTGGCTGTCATACATGCCTTTTTCGCTTTCGACTGCAACTTCGCCGAACCAGCCCACCATTACATAAATGATTATCAGTAAACCAGCGGACATCAAAATACTGGCATTACTAATTTCATTCATTAACATAATAAAGCCCACTGCCAGCAGGAAAATTCCCGCAGAAGCAATGGTAGGCCACTTGGTGGGTTCTGGCAGGTAATAACTGCCGTGCTGATCGCTCATTTCTAGTCCTCAGATCTTATAAAAATTTGAATGTAATTTAAATTCTTTAACCATTGTTACCAACGATTATCGCATTGGTAGCAGTGGTTGATTCACTTTCTTTCTGTGCCCGAAAAAAGGCATAGGAAAGGGTAATCGTCTTTACAGACTGCGGCAGGTCAGTATCGACCCTGAATATCAGGGGCATTTCTTTCTGCTCACCCGCCATGAGAGTCTGGTTATTAAAACAGAAACACTCTGTCTTGATAAAATATCTGGTTGCCT
>JBLHGU010000307.1:0-5325 GCA_047615875.1 Parasphingorhabdus sp.
AACACCTCGGTACGTAGTTGGCTCGTTGTCATTTCTTCACAACCCTATACTTTTCAGGCTAGTATTTAATAACTGTTGATGAACCTCTGGTGGAAATAGCTCCAGCACGTCGGGTCGTTTAAGAAAATCAAACTGACCGGAGTTCCAGAAATATTCATCATCGAATTGTATGCTGGCGTCAAATAACTGAATGGCAATGTCGCCAGGATTATGTCCTGAGGCATGGAAATGGGTGTAGCGTGGTGAGCCAAATGCCGCTGTTCCCCAACGTTCGATATTAGCGTGGGGGTCTTCATTATAGAAAGAGAATGGGTTAATACCCGTGTGCCACGAATTTATACGGTAGGGGTCTCCACCTGTTAATTGTGCGGCTTTTTCAAGTTGATTTTCTATTTTCCGAACTTGATCAGATTCGCCGAAAAAATCCGCCATTCTGGAATCTTTCACAATCGCGGTGACAGGTGTATCTATATACAGAACACTATTTTCATAGGACCTGGTTGAAGAAGAAGTTAGAAAATTATTCAGTATCAACTTACCTTCAAGATCATATACATTAACTGGCGGAAATATCATGATTGGAAATGTACCCACACTAAACTCAGTAACGGCAGATGAATTAGCTGAGACTTGCTTTCCTGTATTGCCACGCAAAGAGGTGCCACAGGGTGCTGTAATTTGGTAGTGACTGGATGTTTTTATTTGCTCGACGAGTAGATCGTGCATCCTGGCCATGGGCTGATGATCTAATTGTGAAAATGATGAACTAAGATGCTCCTGGGTCAGGGTGTAGGTCATCACTTTCCGTCCTTCGCCTGGAGACTTTATAAAACGCACCTGATCACCTAGTCTGGAGAAGAAAATAGTAATGTCTGCTTCATGCATTCTCTCGCTAACATTGGAAGGGAATTGGCTCGCATCTGCTACTGGTTTAGCAAAGACAATTTCCGTAGTGATGTCTAACTGTCGTGCAATTGCGGCTACATCAGCACATAAAGATTCATTGAAAAAAGCTCCTTCACCGTTTTCACCGACTAGCAGTACACGATCTTCTGTTTGCACATTGGCGCAATTCGATAGAAGGTTGATTACTCCAGCGCGGATTTGGTCAATTGAACTATTCATAGGCCATTGATTAGGTCGTCTTCAAAGGGAAATGTGGACATAAGCTCGACACCATCATTGGTAATCACAACCTGTTCCTCCAGCTTTACGCCATCCGGACCAGAAGATTCTCCCATATAACTCTCAACACACATAGTCATGCCGGGTTGTAAAACGATGTCGCCTTCATCTTGTTCCAGCAAACGCTCAAGTTGGTAGCAATTGGGCCATTCGTCACACAGACCGACGCCATGGGCCACAAATGCATAACTATTGCCCGCATATTGGGCAGGCACTTTCCAGGCCTTCTCGGCGACCTCACGCAGTGTAACGCCCGGTTGGAGCAATTCAGTGTTATGTTTGAGCTCTTCGACTGCCAGAGCGTACAAATTTCGATGCCGAGGGGTGGGTTGGCCAGGACCACAAAACCAGGTGCGAGATATATCCGCACAATAACCAAACGGTCCAATCATATCTGTATCAAGTGCCACAAGATCACCCGCGCAAACCAGTCGATCCGAGGCCTCTTGTAACCACGGATTGGTGCGTGGGCCCGATGATAACAAGCGGCACTCTAACCATTCTCCACCATAGGCAATATTGGTCTCAGCAAGTATCGCCCAGAGTTGATTTTCGCTGATGCCAGGCTCTACTAGTTCACGCATTTTATGCATGCCGTGCTCGGCCACTGCCAGGGCAACCCGCATACAATACAGTTCATCGCTAGATTTTATGGATCTGGCTAACTCCAACGGTTCCTGTGCGTCACATACAACGTAGCCTTTCTGCTGTAAGGCATAAGCTAGTGCAGGTTCACAATGATCCATGGCAATGTTTACACCACCATTTCCATAACTTTGCATTAAGTCGCCAATCTCGCCAATCCAGCGATCAATATTTTTTGCAATATGTGGACCACCGGTTGCGCCTCGACAGGAGACTCGATCGCGCACTTCGTCTACTCGTCCGGAGCCACGAGTCAGGTGGCTCCAGTGAGGCTTCTCGAAAAACACGACCGGACCATCAGCAGCTATAAAACAATAACGATCTCGAAAGTGCAGGGAGAATACCGGCATAGTACTGGTGCCGGTAGCATATCGGATATTTACCGGGTCGTATAAAATCATACAGGAAAAATTAGATGAACGAATCTGTTGTCGTACCCGTTCTAAACGATAGGACCACAGCTCATTAATGCTAAAGCTACGACCATCATCGCCACTGATTTTCTCATATAGGGTTTGTGCCGCGTGCATCCGCTGGTCTGGCGACGTGCTGGCTGGTAACTCAATCACAGGTTTTCTCCATGGTGTAAGGGCAGGGCATAGATTTTATAATCTTGCGGCAGACCTATTGAAACACTCCTTCTCAAGTAGCACACTTTTTTACAAAAGTGCCTATTCCATTGTATATGTACTGCAATAATGATCGCATTGGCCACATCTGTCGATAGCTGTATTAGTATCAATTGCAAAATGGTCTGAATGCCATGTATTGACAATCTGACGGTAAACTGCGACGGTTATCTAATATGACTACGATTCCACAATATGATCGATACTGACCCAAGCGCGCTAGATATCGCGACACATTTACACGCATTTACCGATCTTTCGCATCACGAGAAAACGGGTCCACATGTCATAGATTCGGGTCACGGAATCTATTTGGTAGATAGCGATGGCAAGACCTATATCGATGGCATGTCGAGTCTTTGGTGTTGTTCCCTTGGATATAGCAATCAACGTCTTATGGATGCGGCGGCGACGCAGTTTCAACGGCTTCCCTACAGCCATACCTTCCGTGGCCGCAGTCATCCTAAACTGATTGAATTGTCTGACAAATTGGTGAAGTTGGCACCTGAGAATCTTACTAAGGCCTTTTTTGCCAACTCCGGTTCAGAGGCGAACGAAAGCGCTATAAAGATTGCCTGGGCGTATCATCATGCTCGTAGCAATCCCACAAAACGGAAAATTATTGCACGACAGGGTGGATATCACGGCTCCACCATTATGACAGCCTGTTTATCTGGGCTGCCATCCATGCATAGTGGTTTTAATATGCCGATGTCTGATGTGTTGTTTGCAGAATGTCCACATTATTTTCACGGTGGGCAAGAAACCGAAACCGAGATCAATTTTTGTGACCGATTGATCAAAGATTTAGAGGGCCTGATACAAACTGAAGGCGCAGAGAATATTGCAGCGTTCATTGCTGAGCCAGTGATGGGAGTGGGAGGAGTTATTGTTCCACCTGAAGGCTATTTTCCAAAAGTACAAGAATTATTGCGTAAACACGATATTTTATTTATTGCCGATGAGGTAATTTGTGGTTTTGGTCGAACTGGCAATATGTTTGGTAGTGATACATTTTCTATTCAGCCGGATTTGTTGTCCTGTGCGAAATGCCTGTCCTCGGCCTACTTCCCAATCTCTGCATTGTTAATCAGTGATTCGGTCTACCAGACATTGCTTCAACAAAGCCGAGAATTCGGAGTGTTTAGCCATGGTATGACCTATTCGGGTCACCCGGTTGGTGCGGCCATTGCACTTGAAGTGTTGAAAATTTATGAAGAAACAGACATTTGCCAACATGTAAAAACCGTGGCAAAAAAGTTTTGGCAAGAACTGCAAAGTTTTTCCGAGCATCCTTTGGTGCTTGAGATGCGGGCTGTGGGTTTAATGGGAGCCATTGAATTTGTTCCTCAAAATGCAACACAAGCTGGATTTTCTGGATCGTCGAGCATAGCCGAACAAGTTATGCTAAATGCGGAAGCGAATGGACTATTCGTTCGTGCCTCAGGTCAATCGCTGCTTATGGCGCCACCTTTAATAATCATTGAATCGGAGATTACCGAAATGTTTGCAAGACTGCGCATTAGCATTGATGGATTGAAGCTCAAATTATGAACACACTTAAAGTGAATGGTGAGGTATTAAATTATGACTGTCATGGCGAGGGCTCACCACTGATATTGTTACTACCGCAAAGCACTGCTCCATCTGGCTATGATGAATTGCTCGGTCATTTATCGAAAAAACATCGTGTAATTCGTTATGATCCACGGGAAATAGCCGACAGGGTAGTCGGGCCGAAATCTGGCTCAATCGAATCCCAGGCCGATGCGGTAGCGGAGTTTCTTCAGGTTCTGAATATAGGGCCAGTTAGTGTGTTGGGCTACTCCACCGGGTGTGGCGTTAGCATTGCATTGGCGGCGACCAAGCCTGAACAGGTAACTAAAATGGCATTAATATCACCGTGGACCCATGGTGATATACATTTAAAGGGTATACAAAACTTGCGCATTAATGTCGCCCGGCAATTGCCTGCGGAACACTATGCCCACTTGAACGCTTCATTACTTTTCTCTCCAGAGTATCGCCACGCTAATCAGAGCGGTTTTGTAGAACTAGTCAAACAGACTATTGCACAGCCACCAGATGCTGATCTGATCGAGCGGCGACTCGTAGCGATACTAGCATTTGATGCTCGACCGTTACTTGTTAATATCAAATGCGATACTTTTGTAGTCAACGCCACGGACGATCAGTTAATGCCGTGCTGGTTTGGACGCGAGATTCACGCTGGAATTCGATCCTGTGAAATTTTGGAATTTGACAGTGGTGGTCATATGTTGCTGGATACCCGTCGCGATGAAATAGCTTCCAAATTGTTGGGATTCTTCAGTTAGTTCTGGGGTAGGGCAACTTGACTTGCTCTACTGCTCACATAATCAAGCGGCCAGGGTCGAGGGCTATACATATATCCTGTGCTTGTGCTGATATCGCCTCACGAGTTAATAATTGTGCAGCTAGAGTAGATAGCGCCGGAGAGGTTTCAATACCATATCCTCCCTGGCCCGCAAGCCAGAAAAATCCATCTATGCGAGGATCATATCCAACCACTGGAATGCGATCTGGAGTAAATGTTCGCAGTCCTGCCCATGAGTGTTCGACTCGAGTTACATCGACATTAACCATTTTCTGATAGCGATCAATACCTTTAGCCAGGACTAGGTCATCGACAAAGGCATCGTGTGGTTGCACGACGATTTCTTCGGCTGGAGATACCATCATTTTTCCAGATACCGGCTTCGCATACCAGTCGACCAGTACCGAACTAAATACCGGCCACTCAGCAATATTAAAATTATCAGGTATTTGTATTAACGCCGCAGAACGCCGGCAAGGCGTTAATCCAAGTGCTTGAATTCCTGCCATC
>JBLHGU010000308.1:0-5305 GCA_047615875.1 Parasphingorhabdus sp.
TGAAGCTGATTACATTGTGTCTGCCGGTGACGTTGCGCGCGAGTTTAAGTGCAGCTTCTACCGCGTTGGTCCCGGTCGGTCCGGTAAATTGAACCATGTATTTCAAATCGCGAGGTTCCAAGATATGCGTCTGCATTACTTGCAAAAATGCTTCTTTAGCCTTGGTGTGCATATCCAGGCCATGGGTGATTCCATCACTCTCAATGTAATCCAATAAGGCGTGCTTTAATAAAGGATGGTTATGCCCGTAGTTCAAGGTGCCGGCTCCAGCCAAGAAATCCATGTATTGGTTTTCTTGATCATCATATAGATAGACCCCTTTTGCTCTTTCAAAGAGCACGGGGAAAGAGCGAGCATAGGATTGAACCTCAGATTCGATTTCCTCAAATATGTTTGTCACAAAATTCTCCATTTTCTAATTGTACTTTTCTTAGTAAGCAATCTTTCGTCTATTCAATGCGCGCTTTCATGCGCGCAAATTGGGATTGAGTTTTCTCCACTGTGTTGTACATATCCGATTCATCTGGCAGCGCGATTGCTTTAGATCCTTCATCGAATGGACCGATGCAAAGCAATATTTCATCCTCGTGCTTACCCTGGAAATGCCGTTCTTTGTCGAAAAGCACGCGCTTTTGCAGGGAAGTTTTCTTGCTCTTAGCCAGCCGATTGAATAATTTCATCGAGGACGCATTATTTGGCGTTACGGTGGTTTCCAAAAATTCCACGTCAGGCAGACGTGTCAGGAGCTCCTCGAGCATGGTTAGTGCCAGACCCTTTCCTCTTGCCTCGGGGGTAACCGCGACTTGCCAGACAAACAATGTGTTTTGCTTGGCAGGTAATCGGTAGCCGGTAACGTAGCCGCGAATAACGCCCTGCCACTCTGCGATAACCCCGGTGTCTCTGAAATGGCTTGCCTGAAGCAGATTGCAATAAAGCGAATTACAATCCAGAGGAGGGCATCTGCCTGCCAGATCGTGAATAGCCGATCCATCCTTAGCATTGGGTACGCGGATTGTTAATTTATCTGTCATAGGGCATTAAATATTCCATAGTTGTATTTGCGTTTAGTGAGCCAAGTATATAGATATCTATGTATATAGATACCTGAAATGGCCTATAAGTCTTTGTTTGTCGCAGAAATCGTGGAATATATACATAGATATGAATATATAGTAGAGTACGTAAACTAAGCCTGTTATCTGGTTGTCAACAAACAAGGCTTCCTCGCGAGATCGTATTGCTGTAAAAAGCGAGTTTCAAAATATTCGCGCGCCCGCTTCACTACATCAAAGCAACATGATAAAAATGCGTATGACAGATCTTACTGAAGACGTTCTAATCTCACTTCGACAAATTTCTAGGGCTACAAGTTTGCACTCGCGCCGACTAGCCAAAGACACCAGCCTGACAACTCCGCAACTCCTAGTGCTTAAAGATATACAGAAACATGATGGAACCGGGGTTTCTGATATTGCGCGCCGAATAAGTCTTAGTCAGGCAACAGTGACGAGCCTCGTGAACAAGCTTGATCAGAAAGACCTGATTCTGAGAATCAAAAGCACCTCTGATAAAAGGCGTACGGACATTACCCTAAGTGCTAAAGGGGAAGAACTTATCAATGCTGCGCCGCCGCCACTTCAGGAAAATTTCGTGAAGAGATTTGGTGCACTCCCAAAATGGGAACAACTTTCAATTGTCGCCGCTCTTGAACGATTAGCTACAATGATGGATGCAGAAGATCTAGATGCGGCACCGTTGTTAGCTAGCGGTGAGGATGTTCGCTAGCTATTTTCATTTAATAAGCGATTCAATCACGGATACAACAAACTCTTCGAACCCCTCGGTCCACAGATGGCCAAGCCATCGCCCTCGTTGAAAAATTCGAAATAAGTAGTTTTCTTTAGAAATCGTTACTCACGGCTTGTTTAAATTCGCCTCAAAATCTAGTTGTAGATAGCATCCTATGATCAATTCGATTATTAAAGTTTCCACTTTGCTCTTTGGAGTGGCGATATTACTTAGTGGTCATGGGCTACAGCTTGCGATCGTCCCCTTGAGAGCAGAACTGGCGGGATGGTCTAGCATTGAGATTGGTTTGCTCGGATCCGCTTACTTCGCAGGGTTTTTGGTAGGCTGCTTTTTAATCCCCAAACTTGTCAGCCGAAGTGGGCATATTCGTGTTTTTGCGACTCTTACTTCAATCATGACTACAGTGATTCTTGGTTTGGTTCTTTTTGAGGACTATTTCTTTTGGATACTTTTGAGGTTTATGACTGGCATCACTATTTCTGGTTTGTATTTGGTTATTGAGAGCTGGTTGAATGACCAGACTGAAAATGGAGTTAGAGGCGGCGTACTGGCAATTTATACGGTGGTTGTTCTTTTGTCGTTAGCGCTAGGGCAGCTCCTACTAAACATCGCGGTCATTGCTGACGATCGAATTATCGTCATGTCCGCAATTTTGATTTCTCTTGCAGCCATACCTATTTGTATAACGCGTTCAGCTCAGCCAATAGATATTCCCACTGCCTCGTTTTCCCCAATACTGGTTCTAAAGACATCCAGAGCTGCCGCGACAGGTGTATTTGTTGCTGGATTAGTGACGAGTGCGTTCTATAGTCTTGGGCCCGTCTATGGAATCGAGACCGGCATGGACGTTCGTCAGATCAGCACTATGATGGCTTTAGGTATTCTCGGTGGCGCGATGTCACAGTATCCGCTCGGTCGATATTCAGATGGTAAAGATCGGCGCGTCGTATTGTTTGCTGTCATGGGTGCGGGCGGTGCTGTCGCTTTTTGTAGCTGGATTTTCAAGTTCGACAATGTGGCCTTTAACATGCTTTTTCTTGGTATTTTTATGATGCCGATCTATGCGTTATCCCTTGCGCAAGCAAGTGATAATGTTGAAAACAGTTCCTTTCTGGAAGTGGGTATTGGGCTGCTTGTAATTAACGCAGTAGGGTCGATTATCGGTCCGTTGGTTGCAGCGCAAGGGATGCAGTATTTCGGGCCACAATCGTTTTTCCTGTTTATTGGAATGGTACTACTACTTGGCGCAGGAGCCACACTGTTCTTTATTCAATCGCGTGCACCTGACCTTGATAATTTTAATGAATTCAATTTGGCCACAACTGCGTCTACACAAGGCGCCCTACGAATGGACCCTCGAGCTGAAGATGGAGAAAATTAGATTCTTAAGATTCACAGCCGACTTTAGTTACAGGCAAATTGACCGAGGAAAAATTGAAGGATGGGTGATAAGCGTAAGCCCGAAACCAGCCACCTACCCACCTATGGCCAACGGACTCTCAAAATCTATAGTCCGTCGCTCCAAATCCTAATTCGATGAAAGATAGCGGAAATTGGTGGGCCCACAGGGACTCGAACCCCGGACAAACGGATTATGAGGCAGTGGAACCGGTCGTGGTTTCTCTGAGTAAGCCGTAGAGTCGTAACGAGTTTTCTTTTCCCGGACTTCTGAGCCTGACCAAAACCGAACCTCTTCCGATCTTGATTAAGGTCGGTTGGTTCACCGAACTTGATTGGTGGGCAGCTTTCCCGACCGAAGTGGGGGGTGTGAAAAACTGAAATTCTGAGGGGAAGGGCAGGTGTCCGCTTACGGCCATTTGCAGTCATGGGAGGCGAATCGTCAGGTGTTATTTTCAAGGGTGCTAAGCGCCTGCTGGACTTGCGAAAGAAAAGTGCTTTCCTCTGGGCCCATGCTCTCGTCGGTGGCGGTGGAAAGCTCCCACTCATCGACCTTCCATGATTCCAGAATGCGGCGCTTATGGCCCAGATCCAGGCGCTCATCATCAAGCACGGTAGCAGGGTCTTTGAAATGTTTCGCAGGATTCTTGATCAAGTCTTGTAATTCAGTTTCATTAACCAGCATACGAGTCTCTCCCGTGATTTTCGCGCATTGCAATGCTCCTAAATTTCTTAATTAATTAACAACCAATCGTTTCGTAATAATTCAAACGTGCGTGGCGAGATCAGCAACGCCAGCCCGCAACCACAGATCAGACGCAATTGATTATCCGTGCTGGATGCGAGGGACAGAACAGCCCTGTCTTCACTGGCTACTGCGCGCCATTTGCCAAACGGCGGCCTTTGAATTTGAGTCTATCTACTTCATACGAAGGGGATCTGTGAAATATCGTTTGCAGAGTTGCAGAAACTTATGCATAGACGGCCCTTACTACAACAGCACCTTAATGAGCTTCTTTCTCGTCAAATTGTTCAAGAATAGTCAGTTACAATAATGCAGGGTCAAAAAAAGGCTGCAGGCAGAGTAGCAGCTTTTCTGCTTAATTTGTCAGAAAGCTACGCTCGTAGTGGATTGTCTTCGAGGTCTTTATGCCTTCCTATGGCCAGAAAGGACATAGCGGGGTGTCTGGGGATGACTCCTTTCGCCAGTTAGTCGTAAATTTAGCCTATTCAAAGAAAAAGGATGGCTGGAGGTAAATGGTCGGCTAATCACTTTGACCATGCTTCCCAGTCTAATTGCAAATAATCCATTTCATTAACTTAGTTGAGCAGTCTTTCGTCAGGTGTATATAGCCTGGCTTTTTTTAGCTATGTCCAATTAGAAACAGCACCGATTTAGATCGGCATTGTTAAACTAGTTCTCTAAAAGTAGTGGTTCATACGGATACGCATCGCTCAGCTATTCCTCAAGTAATATAGACAGTCTTGTTGTTAGTGAATTCACGTATGCCGAGGTGGCTTAGCTCACGACCGTAGCCGGATTCTTTAATGCCTCCGAAGGGCAGCCTTTGATCGGACTTTACGAAGCCGTTGACGAAACAACATCCTGCCTCGAGGCGTGTCGCCGCTATAGTTTCACCCTTCTTCAAGTCAGTGGTGAAGACAGCTGCGCCCAATCCAAACACGCTATCGTTGGCTATATGTATGGCATCATCCTCGTCCATTGCCGAAATTATTGCAGCGACCGGTCCAAACAATTCGTCGTCGTAGGCGGGCATGCCAGGCGTGACATTGCCAAGCACGGTTGGGGGATAGAAGGCGCCTTCACGGTCTGGAATTTCGCCGCCGGTCAGCAGCGTGGCACCCTTACTAATACTCTGTGTCACCTGTTTGTGTAATTCATCTCGAAGGTCAAATCTTGCTTGCGGTCCCAAGTCGGTTTCCTCCGCTGTCGGGTCCCCCAAGGTCTTAGATTCCATCGATGCCACAAACCGCTCCGTGAATTCCTGCAGGCGAGACTCCACTACGATAAATCGTTTAGCGGCGATGCAGCTTTGTCCCGCATTGATAAGTCGACTCGTTACGCAGGCGTCCACTG
>JBLHGU010000309.1:0-5191 GCA_047615875.1 Parasphingorhabdus sp.
CTTATCCAACGGGCGGGTCGATTGATCAGGCCGCAGGGTAAATTGACGCTCTCAATGAGTGCGAACAAACTACAGCAAGACGAGTTGTTGCATTACTTGAAAGAATTGAGGCAGACTATTTAGTCTAGTAGCTACTGAATTTATGCAACGCTAGGGTTAACATTTGGGATTGTACATTTATGCTCATCTAAGTGACTTATATGACCAAGGTTATGCCGAATAATTTTTTTATTTTCATCTAGATGGCGTTTATCTCGAGTTCGATGGTAAAACCCGGTTCGAATGGGTGAATGCAACCACCAGCGCCAAACTGACACACACTATCACCTATCGTCAGGTGATTCCGGTTGCAAAACTTGGTTTTAGTTCGAGACTGTAATTTACTTTCTAAAGGCTCTGGGTAATCTATCGTTTACTCTGAGATAGACTCAAAAGCAGGTTCGCTGGTTTTCTTTTGCACCTCGTAGATCGATCCATAGTTGTCTGGTAGCGGTTGTGGCATTCTAACTGGCACGGGTGTTAGGCGTGGTTCATTGGTGGAATTGCCGCACAACAGGCGGCTGTTAAATTCATCAAGAGATATGAACGGGGAAAGTCCGCCCGTGATGGGAAAGGCGTCCGCGGCGGTAATTTCAAAAAGCAGCAGCTTTCGGTCTGCGCCAGATCGGTTGATATCGGACCCGTGAACTAGTCTTACATGATGCAGGCTAATAGAGCCTGCTGGCGCGATAACAGGCTGTGCTATGTCCAGATTCAGTTCGCTAGGACGAATCGCCCCGACGAAATGATCTTTGTTATGGTGATCGTGAACTGGTCCCTTGTGGCTTCCTGGCAGCATTAACAGGGCGCCATTTTCTAGTGTCATGTCGTCCAGCAAAACACCAACAGCTAGAATATCGTCGTTAGTGTGGGGATAAAAAGCCCAATCCTGGTGCCATTCAACTGCTGCACCAAAACCGGCTGACTTCATGTTCAGTTTGCTGGATTGCAGACGTAAATCAGGGCCAAGTAAGTCGCGTGCGGGTTGTAGGATGCATTCATGGTGTATCAACTTTCGGCAGGAATCCATTTGCTGATGGGGCAGCTTAATACGTCGTATTCTCGGATTGTTCTTACTATGTGTGGGCTCAAGATCGATACGGTCATCTGACTCTTCCATAGAATAAGCGATACTTTTAAGATTTTCGATATCAGCTAAAACCTGTTCCAATAGTTCGTCTGGAACCTGATGCTCTAACACCAGATAGCCCGAGTCAGCGTAAGATTGTTTTTGTTCAGCAGAAAGCATCATAATGCGTGCGATTGTGTGCGTTTAAATTATTTAACATAACTGAGTATAACCAAGACCGGACATAGGATGACAATGCCTCGCCTTAAACTTCTAAAAACTGTGAGGATTGCGGAATTTCCGAATCTGCTTTGGGTATTGCTGGAAGATGAGGAAGGAGTTGTTGGCCTGGGTGAGACCTTTTTTGCACCCCATGCAGTTGAAGCCTATTTGCATCATCAAGCAGCACAACATTTGCGATCACACAGCTGCGAAGACATCGAAGGGCTACGGGTCGCCTTAAGACCTTATACAGGCTACAACGGAAGTGGAGCAGAGGTGCGTGGCAATTCAGCCCTGGATATTGCTTTGTGGGACTTGCTAGGTCGTCGGCTGGGCGTGCCAGTATGGCAGTTGCTCGGCGGCAGGAGTCGCGAGGCAATCAGAACCTATAACACCTGTGCCGGCTATCAGTACATTCGATCAACTGAAGGACAGCAATCAAAAAATTGGGGACTGGATAGTGTTCAGGGACCTTATGAAGACCTTGGGGCTTTTTTAAGCGACGCTGGTGGGCTCGCTGAGAGTTTGTTAGAGCAGGGTATTAGTGCCATGAAAATCTGGCCACTGGATAAATATGCTGAGGCGAGCCAGGGGCAATCTATCACCCCACAACAATTAGAAGAAGGACTTGAGCCTTTTCGACAAATTCGTCAAGCCGTTGGCGATGAAATGCAGATTATGTTGGAGTGCCACGGCCTTTGGTCGCTGCCAGCTGCCAAAGATATCGCAAAGGCAATTGAACCATTTGATATCTACTGGCTAGAAGACGCTATATTGGCCAGCAGCTTTGAACCCTTAAGAGAGTTGCGCCATAGCACGAAAATCAAGTTAACTGGATCAGAAACCCTAGCGAGCCGACAACAGTTTCGTTCTTTAATGCAAACAGGCGCGGTGGATATTATTATGCCAGATCTGGCGTGGTGTGGAGGGCTCAGCGAGGCCCGCGCCATAGCTAATATTGCAGACTCGTTTCAGTTGCCTGTGGCTCCCCACGACTGTACTGGCCCTGTTGTCTGGGCGGCCGCGTGTCATCTTTCTATTCACGCCAGTAATGCATTAATACAGGAGTCGGTACGAGCTTTCTATACTGGTTGGTATAACGAGTTGGTGGATAACTTGCCAGTCGTAGAACAAGGCTACATTACCCCCCTATCAGGAAATGGTTTGGGTCTTCAACTGTTGCCAGAAAGACTGGAGAAAGATGATGTTTCGATTCAGATAACTGAGTTGGATGGTTAGAAAGATGCTCTTTTCTTGTTTATTGAGTTCTGGAAGTATGTGTAGTATCGGTGACAAAACATGCTTGATATTTCAGACCTGCCAAAATAGTTCGGAATGAAAAAATTTCTTACGGAGTAAAAAGTTGAGTGTATTAACTGAGCAACAACAAAATCAGTTTTGGTCAGATGGCTACCTGGTAGTTGAGAACGTAGTGGATGCAAGGTTATTGAATGCGATGCAGAAGGACTTTGCGGCATGGGCAGAAGAGAGTGCTCGTCATGAAGCTCCCTATGGCGATACGCTAGATGGACGCCCACGTTTCGATGTGGAACCTGGTCACAGTGCCGAGAAGCCCCGACTACGAAGAGTGAACGCGCCCGTTGAAGTATCAAAGTCTTATTTCAAGGCTATGACTTCTAGCCATATGACAGATTGTGTCGCTGAATTGATTGGGCCTGATGTTAAGTTTCATCATTCAAAAATCAACGCCAAGATGCCAGGCGGGCAAACCGCTGTTAAATGGCATCAGGATTTTCCTTTTACCCCACATTCTAATGATGATGTAGTTACGGCACTCTTGATGATCGATGATGTGACACCGGAAAACGGCCCACTGGAAGTCCTGCCCGGATCTCACCGCGGTGCGATACACGGCCTGTGGCATGATGATGTTTTTACTGGTGCAGTAGCAGATGATATAGCCGCAAATTGTCAGAGCAAAGCAATTACCTGCACCGGCAAGGCCGGTTCGGTTTGTCTAATGCATACACGGCTGTTACATGGGTCCGCACCCAATATGTCCGATGATCCGCGCATTTTATTTATTTGTGTTTATTCAGCTGAAGATGCTGTTCCGTATGCGGCAAACCCAATGCCGACAGAGTATGAAGGTATGTTGGTGCGTGGTGTTAGGACCAATAAGATTCGATCAATTCCTTATGAAATTGAGTTGCCTCAGAAACCAACGACAGCATCATTTTTTGATCAACAGGCTAAGCATTTCGCCGTGAAAAACGATGTGGCTTAGGGTTGGCTGGGTTGTATGAAAGTGTTGACTCGAAGTTGAGTAAGTAGCGAGCTGATTTGAGACTATTCTCCTGAGCGACTCCAGATTTCAGGATAAAGACCTGTGCCCGGGCGATCTCCATGCTTCAGTCCACGCTGCGTCATTACAGCACTGTGGTCAGGGTCCATGCCGCACTCGCGAAAATTGATGTGTACGTCATCACCTAACCACTTGCTGGTGAATACTCGTAGTTCACGATCATCATCCAACTTACCCGAGCCTCCGTGCATGGTACGGCTGTTAAAGGCCACGCAGTCGCCGGGTTGCATATCCCAGCTCACCACACCATAGCGTTGTGGGTCAGCATCTATATCTGGAAACGTCGACTTGGCAAAGGATGAAAAATCAACCTGATCAACGCCTTGTTTTCCATCGGGGTTTAGCTCGCCAAAATTGTATTGATAGAAAACCGAGTCGAGTCGATGAGAACCTGGAACATAGGCCAGCGCATTTTCTCGTTTTACAGGTACTAAAGGCATCCATATTGTGCAGGTATCATAACCTTCCACTGACCAGTACGGCTCATCCTGATGCCAGGGTGTGGAAAATTGGCTGCCTGGTGAGCGAACAAATACTGCATCAAAATAGAAATTAATTTTTTCAGAACCCATCAACTTCCCAGCGATCTGAGCGGCAGGCGAATTGAAAATAAATTGCTGATATTCCTCTATTCCCTGCCAGGCCTGACTATCATAAAACATGGTTCGGTTTTTCGCGTCGCGATCCCAAATGCGTGATCGATCAGAAGGCGAATCATAGTTGGCATCAAGTCCCCGCTTCAGCAGCTCAATCCAGTCATTGTTAAACATACCAGATAGCAGAACAACACCATCCTTATGATAGGTCTCAATTTCTTGCCGGGAAATGTCACGAGGAGGCGCAGCACTCATATTGTTAAGGCCAAAGTTTAAATTCACAAAGCGGATATTATGCGCACAATAATCCGGTTTTCCTATGCAAGAAATCCCACTAAATTCAACTATTCATCCAATTAATGATTGGTACTCACTGGTAATCCTGCTTTACCTAATCCGTCGATCAGGTGAGCGAAGTTGTTTTTTCCGAGATGTGGATGCACCTTAGTCCAAAAGCCGGGCCAATCATTATTGTCCAGCGGATATGATGGCCTATTGCATGCGTGATTCTGAAACTTATCTGCTGCCAACCTGGCATCAGATTCATAACCCAATTGCCCGAACGTAGCTGCCATTGAGCTTCTTTTTTGCAAATAGTTTGGTAGCATTCGGGAAAACGCAATTGATGACTGGACATAGTTTTCCTCAATGTATTCCATCAGGCCCAATGCGAGTAGGCAACTGTTTGGCGCTAGCGGATTACGGCACAGAGATTTGCTGAAACAATTGATGCTGTCATCAAAGCTGTCTAGTGACATGAGCGTATAACCACGACTGCAAAGATTGTGATACTCGCTTGGATTTAATTCCATGGCTCGAATTGCATGCTGATCAGCTAACTCGAACTGGCCTTTAAGAGAGTGGGCACAAACCATCGCATAATGAGCTCTACTGTCAGATTTATCGAGATTTATAGCCTTCTCGGCAAGCGTCACATGT
>JBLHGU010000310.1:0-5162 GCA_047615875.1 Parasphingorhabdus sp.
GATATATCTTGATAATTCAATTACGGCAGTGGCGCTAACCACACACGAGCCACAATGTGCAGCACCGTCACAATCGTTAGATGGTTGAGGTGTCTCATCATTACAACGATCACCTGTTCCTTCAAGATGATCTTGCAAACCATCAATGACGGTAGTATTTTGTTCAGGAGATTGTTCCGTTCCCATATCGCAATATCCCGCCTGCATAGGCTGGCCATACAAAATTATTGCGCTGACGAGAAAAAATGTTTTCACGGTAATTAAAGCCCTAAATGGGTACTATCCTCTGCTAATACAGAAAATTACTCATTATATGGTCGGTGTAGTAATGGGAACCCCACATCGTCCAAAGGCTCCCTGTCTGAGCTAGTATGTATTCTAGGTAAGTCAAATTTGTCGCGACATGACCTGTGTCACATTATAGTTGTTTATGATAAATGAACTTTTATTGGATATATGCCTCATTAATCGAGGCGAAAGCATTAACCTTTCCTGGTATCGGACTGCTCTTTAAATCATGACTCATCAGCTTTTAAAAATTGTGATATTCCTGACTATTGCGATGCTTATCGTATCTCCTTTGCGCGCAAACTGGGCGCAGAAAACTGACTCAGATGCCCATTCTGGTCATGCTGATATGGTCATGACTACGCAGATCGAAACATTCACAGAATCCGAGTCTTGTTGTTCGGACAATGGCTGCATGCTCAAAAGTTGTGATACATGCAATTTAGTTAACCCTGTACTTTGTATTACCGCTTTCGATCTATCGCATTCTGAACTTCCATTCTTCAGTTTCTCTGTTGATACCGGGTTTTCTGATCCTTTTAGCAAGCCGTTGCTGCATCCACCCAAAACCTGAATTCCTTTTGTCATACATTTCCAAAACTACCCGGGAACGGGTCAGTTTGGTTCATTTTTCAAGCTTTGGAGTTTGCTATACATGAATAACAGAAAGCCTCACGCCTCCGTAGGCGAAATTGACTATTCGCGGCGCCAGTTTGTTCAGGGCCTTGCAATGGGTGGTGCGATTGCAAGCCTGGGAATACGGTCTGCTTTCGGTGGATATCCCCAAAGCATGGCCGGTAATCCGGTGATGCTTACCGGCAATGATTTCCGGTTGAACGTGGGTACTTTGCCCGTCAACTTTACTGGCAAAGAAAGGCTCGCAACCGCAATTAACGGCTCAATTCCCTGTCCGGTACTACGCTGGAAAGAAGGCCAGGAAGTGACGCTTGCGATCACCAACCATCTTGCCCACGACACTTCCATTCACTGGCACGGCATTATTTTGCCCAGTGAGATGGACGGTGTACCCAATATCAGCGACAACTTTCCCGGTATCCCACCTGGCGAAACCTTTGTTTATCGGTTTCGACTGAATCAGAGCGGAACCTATTGGTTTCACAGTCACTCCGGTTTCCAGGAGCAAACCGGAATGTACGGCGCCATAATTATTGATCCCGCCGAGCCCGACCCGGTCAGCTTCGACCGTGAGTACGTCGTAGTTTTATCTGACTGGACAGATGAAAAACCGGAAAGCGTATTTGCCAAATTAAAAAAGCGCAGTGATTACTATAATTTCAGCGAACGGACCACAAAGGAACTGCACGAGGAGATCAAAAACAAAGGAGTGTCCAGAACCTGGGCTGACCGGAAAATGTGGAACGTGATGCGCATGAGCGATCGCGATATCTCTGACGTATCCGGCCACACTTACACTTTTCTTATGAATGGCCAGACGCCTGCCGAAGGTTGGAAATGCCTTTTTAAAAAGGGCGAGAAAGTCCGCCTGCGGATTGTGAATGCAGCAGCGATGACTTTTTTTGATGTGCGGATTCCTGGCCTGGATATGAAAGTCGTGGCATCCGATGGACAGAACATTGAACCGGTCTCGGTTGAGGAGTTTCGTATCGGTGTTGCCGAAACTTACGACGTAGTAGTTGAACCCAGGGATGACACTGCCTACACGATATTCGCACAGGCTATTGACCGCACCGGCTACGCCCGCGGCACGCTTACACCGGATCTTTCATTGACAGCAGTTGTACCTGAACTGGATGGACAACCGATTCTTTCCCATGGAGACATGGGCATGGATATGGCTTCCATGGGCCATGACATGTCGGCCATGGGTGGCGATATGGAAGGCATGGATCACGGCAACATGAAAGGCATGGATCACAGCAACATGTCCATGAAAGGCATATCCAAAAAGGGGTCAATGGGTGATGGGCCTGCGGGATATGGTAGCAAACTGGTGCAGCGTCATGCGCAGACCGAGTTCGGCCCGCACATGGATATGCGCGCAGATGATGCGCGCTATCAGCTGGACGACCCGGGTGTCGGGCTACGGGACAACGGGAGAAGGGTTTTGACCTATTCTCAGATTCATAACCTCTACCCTACCCCCGACCCACGTGAACCCTCACGTGAAATCAATCTCCATCTGACCGGCAATATGAGCCGATACATGTGGTCCATGAATGGCATCAAGTTTGCCGATGCTGAGCCTTTGATCCTGAAATACGGCGAACGCGTGCGGATCAACCTGCTAAACGACACCATGATGAATCACCCCATTCACTTACACGGGATGTGGAGTGATATGGAAACCGGTGAACCGGGAAGAATCCCCAGAAAACACACGGTGATCGTCCCGCCGGGAGCGAAGATTTCCTACCTTGTTACCGCAGATGCCATGGGCGGCTGGGCATACCACTGCCATTTGATTTATCACATGTCGGGCATGTTCCGTAAAGTGGAGGTGGTGTCATGAATCGCTCTGCTGTTTTGGCCTGCCTGATATTTTGGGCGACATCGTTTACACCTTTTTCTACCATTGCATCGATGGAAGATGACCCACTGCTATCCGCGGTTTTTATCGATGAGTTTGAGTGGCGCAATACAGACAATGAGGATTTGCTTAGCTGGGATGCACAGGGATGGACCGGAAAGGATTTGAATAAATTCTCGTGGAAGACTGAGGGTGAGTCGCAAAACGGGCATGTAGAAGACTCCGAATTGCAGCTTCTGTATTCTCGGGCCGTTGCGACATATTGGGACTTGAACTTTGGATTTCGCACCGACCTTGAACCAGACAGCGGTAGAGACTGGGCGGTTGTCGGTTTCCAGGGATTAGCGCCGTACTTTTTTGAACTGGATGCCAATCTCTTTTTTGGCAAATCAGGCCAGGTGGCCGCTCGAGTGGAAGCAGAGTATGAGTTTATGTTCACGCAAAAGCTCATTCTGTCGCCTGAACTTGAAATCAATACCTATAGCAAAGATGATTTTCGTAATGGAATCGGCTCTGGGCTGTCCGACCTGGAATTCGGGCTGCGCTTACGCTACGAATTTCGACGTGAAATTGCGCCTTACATTGGAATTAACTGGGAGAAGAAATACGGGAAAACTGCTGACCTTGCCCGTTCTAAAGGCAATTCAACAACAGATACCCAAGTTGTTATCGGAATCCGTGCGTGGTTCTGAATCACGAGACCTGCACTTTAATCAAACAAGGATCAAAACCATGACACAGCCAAAGAAACTTATCATTAGCTAGCTGTTGCTGCTCACTATTTTTAACTTGACGATGGCCAGCGCGGGACCGGGCGACTACGACCAGCCTGATAGCAATTTAGAAGCCGGCATGAGCGATATTGAGGCCGAGGGAATGATGCACGAAGAACACTGGACAGAACCGGCAGATGCCAGCGGTGTGCTGGACCCGGTACTTCCAATCAGGCCTCAATCGTTCAGGGGCAGGAGATTTTTCAATCTAATTGCGTTTCCTGTCACGGCACATCTAGCAAGGGAGACGGCTCCATTGCTGCCTCTCTCGACCCAGCACCTGCGGACCTTGCTGTAATGGCACTTATGCATCCGGATGGCGACCTGGCCGGAATTAAGCGGGAGTCGCTGTCTTGCCAGGTTACCCTCAGTAAGCTTCAACATTACTTCCAATTCCCGCGCTGATAGCTCATCAAACGGGGACTCAGCATTGCCGGGCAGAATGGATAAAGCCAATTGCTTTGCCGCTTCAGCACCAATAAATCTGCCCCCTCTGGCAACAGTCTTAACAGCCTCTAATAATTCATCAGAGCTACAATCTCTGGTTAGGTAACCACTGGCACCCGCCTCTAGCAATCTGGTTGGGTATGGTGACTTTGCATGAACTGCCAGGATAATAATCCCGGCCTGCGGCCTGACCCGCTTTAATCTTCTGGTTGATTCGAATGCCGACAATCCCGGTAACCTGATGTCAAGAATTATGACGTCAGGTTCAAGCTTGTGGCACATCTTAACGGCGTGCTCTCCAGTAGATGCTTCGGTAATTGAAGTGATTTCCCCCTTGGTACGATGAAACGAGCCGCTAATTGACTTTCCCCTTGGAAGGCGACTCAAGATCACTATAGACCCAGACTTTAAACAAGTCGAGCCATTGCCCGGGATGTTGAACGTAAATGGTGCTTTTAGGATATCAACTTGCTGTTTGCGGGTAGTTCTCTTACAAAAAACCCCGCCTAAGCGGGGTCTTTATTGAACTAGAGTTTATATGTTCTCACTAGGTATCTATTCACAGAAGTCTATAAAATTGCTGTCCTCGCAAGCGAGTGTCGCACTGCAATCAGTACCCGGGGTAAACGTTACAGTACCGGCTGCGAATGCGGTAGCGACATCACCACCATCAGCAATTCCATCAACTTCGAGCCCAGCCGAATTACAGCTTGGCGCAGCAGTATTTGCAACCACATCTATATAGCCACTCTGGCATGAAGCAGTCAGTTCAACGTACATCGCCCAATTTTTGTGAGCCTTATTGCCGGGTTTCGGCCGGTTGGGGCTGAAATTATCTCCATCAGCAAACATACCTTCGCCTGTCTCAGCTGCTGCATCAGCGCAGGAGTCTTCGGCATTGTCGAATAGGCCATCAGGCCCCGGTCCGTTGGGAAAACCTGAATCGTAGCAAGAAATATCGGCAGTACCGACGTCTCCGTCAAAATCACAATCGGAAGGTTCCGCACAAGCGCCGGGCAGAAAAATATCCGCATGAACTACTGCGTAAGTGGGATCACCATCATTAGCAGGCAAATCTAAATCTTCTTCATCTGATGAAGCGGCAAATAATTTAAACGTTGCGTCATCATTAATACCCGAAGTGA
>JBLHGU010000311.1:0-5100 GCA_047615875.1 Parasphingorhabdus sp.
CCTTGATTCTTAATGGCGGTCCATCTTTGATGTTCGAACCCGGCACCTCGCAACATCTACTCACAGATCTGTCCACCATAGACGAAGTTCTGCCCGCCTGGTCGACGGACTATATGACCGCCAGTTACCGAAGCCAGGAAATCGCTGCGAAATTCGCCCAGGATATCGCGGGCATAATCTCTGACCATAACATCGATTCTGGCCGCTTAGCAGTAGATAGACTGGATACCGATACTTATCAGGCGCTGTCCGCCAGTGGGCTGCAACTTTGTGACGGCAAGCAATTTCTAGAGCGGGCGCGTTCTATAAAGTCACTTCAGGAAATAGATGCTCTCAAGGCATCACTACGAACCTGTGAAGCTGCCATGGCTGATTTAAGAGAAGTCCTCACGCCCGGCATGAGTGAACAAGAAGCTCTGGCGGTGCTCATTCACGGCAGCGTGAAACGCGGTGGAGAATATCCAGAGACACGCCTGATGACATCCGGGCCACGGACCAATCCCTGGTTTCAGGAAACTTCAGATCGTATTATGCAAAATGGCGACTTTCTTTCTTTTGATACCGACCTGATTGGACCGATGGGATTTTATAATGACATATCCCGTTCGTGGATTGTCGGTGATCGTAAACCCACTGATGAACAACGAAACCTATACGACTTATCTCGGCAACAACTAGAGCGAAATATATCCTTGCTGAAACCGGGAAGATCTTTGCTTGAATTTGCAACGGACTGTTTCCAACTACCCGAGGCTTATCTGACTAACCGCTACGCTGATGTGGGTCACGGCTGCGGTCTTGGCGTGGAATACCCATTTCTCTGGTATCCGGAAGATGCCGAACTGGGAGCTTATGATGGTGTGTTCGAAGAAAACATGGTGGTGTGCATAGAAAGCTATGTCGGTGCTGCGGGAGGGAATCAAGGTGTGAAGCTAGAACAGCCTGTGTGGCTCAGCGGAAATGGACCTGTCGTACTTTCAGAGTATCCCTTAGAGGATGACTATACGTAAGTTCGGTTCTATGGTTACTTCTCAAATATTTTTACAATTTTTTAACTATCGTTCGGAATAAATTCAAACCTAAGAGTAATAAGTAGATAAACTTCTTACTCTGAAATTTGTTCTTGAAACTTAGGGAAATCTACATCGATGAAACATTCTATATTGGTGGTTGGTGGTGCTGGTTATATTGGTAGCCATGTAGTTCACGACCTGTTTGAACAGGGCCATAAAGTGACCGTATTTGATAATCTAAGCACTGGCTCCAAAAGAAATATCCCAGAAGGGGTCGAACTGGTTGAAGCGGATTTGATTAACAAGGATCAGATCGCCAGGGTGCTCGAGTCAGGCATCGATGTGGTGTTTCACTTTGCGGCCAAGAAAGCGGTTGGCGAGTCTATGGAATTGCCTATGAAGTATGCGGAAAACAACCTGGTTGGAACATTGAATCTTCTGCAATGTATGCACGAAACGGGTGTGCGACAATTTGTATTCTCTTCATCGGCTGCCGTTTATGGTTCACCCCTAGAGCAGCCAATTAGTGAACAACACCCCTGTGCACCGGAAAATTATTACGGTTATACAAAACTTGCCATTGAAGAAAATCTGA
Organism: Parasphingorhabdus sp.; assembly: GCA_047615875.1. Lineage (GTDB taxonomy): Bacteria > Pseudomonadota > Gammaproteobacteria > Arenicellales > CAJQKF01 > JBLHGU01. The sequence continues at coordinate 1,609 of JBLHGU010000311.1, forward strand.
GCTGGTTTGCTCGTCTTGGTGGACTAAAGTTCGCCAGTCTGCGTTATTTTAACGCCACTGGATACGACATAAATCAACGTGTTGTAGAGCGTGAACTAAGTACATCTAACTTGTGCCCTATCATAATGGAATCGGTGACTGGTATTCGCGGGCCAATGCAAGTATTCGGTGGTGATTTTGACACCCGAGACGGCACCTGCATTAGAGATTATATTCATGTCAATGACCTGTCTGAAGCCCATCTATTGGCAATGGACTATATCTTTGAGAATGATGACAGCCTGATTTTAAATCTTGGTGCCGAGAGCGGTACAACAGTGCTGGAAATGATACAGGCTGCTGAAAATGCTCTGGGCCTTAGGGTAGATTACAGCATTACGGATCGACGACACGGTGACCCGGCTGTGTTAGTTGCCAGTAGTAAAACTGCGGAGCAGAAGTTGAACTGGAAAGCCAGTCGTTCTGACCTTGAAACGATATTTCGGTCAATGGGTCCCGTCTACGGTTTATAAGCTTCTAAAGAGAATTACTTCAGCTTTCTTCTCAGGAAAGATTAATCCAGGCCGCCTTAAGGTCAGTGTATTTGTCCAGGGCATGCAATGATTTGTCATGCCCATTACCAGATTGGCGTACCCCGCCTAAGGGCATAGTTATATCGGCACCGCCGTAGCAATTGACCATCACCATGCCTGCTCGAATGCCGCGTATCATGCGATGAGCAGTGGCAAGGTTAGAAGTCCAAACAGCAGATGCGAGTCCGTAAACAGTATTATTGGCTATGCGCACCGCATCGGCTTCATCATCAAAAGGTATTACGCCCAGCACGGGGCCAAAGACTTCTTGTTGGGCCAGTCGCGATTCCGCATTAACATTATCAACAATCGCTGGCTGCATATAAAAACCTCCTCCTGACTCAAACAGGCGCTTGCCACCTGTCACAACTCTAGCCCCGTCATCTTTTGCATCGTTAACAAAACCAAGATTCTGGGTTAGCTGTAATTCACTTGATACTGCACCGATATCTGACTGCAGGTTGAGCGGATCACCCACACGCAAAGAACCTGTCACGCTTACCAGCTTATCGAGAAACTCGTCATGGATGCTACGTTGCACCAACAACCTGGAGCCCGCGACGCATACCTGTCCGGAATTACGAAAGATTCCAAAGGCGGATACTTTGGCCGCCACGTCCAAATCTGCAGCATCAGAAAATACAATGTTCGGTGATTTGCCACCGAGTTCAAGATAAACACGTTTAAGATTAGAGCGTGCAGAATACTCAAGTAGGCGCCGGCCAACATTTCCAGAACCGGTAAACACCAACACATCGACATCATTGTGTAAGGCAAGTGCTTCGCCTACAACGGGCCCGTCACCTGTTACCACATTAAGCACACCGTCTGGCAAGCCAGCCTCAGCAGATAACTCTACAAGTTTTAACAGGGATAACGATGCACCTTCCGCAGGTTTGAGCACTACGGAATTACCCGTAGCCAATGCCGGGGCAAGTTTCCAGGCGCCAATCATCAAGGGAAAGTTCCAGGGCACGATAGCACCAACCACACCCACGGGCTCACGATGAATCAGCCCTAGAACATTGTCGGGAGTACTGGCCACTTCACCGTAAACTTTATCTATGGCCTCGCTGTACCAGGCGAAAGTTCCAACAGCGCTCATGGGCTCCGCATTAATAGCCATTTTTATTTCTGTACCATTGTCTCGCACACCCAGGACCGCCAACTCAAGGGCATCGCGTTCAATAAGTTCAGCGAATCTTCGCAGTACTTTTTTTCGATGTGCTGGTGGAGCGCTCCTCCATATGCCACTTTCAAATGATTGCCTTGCAGATTTAACCGCAGCATCCACATCATCCGAACTGCCATTTTGCAAAGTGGTCAAAAAGCTGCCATCGATAGGACTGATCACATCGATTGTTTTACCAGTAGAACCACTAGCCCATGCACCATTTATAAAGTGTTGCCTTGGCGTAAGAGGTAAATGACGCAAAACGTCTATGTCAGATTGGTTGAGCAATTGTGCAACTCCAGTTTTTCTTTAATTAAACTTCAAAAATACACTCTAAAAACTACTGTGAATTCATTATATAAATAACGTTGCCTGATCACGGTTAAAGCTATCGCCCGCTAATTTATCACCACAATGCAATCGTGCATGTCGATGGCCCGAATGCACTGCCGCCTGAATAATACCCGGTGACAGACAATCGCCTATGGCAGTCGCTGGTTGGTTATTTTCTAAGAGACTTTTATATAAACCATCATTCGGCAACCTGCCGCCCAGTAATAACAGATGATCGAATTCGCGTTCGGCCAATAGCTCGCCCGTATAGGCGCAGTGAAATTTCGCGCTATTCTGATCGGCGCTGGCAAGCATTTCATTAACATGCCACTTAACCCCTGCATGGCGTAATTGTTGGACGACGCGGGCTTGTTCGAGCGTATTATCCGTCCAGGCAGAAATCATCTGCAAAGGCGTAACGATTTCTACACTGCAACCCCAAAGGGCTAACTGGTTTGCCAGTACACCACCCATGTAGTTATGATCATCATCATAAATCAATACCCTGCCTTTAAGCTCATTAGTTGGCTTAATATCATCCGGGGTCAAAATAGAACTAGCTGTGTTTAAGTCGATGGGTTGATAGTGCGAACCACCGATTCCATCACGTCGCCAGTGTGATCCAGTGGCAATAAAAACATGGTCGGCAGAAAATTCCTCAACACCTGAATAGTCCAGCTTACTTTCAAGATACAGCGACACATTGGACATTTGACTGAGTTGATACAGACGATAGTCTGCCACTCGATACCAGGCCGACAGACCTGCAAGCTTTGACTCGGTAGTCACACGACCTCCGGCCTCGACAAATCCCTCAGAGATGGTGACCTGGTGACCTGCTCTGGCTAGAGTAAGTGCACACTCCAAACCGGCTGGTCCTGCACCGACCACCAACAGATTCTCTGACTTGCTTACTGCGGGCACAGATTCAGGGTGCCAGTTGCGTCGCCATTCCTCAGCTATGGTTGGATTCTGGGTGCAGCGCAATGGAATCCCATAAGCATCTGCGCCAACACATATGTTGCAGCCTATACATTCACGAATATCTTCTATGCGATTGTCACGAATTTTTACTGGCAGAAAGGGATCAGCGATGGAAGGTCTGGCTGCTCCGATTAGATCCAGCTTGCCCTGCTTGATCATAGAGACCATTTTGTCTGGTGAAGTAAATCTCCCCACCCCGACCACAGGTTTATCCGTTATGGTTTTTACGAAGTCAACGAATTCAAGTTGATGACCTTCCTCACGGAAACGAGATGTGGCCGAATCTGAGCTCCAGGTAGAGATATTTACATCCCACAAATCTGGCAGTTCCGCCAACATCTGGACGACTTCTCGACCTTCACCATCATGACGCAGACCCATATCTTCGCTCGGTTCTGCAACGGAAAAACGTAGCGCAACGGCGCACTT
>JBLHGU010000312.1:0-5066 GCA_047615875.1 Parasphingorhabdus sp.
ACGCACACCTGGATCTGTGACTTTAGAAAACGATCCATAGTCAAAGCACCTTTGCCAACGGGAGTTAGTTTTTCCGTCGTCCCAAAAGCTATTCCAGGCGTTAAATCCAAGACCGTTTCCAGTAAAAAATTACATTAAAACAATAACTTATAGTAGCTCTTCTTCATCAAAAAAACACCTTTAACACGTCTTAAGTATTAAATTATCCAGTTTTACCTTGACATGAGGTGCGTACCTCAAATATTCTGACGTTACAGTATTGTGATTAAAAAGAAAATTTTCATTCTACTGATTAAAAATGTTTAGCCTTTCGCTGTCAGAATATTTATCCTTAGGAGGAAAAAATGAACAAAGTGAAATATGCAACTATTGGAGCGTTTACGCTTGTTGCTGCAAATGTAGCAAGTATTGCCCAAGCCGATGATCTAACCTTATGTTGGGCGGCATGGGATCCGGCTAATGCTCTAGTTGAATTAAGTAAAGAATTCGAATCCCAATCCGGTCACAACATGAGTTTTGAGTTTGTGCCGTGGCCAAATTTCGCCGACCGAATGTTGAACGAGTTGAACTCGGGCGGGAAATTGTGCGATCTATTGATTGGCGACAGTCAATGGATTGGTGGAGGCGCCGAGAATGGTCATTACGTAAAATTGAATGATTTCTTTGATAAGGAAGGCATTTTAATGTCAGATTTTGCAGATGCCACCGTGTATGCATACTCTACCTGGCCTAAAGGTACACCCAATTATTACGCGCTGCCTGCTATGGGCGATGCTAACGGTTGGTTTTATCGTAAGGACTGGTTTGCACGCGACGACATCAAAGCGGCCTTCAAAGAGGCAAGCGGGCGTGAATTGGCCGAACCAAAAAGCCAGAAAGAATTGTTAGAAATAGCGCAATTCTTTCAAGGTCGGGAAATTGACGGGCAAACGGTATATGGTGCTGCGATCTTCACCGAGCGTGGATCTGAAGGTATCACTATGGGTGTCACCTCTGCTCTTTACCCCTGGGGTTTCAAGTACGAAAACACTCCTGGCAAGTATGACATGGAAGGCGCTGTGAACTCACCTGAAGCGGTGGAAGCACTAGAGTTTTATAAGGAATTTTATGAAACTGCCACGCCTCCAGGATATACCAATGCCTATATGGGCGAAAGTCTTGATGCTTTTAAATCGGGTCAGGTAGCCATGGCTATGAACTGGTTTGCATTTTTTCCAGGACTTTATGCGGATCCTAATACTGGCGGTGAAAAAATTGATTTCTTTGTAAATCCTCCACAAAACCAGGAAGGTTCCACACTCGGTGGTCAAGGTATATCGGTTGTCTCTTATTCGGAGAAACAGGAGGCTGCGCTGGAGTACATCAAATGGTTTGCCAACCCGGAAGTACAGGCTAAATGGTGGTCACTCGGTGGCTATTCTGCTCACAACGCCGTACTACAGGGAGAAGGTTTCAAGGAAAGTGCTCCATTTGCAGGTGATTTTCTGCAGGCTATGGGTGCGGTGCAGGACTTCTGGCAAGAGCCAGTTTATGCCGAACTACTATTAGCAATGCAGAAGCGCATGCACGACTTTGTTGTAGCCGATATCGGCACTGCAAAGGAAGCATTGGACTTGCTTATCAAAGACTGGACCGAGGTCTTTGAGGACGAAGGTAAACTCTAGAAAACAGTTGCATCACCGATGTAACTTCTTGCCCATGCAGGGCGCGTTACCGCGTTAACGTGCCCTACTCACGATTGTAAACTCAAAACTTAAAATTTATCTCCGGGTGATGAAATTCCATAGTATTGATCTAAAAGTAATCTGAAGAGACAGAAATGAAACAATTCTTTAACGTAAAAGAAAGCCTTGTTACTGAAGCCATAGAAGGCATAATCGAAGTTTCTGGTGGAAAACTCGCCCGTTTAGATGGTTTCCCACACATAAAAGTTGTGATTCGTTCCGATTGGAACAAATCAAATGTAGCAATCATTTCAGGCGGTGGGTCAGGTCATGAACCGGCTCATGCAGGTTTCGTTGGCCAGGGAATGCTAACCGCTGCAATCTGCGGGGATGTATTTGCCTCACCAAGCGTCGATGCAGTACTCGCAGGTATTCTCGCCGTTACCGGTAAGCAAGGTTGTTTACTGATTGTAAAGAATTATACGGGCGACCGGCTAAACTTCGGCTTGGCAGCAGAGCGTGCCAGAGCCTTCGGACTAAAAGTTAATGTTGTTATAGTGGATGACGATATTGCATTACCAGATTTGCCCCAGCCACGAGGGTTAGCGGGCACTCTGTTTGTACATAAAATTACCGGCGCAATGGCCGAAGCCGGAGACGATTTACAAACCATAACAAAGACCGCACAAGAAGTAATCGAATCAATTGCATCTATTGGAATGTCACTGGATACCTGCACAGTACCTGGATCTGAAAAAGAGAATCGTATTGCACCAAATATGGCCGAGCTAGGACTGGGAATACATGGAGAAGCAGGGGTGCAACAGGTCCCGTTTGAAACTGCAAAATCTGCAATGAACATGGTACTAGATAAACTACACCACCGAATCGAACATGAACCCCATGTCGCCATACTGAATAATCTCGGCTCAACCACACCATTAGAAATGGCTGTATTAGCCCATGAATTAGCAAGTTCCCCACAAGCCGTAAATATTAAATATATTATTGGGCCTGCAGAATTGATGACATCTCTCGATATGCATGGATTCTCAATTTCTGTAATGCCACTTAATCCAAAATGGAAAGAAGCCCTACAGAGACAAGTTGATCTATATGCCTGGCCTAAAATGACCGCATTAATGCCTGCAACAATAGAGAAATTACCAGACGGACTGAGTCCGATTAGTCCTATTGCGTCAGAGAATTTCAAAGTAAGAAACGTAATTGAACAATGCTGCGACTTGCTTATAGGCAGTGAGAAAGAGCTTAACCGGCTGGATGCAAAATCTGGAGATGGTGATACCGGTAGCACACTCGCCACCGCGGCGCATGCGTTAAAGTCTGGTCTTGACCGTATGCCGCTGGCTGATCTGACACAATTATTTCGAGCTATCGGAAATGAATTAAGTCAAACCATGGGGGGGTCATCCGGCGTGATCCTGGCAATTTTCTTTTGTGCTGCCGGGGATGCTAGTGCAGGGGGCAAACCCACTCCTGCTGCCCTCATGGCCGGGCTCAACCGAATCAGTCAGGTCGGCGGCGCCAAGTCAGGTGATCGGACTATGATTGATGCGCTGGAACCTGCATTGGTCCAACTAACTAATGGCATGCAGTGTTCAGCGGATGCTGCACGTAAGGGAGCAGATGCTACAGCCAAGATGGGCCAGGCAAAGGCCGGACGCGCAGCTTACGTTCCGGAAGAAAACCTCCTGGGGCATAACGATCCGGGCGCTGAAGCAGTAGCACGACTTTTTGAACACCTTTCTATGTTGGAACTCGCTCGTTAAAACGGTCAGGATATAATCATGACTGAAGCCTCTACAAAACCCACGGTGAACGACATAGCCAGAGTAGCTGGTGTAAGTCTAGCAACCGTTGATCGGGTCTTAAATGCACGCCCGGGGGTTCGCGCTGTCACCATTGGAAAAGTTAACAGTGCGATTCAACAGTTGGATTATGTACGTGACACAGCTGCAGCAAATCTTGCACGGGGCCGAATCTACAAGTTTATGTTTATCTTGCCCGCAAGTGATAACGAATTTATCGTATCACTGGAATCGCAAATTGCGGAATGCTCCCATCGATTAATTTCCGATCGCACCACGTTAAGAGTTATGAAGGTTGAAGCTTTTGACCCTCAAGCGATGGCTACTATCATTACAAGCATCGACCCCGAAAAGGTTGATGGAATAGCAATTCTAAGTCCGGAAACTCCCTCCGTTCGAGATGCAATTGATCATGTAAGAGCGCAGGGAGTCCAGGTTATTGCACTTGTATCCGATCTACCCAGTTCCAGACGAGATGCATTTGTAGGTATAGATAATGTTGCTGCAGGTAAAACCGCCGGTCAGTTAATGGGGCGATTTGTGCAAGATGAAAAAGGAAAAATAATGGTCATTACCGGATCATTACTAGCACGCGATCATCTGGAAAGACGACTCGGGTTTGATAGTGTAATGACCAGCGCATTTCCAAAAATCGAAGTGTTGGCTTCATTAGAAGGGCATGACGACCCAGAACTTCTTGAAAAACTGCTACCGGATGCTTTCGACGTGAACCCTGATATCAACGGTATTTATTCATCCGCAGCTGGCAATAGCGGATTAATCAACTTTCTCACCGGCCGCGGCCTTACCAGTAAAATTACTGTAGTAGGACATGAACTAACCCCGCTTTCACGGAATGCATTGGAAACGGGTACATTCGATGCAATTATTTCCCAGGACTCAGGACATTTAGTCCGCAGTGCTGTGCGCATTTTGCGCGCGAGAAGTGATGATTTACCCATTAACCCGTCCCAGGAAGTCATTCGAATTGATGTATTTCTAAAAGAAAATATTCCACCACAAGGTGGCTTGTTAATTGAAAATAAAAACGAGGAGATATCTTATGAAAACTATTAAAGGCCCTGCACTGTTTCTAGCCCAATATGCAGATGACGAGGCACCATTTAACTCATGGGATAGCATTACCAAATGGGCGGCCGATTGTGGCTACAAAGGTGTCCAGGTGCCAAGTTGGGATGCACGCCTGATAGATTTGCCCAAAGCTGCCAGCTCTAAAGATTATTGCGATGAGTTCCTCAGTGTAGCAAAAGAAAATGGTGTGGAAGTGACCGAGTTATCAACTCACTTGCAGGGACAACTGGTAGCAGTTCATCCAGCATACGATTTCGCTTTCGATGGTTTTGCTGCTCCCCAGGTTCACGGTAATCCGGACGCCCGTCAAAAATGGGCTGTTGATCAGGTAAAAATGGCGCTATCAGCATCAAAAAATATGCAAATGACAGATCATGTTTCATTTTCCGGTGCACTGGCCTGGCCATACCTTTACCCCTGGCCGCAGCGACCTGCCGGGCTTATCGAGACAGCATTTGAAGAATTAGCCAAACGTTGGCGC
>JBLHGU010000313.1:0-5060 GCA_047615875.1 Parasphingorhabdus sp.
GCGCCCCCGCCACTTGCAGCGTAATGCGTCATATCTAATGCTGGCGTATGTACCACCCCTAGTACAGGTATGCCATTATCCATCAGGGCGATATTAACTGTGAATTCGTCATTTTTACGTATAAATTCCTTGGTGCCGTCCAACGGGTCGACCAGCCAGAAAGTATTCCATTGTCGTCTCGTTTCAATTTCTATGGCTGCGGATTCCTCAGACAAGATGGGTATATGGGGGGTTAACTCACGTAGTCTTGCCTCAATCAGGTTATGTGCATTCTGATCTGCCGTGGTGACTGGTGATCCATCGGTTTTTTCATGAACTTCGTAGGGCTGTTTATAAATTTCAAGAATAGCCTTTCCGGCTTCGATGGCGATTGAAACTACATCATTGAGCATAGGGGCGAATTGATTAGACATGGGAAACTCGAGATTGCAAAAAGTTGGAAAGAAGGAATAGTGCCAAATGGCATCGTGCATCGGTAAATCTGGGGTGCTTGTGCAATTGCTCCAGCTCACTGATCGGCCACGGTACCAATTTTAATGGTTCTGGCTCGTCGCCGGTGCGGCTTTTCGGGGTTAGGTTTTCAACGATAACTATATGGTGGTGAAAATTCGAATAGGCTGGCATCACGGAATAATCACCAACATTGTGAATACTGGTAGCGGTGTAGCTGACCTCTTCTTCAAGCTCGCGAACAGCTGCCTGCTGCGCTGATTCATCCTTATCAATCAGCCCCTTAACAAACCCAAGTTCATATCGATCTACGCCGAGAGCATATTCCTCAACCAATAGTATTGTATCCTTATCGAGTATTGGTACGACTAATACCCCGCCCTGACCAATACCTGTCAGTTGCTCAAAGGTCGCTTCAATGCCATTACTAAATTTCAGATCAACTTGCTGAATGGTAAACAGACGACTTTCGGCGACGGTTCTACGTCGTTTGATTTCAGGTTTCATGGGCTGGTTGTTTTGCTGGTTGGACGGATTATAACGCTACTGCATGTTATTCTGTTGCTGACTTGTCACGTGAATAAAAGTGTAACTTAGCCGGGCATTGATAAAAATCGATTGCCCAAGTTTAGTTCAGGCGACGTTCACATTAATTTGTTGTTATGGGGACTATGAGCGGAAAGATATATCTTGGGACACAGGACTTTAATCATGATAGCTGGAATGGCGGCTTTTATGAATCTGAATTACCAGTGGAATGGCGATTTCAGCACTACGCGAATCAATTGCGATCAATATTGATTTCACCTGATCAGGTTAAAGATGTTGAGCAGGCTCAAATAGGGCAGTTTTTTGAGGATAGTGATGTTGAGTTTTCCTTTGTGTTGTCAATGATGCAGCAAGACCTGCTCGAATTTGAAACCCACTTATGGCCGTCATATTGGTCGAAACTGGAATCACGGATTGCTGGTTTTCAAGTAGTTTTGGAAATTACCGCTACCCAGCAAAATGTAACGGATAACCTGCCTGTAATAAATTGGTTAAAAGCTATTGCGCCGATTTGTGTTGGTGGTAACCATGAACATGTGGATACGGTTTTTCCTGAACAATTGAGATCAGCCTTAAACTTGTCGCGAACCTGGCAGGTTGCTGATGAAAAAATGCCTCAAACCGAGGGAGAGCTCTTATTGGTATTCACAAAAGATCCTGATTTGTTGGAGCTTAGGAAGATTATCGAAGTTTGTGCTGCATGGTCATCAAAAGGCCGCAACGCAGGTATATTTTTTTCACCCACGGCAAAATCTGCAGAAAATGCATTTCAGGGCCGTTTATTACTGGAGATGATGGGCTGCTAAATTTTTTACTAGCGGTAGTCGCGCAATTAAATATCATCCGGTATAGTTGCGCGCCCCGACGTTAAGTCGATATAGATTGATGAATAAAGAAACTGACATTAGCCTGCTAAAATTATCGGGAATTTGCTTTGGATTTCCTGGTCGAGAACTGTTTAAGGATCTCGGTATGGATATCAAAAAAGGCGAAGTCACAGTCATCATGGGTCCCAGCGGCTGTGGAAAATCAACCCTGTTGTCAATTATCGGCGGTCGACGTCATGTACACAGGGGCTCTATTGAATTTGATGGTGAGTCCATCGATGTAAATAATTTGGAGAGTCTATACAAGCAGCGCCGGAAAATGGGCATGTTGTTTCAAAGTGGCGCTCTACTTACAGATTTAAGCGTGTTCGAGAATGTTGCTTTTCCAGTGCGAGAACACACCAAGTTGTCAGAAGCTCTGTTGCGTATTGTCGTGCTGATGAAGTTGCAGATGGTCGGTTTGCGAGGTGCTGCAAATTTAATGCCATCAGAATTGTCCGGTGGCATGGCTCGCCGTGTTGCACTAGCGAGATCCATCGTATTGGACCCATTATTAGTTATGTATGATGAGCCCTTTGCTGGGTTAGACCCAATTTCTATGGGCGTTGTGGTAAAGCTGATCCGAGAATTGAACGATACTTTAGGTATGACCTCTGTAGTAGTTACTCACGATGTTCCAGAAGGGATGAGCATTGCTGATTATGTGTATATTCTTGGTAAGGCCAAATTGATAGGTTCAGGCACGGTAGATGAACTATCTAACAGTAACGATCCCCAAGTGGCTCAGTTTCTGCAGGGACTGCCAGATGGGCCTGTTCCATTTCATTATCCTGCGCCTACGTATATGAGCGATTTATTCGAGAAAGGCTCGTGAACGCCGTACGGAGAATCGGCCAACGCACACTGACTATCTGTGCGAGTCTTGGCCAGAGTGCGATTTTTTTGCTACAGCTATTGCGTCAATCAGATGTTGTGTTGCGAAGGCCAAGATTATTGATTCAGCAGCTCTTTTCAGTCGGCGTTATGACAGTGGTTATTATCGTAATCGCCGGGTTGTTCGTCGGCATGGTATTAGGCTTGCAAGGCTATAATACGCTGGTTGATTTTGGTGCTGAAACATCATTGGGACTAATGGTTGCCAAACTGTTAACTAGAGAATTGGGTCCTGTAATGACTGCGCTGTTGTTTACTGGTCGAGCGGGTTCGGCATTGAGTGCCGAGATTGGATTGATGAAAACCACTGAGCAATTGGCCGCATTAGAGATGATGGCTGTGAACCCAATGCGCAGAGTTATTGCTCCGCGCTATCTGGCGGCCATCATTTCTGTGCCCCTGCTGGCGGCATTGTTTAACAGTGTCGGTGTATTAGGCGGCCACCTTGTGGGTGTTGAATTGCTCGGCGTTGACAGCGGTGTTTATTGGTCGGCAATGCGCGAAGGTATAGATATATACGATGACATTGCTAATGGCATGATCAAGAGCATCGTGTTTGGTGCAGTTATCGCCTGGATTGCTTTATTTCAGGGTTATACCTGTGAGCCAAATTCGGCTGGAATTAGTAGTGCCACGACGCGTACAGTGGTGGCTGGTTCATTGGCCATACTTGGACTGGATTATATTTTGACCGCAATGATGTTTGCGCAATAGAGGTGACTTTTAAGATGCAAAATAAAATGGTTGAGACAATGGTCGGAGCTTTCGTTCTGGCCGGCATTGTTGCCCTGGGGTTTCTGGCGTTGAAAGTAGGCAACCTGGGCTCTATGGGTGCGGATAGTACCTATCGAATTACAGCTAATTTTGACAACATAGGAGGCCTGAATGTCAAGGCGCCAGTCACTCTTGCGGGGGTGAGAATAGGCAGAGTGGTTAGCATAGAAGTTGATAAAGAACTATTTAGTGCGGTTGTTAGCATGGAAATGGATAGTGCTTTTGACAATTTGCCAACTGACACTAGTGCGTCGATCTTGACTGCGGGGCTTCTAGGGGCCCAATATGTTGGCCTTGAACCGGGTGGTGAACTGGAGTTTTTGACCGACATGAGCGAAATCGAACTAACACAATCAGCGGTGGTATTGGAAAATCTGATAGGTCAATTCCTGTTTAGTCAGGACAAGGATTAAAAAATGAAATTTTATAAGCTTTTTATCAGTTTCCTATTAGTAATTGTTATATCAGGTGCCGCCGAGGCTTCAACTTTGCCTGATGTGTTGGTTGAAAAAACTATCAATGACTTAATCGGTAATCTAGAGGCCCGACGCGGAGAGCTAAAGGAAGACAGGCAAAAGTTGTATCAAATGGTTGAGGATGTGTTGGTGCCGCACTTCGATATCGAGGTAATTGCTCGACTAGTTTTAGCTAAACACTGGCGTAAGGCTAATGATAACCAGAAAATGGCTTTTGCCGCCGAGTTTAAGAATTTACTGATTCGTACTTATGCTACGGCTTTATTTGAATATACTGGCAATGAAAAACTGATCGTAAAGCCGCTTCGAATGAAAGACGGTGACCGCAAAGTACAAGTAAAAACTGAGGTGATATTGCCCGGTGCGCCTCCAGTGCCAGTCAATTATTCCTTTCTCCAGAATAAGTCTGGGGACTGGAAGATTTACGACGTTAAAATTGACGGTATTAGTTTGGTGACAAATTATCGATCTTCATACGGGCAGAAGATTAGTGCAGATGGTCTTGACTCCTTGATTAATGCTTTGCGTGAGAAAAGTCAAAAGCTGGGGAGCAGTTAGTGTCTGGTGTTTGTCGAGTAGAAGGACAACGGCTTATCTGTTCTGGAAGTCTGGACTTTGCGTCAGTACCTGACATTGAAGCTAACCTTAAAATATCCGCCGCGTTAAGCGAAGTTGATGTGACAGCTGTTGATAAAATAGACAGTGCTGGCGTAGCTTTCTTAGTTTGGTTAATGAATGCACCGAAGATTGCTCAATCCAAACCGAAACTGGTCGGGTTGAATGAAAATTCTCGAAGGTTGCTTGATGTAGCGGGACTTTCTTCAATTCTTAATACATTGTGAAAGCAAGCTAATTTGTCAGAAAAGCCGCCTATCTCGTCTGATAGATGGCGTAATCCCAACTGCCAAGGTAGGATATAGACTGAAACAATATATCCTGACTCGGTTGTGGGTCAGGTAATCTAAATGCTAGAGGATAAAAATTGGTAACTCCACAGGACATTAAGGGCTGGATTGAGGAAAATCTTCCCAACAGTAGTGTTGAAATCGAT
>JBLHGU010000314.1:0-5041 GCA_047615875.1 Parasphingorhabdus sp.
TTATCCAAACTGCACCCCAGGCAACCCGGCGATTAAGTCTTTCTTGCCCATGAACTAATGACCGTAAAAATTGTTTATAATCTTACACCCTATTCAATCATAACGAATCAACTCGACAAAAGTGATTCGGTTGCAAGGTTTTCAGGCTTAACCTGACGATATAGACCTACCAGACAACAGAGTATCAGTGAAATGGCGATTGCGGCGATGGAAAATCGCATCGTGTCCCGTGTTCCCACAAGGGCTATTTCCAATGCCACCCCGGTCTCGTTGGCGACTCGTATTTGAAAGCGCCGGATCGGTTCCATGATCTGCCCTTTGGCCAAATGATATTTATCGCTAAACAGAATCCGAACAGCTTCAGCCGTATTGCCAATTTCCACCAGCGCAAAGGCCTGGCGTTCCAGATCGACCAGGTCGTCGCTACGCGTTTTCGAAGTGGCCAGTAAATCGACCATGTAGGAATCCATTCCAGATTCTCTGAGACGGGTCAACAAAGGAACCCCACCGGTGTTTTCGATATCTTTGAGCAGCCCGATCTGTTCCAGATCCCAATACACGTGTTCATAGCCTTGTGGCCGGTCGGCCCGTCCGTCTCGAATATCAAGAACAGCCTGGTAACGATTTTTATAACTATCATCGCCTGTCGCCGCGTAGCTGCGGGCGAAACGAGTCAGATCATCGCTGGACTGACGCAATTCATCGGCTAACGACATCAGCGAGGTACGCGCCGCTGTTTTCCTCTCGATGGTATCGAACATGCTGTAAAGGCTGAGCACCGCTATGAGGGCCGCGACCAACCCTGCCACAGAAGCCAACCAGAAAATAAAATTTGTTCGGTATAACATAGATAGCACCCAATTTTTGATGTGAGTTGGAATTCCCACATGCATCATTGTCGCATGATCTGAGAACTAACCAGCAACCGGTGGTTCGTGCTCGCAATGATAGCGGTTAATAATCCAGAGAAAGTTCTCCAGGATAGATGTTTGTCCAAGCCGGGCAATCAGGCCCTTCTGATACTCCACATTACCAGATTTTTGTAACGTGCGATTGGTCGAAGAATAATTATCCGACTGATTGCGGTATTGCCACATTAGCTCCTTGACGGCCATTTTGCTTTGATACACTTCCCATACCCTCAGCCAGAATGGCAATAATCCCATCAGGAAAATAATCAGGGTCTTGAGCGATAGGTGGCTGCCTAATTCGATCCCGAGCAAAAATTTCTTGAAAAATACCAGCGCGACAGTCGCAGCAATCAGCCCCCAGATAACCCACTTTTTGATTCTTTCCAGTTTCTGGTGGTGTAAGTGTAATTGATGGGTCTTTCGCTGGAAGTAGTTAGCCTGATCCTCTATCCAGAGTCGGCGCACTAAATCAATGCGATCTTCGGCGGTCGCTGTTTCCGTAGCGGATGAGCCGGCAACAGGATTGGTTGATTGCAGAATATGTCGAATCCAGTTAAACCCGCGAAATTTGTTGATGCCCGTTGTTTCAAGCAGGGTATGAATATTCGCACCATCACGTGCAGCTGCAAGGTCCAGGAAAAAACGCACCCGCATGGTTTCAGCCAGACATCGATAAACCAGATGCTGTGTAAACCATTGCCGCTTGCCACCACACTTGTGGAGGTAAACTCCGCCAAAAAATAAAGCGAGATAAGCAACCAGTAATACTGGAACTGCAGAACGCCCGGTTTCATTGGGTCGAGGCGCCTACCAACGTCGAACTCACCCAAATGGCACACACCATCGCCCACCAGGTTGGCCGCTTTTTGGAGCGGCAGGGGCTACTGGAAAGGGATGCTGAGAACAGCTATCTGACAGGCGATGAGGCCGACGACGATCCGATGACTCAGCTGCTCGGCTCTTCCATTACCTACTGAATCGCAGTCGGGTCACAGGCTGGACGCAAGGTGTTCACATTACAAACCCTGCCGGCGGGTGACTTAGAGATACCGTTGGCAAAGTAGCGGGCTTCAGTCTGCATGCAGGCGTGGCAGCCAAAGCCCATCAGCGCTAAAAGCGGGAACGATTGTGCAGATACATTACCCGGCCCATGCTTCTGGTTTAACTTGTCAGTACCTATGAAATTGTTATTTAGACTATATTATCCTCGCTAACGTAATCCTGTTCTGCACCCTGAGATAAACTAGGCACACTTACTTTAGCGATGATGAGAGAGAACAAGCGCAGGTAATAGCGACACTGCAGCGGTAGGATTGCTGGTATGCCCAGCGGTATGTTTCTCAATAAGTACCCACAGCAAATAAAGTATTTTAATCTCAGCTGATTTAAAATTAATTGATGAGTGAAGAATCGAAGTTAACCACGCAGTACGAAGAGTGGATTGATAAAGTCTATGAGCTAGGCTTCTCGGAGGAAGGTGCATGCGGACTCGCGATGATTTATCAGTGGAGCCTTACTCATCAAAATTTAAAAAACCCTAAGTCGAAACCGGAGGATATCATTCCGCTTGGATTTAATTTTGTGTCGGAGGAGTTGTTTGAAGAGACAATTAATTCATTATCACCAGATGACCTGAAGATGGTTTTCGAAATCATCCGGTTTGCAGCCAAGGCTTTTAATTCTGATGTTCCAGTGCAAAGAGTTTCTGCTGATGGTGTTGAAACTCACGTGTTTGACTATGAAGATGGAAATGGAAATAGAGATTGGGCGTGTAATGTTGCATTAAGACATAATTTTGATATTTTGTTTGTGTCTATGCTTGGTTGTGCTATTCAGCGCGAAGAGCTAAGAAAGCCGCACATAGCCTTCGTTATGGCTGAGTGTATATCGCGAATTGCATACCAAGTTGATCCAGCGGGACTTGGACCAATAATGTTTGATTTGATAAGCCACCCAAGCCCGCTTGTAATGGCTTGTGTTGACCATAAAATAGTTGCAGACATTCGTAATTATCGCGCTTTCGAGTTAGCACTGACATATATCAATAGTAGTGGGGAAGCTAGTATTGATGAGGTTGTATGGTACGCCTCGAAAACATACCTATATGCCCAACCACCGTCGGAGCCTGTACAGATTAATGAGGGGCTTGAATTCTATGATCCTGGGGCATTCCTCGAGAAAATCTCTAAGCCTGTCACTCAATATTTAGGTCAAATTCTTGCATCTAATCCATCGTTGCAAAAAGATGTTTCAGAGAAATATGTATGGCCTGAAAAAAAATCGTTACACGAGGTAGTTACTAAGTGTATGGAAGATACGTTTAACGTCGATAAGCTCAGGATGGTGGATGATGGTTGGGATCTACCGACAACGCTTTTGCTGAATGCAATGGTACATACCCAGCTTTGCTATGTTTTGATCAGGAGTGGTCTAGGCGTTCGCCTCCACTAAGGAGGAGCTTACATAGCAACTAGCGCAATAAACAGGGTTGCAACAACGATGCTTCCGGTAATGGCATCACAGATGCTGCAGGTGGTTCGTTGTGCGTACTCTGAGTAGTTCATCGTTCTGGCTCTGGTTGCTAGTGTGGGATGAATTATGACAATGCCTGGCCCCGGAGTCTGCGAACTGGTACTGATGTATCGTGAATTGCATCAGGAACTGATTCCCGATGCAATTCATGACACCTCACAGTATGCGAACTATCGCATCAGCCGACTCGAGTTCGAGAACGGGGTATGCGCCGATTTAAATCGGTTAAGCAAGCTCAGCGATTCCTGGGCGTTCATGCTGTGGTTTATAATCTGTTCAACTTAGGAAGGCATCTGGTTAGTGCCGAACATTATCGAACACTTAGGATAGATTCGTTTAAAGTTTGGAATACAGCAGTAGCCTGATGATAATCGGGCGAATTCGGTTTCTTTGACTAACTTAAGTTGACAGTGCCGCCGTTTGGAAGATTTCGCATAAGTGCGTTGCACTTTCCGGAATGGAGATGGGTATAGGAGGAAAATCAGGTATGATGGTGGCGATAATATTTTAGGCTCTGTTTGGTGATGGTGTTACAGACTTTAAATTTGGCAATTTTTGATCTATGGGCTTGAGATTACTGACAATCTGGTGTTGTTTTTCAATCAGTTTTTTATATTGCTGGTAACTGGCAATGCCCACGCTGCTCGCATCGCCTTGGTAGTTGGTAATTCTGACTACGAGGAGAACCCCCTACAGAATCCCCGAAATGATGCCAGGGACATGGCCGCTGCACTGAAAGATCTTGGTTTTAGCGTTCGGCTGAAAACCAACGTCAATCGGCGTGGTTTTTTGGAGGCTATCCGCAGCTTTGGAGATAGCCTTGGACCTGATGATACTGGCCTGTTCTACTATGCGGGTCATGCAGTCCAGTCCCGGGAGGCCAACTACCTGATTCCGTTGCAGGCGGATATCCGCAACGAGTCAGATCTGGAATACGAAGCCATCCGTGCCAATCGGGTGCTGGACTATATGGGTGAAGTTGCCAACAGTCTAAACATTGTGATTCTGGATGCGTGCCGAAACAATCCTTACCGCAGTGCATTTCGCTCTGCATCTCGTGGCCTGGCCCGTATGACAGGACCAACTGGCTCACTAATTGCCTATTCCACTTCTCCAGGTAGTGTTGCCCAGGATGGCAATGGCAGGAACAGCCCCTACACTCGTAATCTGATTAAGGCGATGCAGGAACCTCAGATGCCACTTGAGTTGGTGTTTCGGCAGGTAAGGGTGGGGGTGCAGGAAGACACCAGCGGCCAACAAATTCCCTGGGAAAGTTCATCGGTTACTGGCGATTTCTTTTTTAATGCAGCGGTTCCCAAGCAAGAATTGCCTTCCGATGCACTGGCCTGGCAGTCCATCGCCGATACAGATAATCCGGATGAATACCAGAAATTTATAAATCAGTATCCGGATAGTATTCTCGTAGCGTATGCAAAAGTAAGACTACACGATATAGGTGCCGCTCTCGAAGCGAGCCAAACTCGCGAGAAGTCAGAGAAGTTGGCCGAAGAACAAGCACAGCGAGAGCAGGCAGAATTAGAGAAACTGCGAAAGGAAAGTAAGGAGGAAATCGCACGAAAGAAAGCAGAGATTGCACA
>JBLHGU010000315.1:0-5028 GCA_047615875.1 Parasphingorhabdus sp.
TTCGCCAGACTGGCTCGTTTTTATGGTGGTGCATCGAATAAACATGAAAGAATGGTTTCACAAAAACCAGGATAATGCAACGAATAAACTACGATTATGGCACTACATTCTGATATTGAAAATAATAACCTGTTGATATTATTAGATATTAATTTTCAAAAAGGGTAGAAATAGTCGAATTTAGTCACTATTTTTGGGTAAAACCCTAAAGATGGGCTAAATGTGGCCGACTGGAGGATGGATTTTTAAGCCTACAATGCAGTATCTGCCATCATGAACGGTTGGTTGCATTCAGCCGCACCAACAGTAGGCGCCATGAGGCGAACGACGCGGTTTCTGTCCCAGCTGAGGTGCCAGGCGCATGGCCGAAAGTGCAGCCCTGTTGGTTGACGAAGTCCTTCCTCATAAACACGCATACGTCTCCAATTCGTTGAAATATCGACAGAAGTATATCCCGAACTGGGAAAACGAGTGGTATCGGTTTTAACACTTATTGAGGTATGAAAAATATAATTTACGGAAATGAAATTTAACAAATCAAGCCAGTCCAGCTTTGCGTAACCCACTCAGCATATGCTCGAGGTCTTCGGGGTTTTTGAATGGCCAACGTTCAGAATAAAACTCTCCCCATCCCTCTGATGTCTTTCGTATAAGGATTTCATTTTTTGCCTGTGTCTCAAATCGTTCAGCAGCTTCCTTAGCCTCAAACTGCCGATCAGACTGAATATAGCTCATTGCCAACCATCCATAAATCAGTGCAATAGGGTCTTGCACTGTTTTGAAAGCCTGAATAGCCTCCGAATATTGCCGAGCAGCATAAAACGCCTGACCTTGGTAAATGCCGATTTTGCCGAACGGATTAATAACAGAAGCTTCCTTAGCAAAGGCCACACTACGCTCAGGTTCTCCAACGAGAAATTGATAACGCGCCATGTGGACGAGCGCACGTGTATCACCTGGGTTCAGAGTTAATGCGCGTTGTAAATGAAATTCAGCTTCATCATATTCACGACACCAATAACAAGCCGCGCCATAAACCGTATGAGCGCGACTGTCAGAGTCATCGATGGAAACTGACTTATGCGCATAGTCCCAACCCAAACTAAGGCTAGATTTATTACTCCACCCTGTGACCCAGTCAGAAAGGTAAGCTTCTGCTAGTCCCGCATAAGCAGCCGCATATTCTGGGTTAATCGAAACAGCTTTCTCGAACAATTCTTTTGCTCGTTTGTTGGCACTCGGTGTCATCTTGAACAAGCTTTCTCGCCCCTGCAAAAAATAGTCGTAGGCGTTCAAATTTTCATCTGCTTTACGTTTAATACGTTTCTTGCTGGCTTGCTCAACCCTACCCATCAAAGTCGCACAGATGGCCTGAGTTACCTCGTCCTGTACTTCGAATAAGTCCATCATTTTTCGGTCATAGTGCTCTGCCCAAATATGATTCCTGCTTTCGGCATCAATTAACTGTGCAGTAATTCGAATTTTCTGGTCATCTTTCCGAACACTTCCTTCAACCACAAATCGAACACCCAGCTTGCTAGCTACTTCACTGACGTTAACCGACTGCCCCTTAAACACGAATGTTGAGCTACGAGCAATAACGAACAAATCTCGAAATCGAGATAGCCCTGTAATGATGTCCTCTGTGATGCCATCGCTGAAGTATTCATTTCCAGGGCCGTCACTCATATTGGTGAAAGGCAGAACTGCTATCGAAGGTTTCTCATACTGAATCGGTTCACCAGGTGTATCACCAGCTTGTTGTGCGATGACGTTGATTAGCTCCACCTTACTATTGATATCTAGTTTCCGGTATATTTTAGAAAGATGGTTACGCACTGTAGACGGCGCTATAAATAGTGCTTCAGCAATTAACGTATAGGTTTCACCGTCAGAATATCTCGTCGCAATAGTTTGTTCGCGCTTGGAAAGGACATTGAGATTACGAATGTTATTACCAGGATCCAAAGGAATCTCCGAGTTAATAGTAAATCCCTACTGATTAGGTACTAGTAGTCGAGCCTTGCCGCCTGGATTTTTACTTTTTGCTGTAGCCAGGTCGTGTCATCGGTCAAATGATGCAAATGTATCAATGAATATAAAGCATCTGCACTATATCTCAATGTTTAGCATAATCTTAGAGTATCTCCATCAATAACCAGTAAGTAGAGAGGAGAGAAATATGAATGCAACTGACTACCTGGGACAGTATGCCGAAGGCTGGACAAATGGAGATGCCAATACAATCTTAAACGCAGTCTCTGATAATTACCTGTTCGATGACCCAAACGCTGGGAAGTTTACGAAACACACCTTCCCGGAATATCTTGAAAGCATGAAAGACACCGCACGATCTTTACTAAATGACAAACTACCGCAACCTTTTCTCGCGATATCTGAAGTGGTCACTCAGGAAGCCGAGGGTGAGATAACTGCATGGGTATGGTGGACTGTCCCAGGTACTGAGATAAAAGGCGGCGGCTTGATTAAAGTAGGTGCCGAGGGCGTTCACTCAGAAGTGATCACCTACTACGCAAAACTACCAGATTAAATCCAGACAAATTAACGGGGAGCAGGCACCAGGTATTTGATCAAATACCAAAACCTGCTCCACAATTTGCTAGTATTGTGCGAGCGTAATATGACGATGGATTTCCTATGAATAGACCACAAGATAAAACCGGAAGTTGCCTGTGTGGTGCTATCCAATTTAAAATTATGGGTACGTCCAGTTTGGTAGAATACTGCCACTGCGATAGTTGCCGAAAAGCCAGTGGAGCACCAGTCATGGCCTGGGCTGGAACAGCAATAGATGACTATGCAATCACGCAAGGTGAGCCAGAATGCTACGCATCATCACCCGATGTAGAAAGAACCTTCTGTAAGACTTGTGGAACATCACTCACTCAATATTCGGCCGAGTTCCCGGGGGAGATCTATGTGTCAATTTCGATTCTCGATGACCCCACACAATTATCACCTAATATGCATATCTGGAGATCAAATCGACTATCCTGGTTTGAGACCTCAGATAACTTTCCACGTTACAGCGGCTTTAAATCTGGTGGTGTTTTAGAAGATTTAAAAGTAAAGAAGTGAGGTTAATACTTGTACTCAATGAGTACATTCCCAAAAACTTCATACAGCTATATTTGTATAGAGATTAAGTCAATATATTGAACCTCTAAATAGTAAAAACTATCTCTTTTATCCAATAAGGAATTCATGAGGTTTTATAGCATTCGCCATAGGTATCCTGAAAGTATTTTGTTGCCTGCAAGAACTCTGGATATTCAAATTCCTCGTAGAGTCTAGTTAAAGAGTAGGTAACCTTTTGGGCATGATCGTTCTCTAGCTGAGGTACTTTTCTAAACAATACTTCAACTTCTATAGCATTTCCGACACCCAATTTCGAGTTTGGTAAATGACCTCCCAACACCCAAGCGACAACAAAATCTCTGTACCCCCTGTCTTAGCCTCTGGGTATTCATTAACGAATACCACGGTTTAAGGTCAAGTAGTGCCTGTCCAACAGCAGTTGCATGCATTAGTGTGAAATCTGCAGACTCGGTTACCATATTGGCAAGCCTTCGGAGGCATTTTACGAAATCAAAATTTATTGAAATGTCTTTTACAGCTGATTGATATGCCGGGGTGGCTTTTAGAATGATCAACCGATCCTCAATTAGCATCCCATTACTCACAAATGATGCGTCTGAATCGGATAGATATGAATGGTCATCGAGATAGTTCTCTAAAGTGATCTTTTCAGCTCGAATTGACCGATAAGGGAACTTCCCGTATCACCATCAATGCCACGATTACTGCGCTACGGTTTTTCTATGACGTGACCGTGGGCAATAGAAATATCGTCGTCAAACTCTGTACCGAAACTGATGAGTTTATCTGGCGCTGCCTAATTCACGGTTTGCCCTGTGGCTTTCACCGCATTCGTCATTATGGATTACTGGCGAACGCACGGTGGGCAGAAAACATTGGGCTGGCTCGAGCACTGCTAATCGATCAAGCAGATGGTAAGGATAACCAAAAAGGCATCAGTGAAAATACGAAGTGATCGTAGGATGAGGTAGCTGAACAGCCTCAATCGACCTGCACCTGCCCAGACTGTGGTAATCCTATGGTCATCATCGAGTGCTTCGAACGCAGTCAGTTGCCACGTGCCCACAAACAAGCACTATCGTGGCATGATTAAAATCACTCGTGACTCATTATTCAGCTTAATTTATTGCTGGCGAAAACTGGGTGTGGGTCGCTATGATCGCCACGGTAAAAATGGCTATTTTATGACTGCTATCGGCACACAATATAGGTTTACGCGATCGCCGAATAGCGATGAAAGCTGGTGTCAGAATGAAAATGGTCAACCCACGACTGACCGATACACACCTGGACTCTTTCAAATCCCAATAGCACTTTGGCGCTTTGTACTACCTTGGCTACGCCCCGCGGTTTCGTCCTTGGTGGCCTGTCCGACGCCTGCCCTCTGATCTTCGTGCCATTGTGCGAGTGCATTGCTATGTGGGCAGGCATCTGACAACCCTTAACAATTCCGGTCGTCCTCAAGAGTATGTCTAATTGGCGAGTTTATGCTCAATCTAAACATCGACTACTCATTCCCTCGATACTTAATTATTTGTTCTTATTATACCTCTAGGAGGCTTGCATGCCATTAAACAGTTTTGAGAAAACGGCGAATATCGGGGCAATCGTTGAGGCACTCCGACGCGACGGAGCAGTCGTGGTCCATGAGCTCGCCGAACCCGGGCTGATTGATGCAATCCGTGCCGAATTACGCCCTGAGCTTGATGCTTCTGGGCTCAAGAGAAAAAGCGACTTCAACGGATCCAAAACGTTGCGCTGCTCTTCAAGCGTGCTTAGGGTTGCGCCCAGTGCAGCTAGTATTTTAGATCACGACATGGTGGTTGAAGTGGCTAACGCAGTTCTTCTTCCGCATTGTGCCACATATCAAATCGGCAGTATGAGCGCGATTGAAATTCTGCCTGGTGA
>JBLHGU010000316.1:0-5001 GCA_047615875.1 Parasphingorhabdus sp.
AGACACCGACCATGCACTGGGACGGCAGGAAATTGTGTGGTTACAGGCAGAAGATTTCAGTCTCGAACCGGATATGCCAATTCCCTTTGTGACCTATCATAGCGATTGTTTTTACAAAGCCTGGGCAGAGCGCGCACTGGCTCGCGAAGGCAAGACCATTCGGGTTGTGTTCGAATGTCCAAGTGTCGATGGCATGATTAACGCCGTCAGGAATGGGCTGGGTATTGGGCTAGTCAATAATGATACGCTAGAGAAACGCTCGCTGAGCCGATATAATGGCGGTAATCGTGGGCTAATCGTTGACCGTAAAACGCTACCTCAACCGCCAGCCATTCAACACGTCGCGCGTTTATCTTCGGGCGTTACAACTAGGCAAATGACTAAGTTACTTGAGTTGATAAAGACAGAATTACGTCCGCATGACATAGGCCAATCAGTATGAAATTAAAGGATATTAAAACCTGGGTAACCGTGCCACCGACAGGTATCGGGGGGTCGTTTTGGGTTATTGTAAAAATCACTACCGATAATGGCATCGAAGGTATTGGTGAGTGTTACGGCATTCCTGTTTCGGGCGATATCGCCTGCGCCATGGTGGAAGATACTTTCGAACGATTTATTGTCGGTGAAGATCCGCATCACATCGAGACATTATTTCGACGAGTCTACTCGGCTGGATTTACGCAACGCCCAGACATCAGCATGATGGGTGTTTTCAGCGGCATCGAAATTGCGATTTGGGATATTTTGGGCAAAGCTCATGAGCAACCAGTGTATCAATTATTAGGCGGACAGTTTCACCCTCGCCTGCGCACCTATACTTACCTGTACCCTAATAATACAGCCCCTGCTAAAGAGGCTGGCGATGTTTACCACGATGGTGACGCCGCAGCCGAACGCGCACTCGAATATGTTGAGATGGGGTTCACCGCAGTTAAACAAGATCCCGCTGGTCCTTATAGCTTTCAGGGTGGGCGTGAATTATCGATGCACGAATTGTCTCGCTGTGAATACAACATGAAACGCATCCGCGAAGCGGTCGGAGACCGAGCTGATATTTTATTTGGCACGCACGGCCAAATGACGACATCATCGGCCATTCGACTAGCCCGCCGCATCGAACCTTATGATCCTTTGTGGTTTGAAGAACCCTGCCCGCCAGACCAGATGGATGCCATCGGCAAGGTCGCTAAAGCGACTTCTATACCCGTCGCAACCGGTGAGCGATTAACAACCAAAATGGAGTTTCATCAAGCGCTGAAAGCTGGGGTTTCGATCTTACAACCAGACATCGGGCGTAGTGGTGGCATTTGGGAAACCAAGAAAATAGCAATGATCGCCGAACTTTATAACGCTCAGATTGCGCCTCATATTTACTGTGGCCCAATTGCACATGCAGCAGCGACTCATGTTGCCTTTTCCAGCCCGGCTTTTTTAATTCTAGAAACCATTCAAACTGAATTTCATGATGCGATAATCAAAAAACCACTGGTCTGGGAACAGGGGTATATGCTGCCATCAACCGAGCCGGGATTAGGCATCGAACTCAACGAGTTAGTATTGGAAGAGCATCCTTACACGAGTGGTGGTCGGTTACACCTCGAAATGTGTCAGACTCCATTAAGTTCAGCGAACGAGAAAATAATCACCGAGATTGAATAGTTCACATGTCAGAGATACGCCCCAACCACCTCAGCCTCGCCAACTGGAGACAGTCACCGCTCAGTGAATGGAGTTTTCAGCATATTCGTGAACTACTACCGACTGAGAATATAGCGGCAGGAAACTCACCCTCTGCGCTGCCATTGAAAAGCAACCCCTTGATTAATTCTATTCAGTTTGAAGGATCATATTCAGGATCAGGATCAATATTGGCACCAGACAAGGCACCCTGGACACTGCCCCAGTTATGTGAAGCCTCCAATGGTATGGCCCTGCTCATATCGCACCATGGCAAGCTAGTGCATGAGTGGTATGCGCAGGACAGTGTCGCTCATAACCCACACATTCTATTTTCGATTAGCAAATCGATCATCGGTACACTGACGGGTATTTTTGTAGAAAACGGCCAGCTTGATGTAACAAAAAAAATCACTAGCTACTTACCCGAAGTAAAAAAAAGTGGCTTCGCCGAATGCACTATCCAACAATTACTGGATATGACAACCAGCCTAGATTTCGAAGATTTCACTGCAAACCCATCGAGCAAGGTAGCTGAATATTGGGCATCGACTGGCTGGAATCCAACTAAACATAACCAGTCAAGTTCCGGTTTGCATGACTTCCTATTGTCGCTCGATAGCGGGCCCAATTCGCATGGTGTTCGATACGAATATCAATCGCCCAACACTGATTTACTAGGCTGGGCATTAGAGCGCATTAGCGGTCAAACCATTGCCAGTTTATTGTCAGATTTAATTTGGCAACCACTGCAAACAGAAATGGATGCCTATATCACTGTTGACCAAAAGGGTGCCGCGCGCAGTGCGGGTGGTATTTGCACTTTGCCTCGCGACTTACTGCGCTTTGGCGAAATGATTCTGAATGGTGGGCGGGTAGGCAACAATCAAGTCGTTTCTCAAGACTGGATTCAAGACTGCTTCAGTGGCGGTGATAAAGCACCTTGGCAGAACGGCGATTCGAGCGAAAAATTCCCAGATGGCGGCTATCGAAATGGCTGGTATCAAATAGGCAATGAAAACGGTGCGCTAGCAGCCATCGGTTTACATGGTCAATGGTTATATCTCGATCCAGTAGCAAACGTGACAATCGTTAAAAATTCCGCGCAAGCCAATCCATTGAACGACTTATACGGGCCAATTCATATCGCGGCATTTGAGGCGATATGCAGCCAACTGATGGAAACGGAGGTATAAATACTGGCAGGCTATCTGCCCTACCTACACCCTTTGCGCCTAACTAGCGGAACGGATATCTTGATCTCGATCTGTATCGAGGAGCTTGCGTAAATTAGCAAGGTCAGTCACAAGGGCTGAAACATTGTCGGTTGAAAGGTGTGCCAAAAATTGGGTCAATTTGGGCTCCAGTTTGACGATTGCCTGATCGCGAAAGCCTCGACCAGCGTTTGTAATCCAAACACATTTGCTTCGCCCATCCTTGGGGTTGGGGCGAAAATCGACCAGACTGTTTTTTTCAAGGCCCGAAAGGGTGTGTGTCATTGTCGTTTTTGGAACCTGGAAAGCGCTGGCAAGTTCAAGCGGTGTTCGCCCATCGTGGACGTTCATAAGATGGTTTAGCACCGCAAAGTGTGACGTCAAAAAACCATCCGGCAACTGTCCATCCATCAAAGTTCGGCTAAGTTGGTTTATTTTTGCTATCTCGACGAACAATGAGAAACACGATGAAAGAGGTGCACTATTCAATACTTAAATCCTTATTATTTTTGATTCAATTGACCATCTAGGACTAGGTGGAACTATTTCAGCGTAACCCAAACGCCCCAACATTTGAACTGTTTTGCCTTGTGCACTAAGTAAACGATGAACCTTATTAAACATTTCAGTCATTTCCGCATATTCCTGCAATGCCTGACTGATCGGTTGAACACCAACGCCCAAACCGGTTGTCATAAGATTAACTCGTAACCAATCGCGTCCGGCATTCAATTGATCTATTCGGGTGTTGGATTTTGTAACCAGCCACACATAGCCCATTGCCGTGTCAATATTAGCCATAACAGCTTCAATGCCCTGCAGGTATCCCGATGATTCTGTATCGAGAGCCAATTCACGCGAAAAAAGGCCAGCCGCACTAAGGCTATCAAACATAGGGCCACTGAAATCAATACCATCAGGGTTAGCGTTGACTTCAGACTTGCCTATACGAAACAAGTCAACACTTTCTTTGTATGTCCGGGGGGTCTCAATCTCAATAGCTAAGGCCTCGTGGGTCAGTTTTCGCAACTTGGCAATAGTGTCAGTCTGGTTTGTTGTTGCAATGGTTACACCTGGCTGGTTGATATTTTCCAGATGACTCAGCACCTCGTCAGGAACATTTCGGCTCAGGTCGAAAGGCTCTTTCAGTGATCTGCGAGACAGTACATGGGAAAACAACGGGTCTTTCTGAACGCTGGCATTTTTAACAAAGGTCATACTGGCTACTGGACGCTTATCTAGTTGCTTTTGATCATATCCCTGTGGGAATTCGTCGATAGACACCAAATACCCTTCTTCGGCTGCGGCCATTCGCAACAGCTCCAGAAAACAACCAAGACCAATGGTTATTTGTCGGTTAAAGGGATCCGTGTGAGGCAGCAATCGCTCGGTATCTGCATATAGTATGATCTTATTATCCTGTGAAAGATCAACTTCCCAAGGCTGCCGATTGTGTGGATTGGGCGCAAGAATCGCGAAAGAAAGGGCGCGTCGTCGCGGCTCATCATAACCGCCCGCCAATTTCCACGGTGCCAGTGCTTTGTTAGGTGTACGGGTCGAAAGAAAGGTCATGGTACCGACCGTTGCAGCAGCGATTGTGCCACCGCCAATTATCCCAATGAACTTGCGTCTACTTATAGGCATGGCGAGCATTCCTTTAAAAGGTTAATAATACGATGTCGCACTATATAGTGCGATATCGTACTATGTCAACAGCTCATGCTGATTTGGTTATAAGTAAAGGCAAGGATCTTTATTTATTTCCTCACTGAACGGTTTAGAGATTATCCTTTATTGGGGTATCGACCGGCTCCTCATGATCTAACTGAGTCACCACTAGCCGTCTACTTTGGCGCACAGCGCGGCGAGAAAGCGGCCCGCTGACATTTATAACGCCGATACTTACTACACCATTCAAATTGACACCACCATTACTGCTATTTCCTAATATACAGCCCCATATGTGGGTTGAATTCGCGTCAGTTAAAATACCGACGTTCACTAGCACTTACACAGCCATTTAGGTTCTGATTCAGCGCTCCAGGCTAAGGGCCGTTAAGACATCCACATTATGCAATTGATTGGTGCTGATATTGTGCAAAATGTA
>JBLHGU010000317.1:0-4946 GCA_047615875.1 Parasphingorhabdus sp.
GTTCGATGGGACGAACATTTTCGAGTTGATGACGGAATATGCAGTAGTAAAGTGTCAGACCAAGAGCAGCGCAAATTAACGCAATTAGCGGCAAACCAATGACCGGTGATAGTCCGCTTAATGTAAAAAACCAGAATGCCCCATAAGCACCTACCATGATTAGATCACCATGGGCGATATTTAACAGTCGCATGGTGCCGTAGACGAGGTTTAGGCCGAGTGCCACCAATGCATAGGTGGAACCCAGCACCAGGGCTGAGAAAAGCAATTGGGGGGAAAGCAGGAGGTCTATCAACGATTCGTTACTTGTGCGAATCGTTGATAGTTACTTCGGAACACAGTTGAATAAAATCTACGCATCAACTGTGTTCCAGCACTTATGCCAGTAGAACTCAGCGCGCCTTAAAAGATGATGTGGCGATGTTTTCTGGCCATACTAGATGCATGTCGCTGCCCTGTAACTGCAGGAATGCAGTTGGTGTTATGGCATTCTCGACGCCATCAAACCTGACATCACCATTGATGGTGTCAAAGGTGGATGAAGAAATAACACTGCGTAGCTCGTCATGATCCAGACCGGCTTTGGCCACCGCCTGTTGCAGAATCTCGCAGGACATATAGGCTAATGCCGTATCCAGATAATCTGGTTTCATGTCATATTCTTTTACATAAGCGTCAAAAAACGGCTTGGCACGGCTCCAGTTAGCTTGATGTGGACTCCAGTGACCCAGTGTTACTACGCCATCAGCAGCGGGCCCAAAGGCCTGGGAGAATGCGGCAATGGTTGGGCCTACGAGCAAGAATTGAAAGGGAGCATCGATGCCAATTTCCAGGGATTGACCCATGTAAAGAAAAGAATCGGCGGGGTAAGACAGGGCGATTACGCCATCTACTCCGGCAGCCTTTATCTGGGTTAGTAACCCGGTCATATCGGAGATGTCTGGCGGATAGCTTTCGTTCAGAGCAACCTTGATACCGGCGGACTCCAGTGCTGGCACCAGAAACTGTAGATTCTCCTGAGCAAAGGGCAGCACGTTAGCGATGATGGCAACGGATTTCACACCGGCTTTAGCAGCCATAGCCGCAAGCTCGACACCGATACGGTCCGGAATGGCTGAGGTGGGAAACCAGATATTGCCTGGTTGTACTTCGCGAATAGCAACTGACGCAGCAGTATTTCCAACCATTGGAAAGCCGTGGCGTTCTACTACACCAGCAACATTCAAATGATGCGGTGTACCCCAGGGGGCTAGCAGGAGATCAACTTTGTCGTCGGAAATAAGTTTTTCGTAAATTTGTGCCGACTTGGCAGGGTCAGATTCGTCATCGTACCAGACCAGCTCTACCGGTCGACGTACGCCGGCGACATCAAGACCGCCTGCAGCATTAACCTGTTTGGCCCACAAATTATAGGCTGTTACCTGGGAGGGCGCAGCCTGGGCAAACAAGCCAGTGTTGGCAATGGAATAACCGATGCGTACCGGGTCCGCAGCCTGGGCTGCGATAACACCGAATGCGCTTATCAGCAAAGTAAACAATGAAACAATATTTTTCATCTTGTACCTCTCCTATGATTGTAAAAACGGATTATGTAATGAAACTGTTACAGGTTTGTCGTCGTAAAAGTATTCGCCTGATGTGCCTGGCTTGCCTTGCACACCGCTAGAATTTTATCAGGGCACGGTCCCCATGAAATCGGCTGCGGCCGTGACCCACTTTCCGTCTACTTCGCCACAGGCATAACTTGCACCGAGGTGATCGCAATCGGTTAGTTGTTCGGTGTGTACCGATATGTCTTTTGAGCGCAGTGCATCGGTAAAGCTGTCTGCCTGACGTACCAGGTGGGGGAAGTCTTTCTCACCCCAGCTAATAAAAAATGGTGGTGCATCGGCCTGGATATGATTGATTGGTGATGCAATCGCATCGTTACCCGTTTCCTCTGGGCCAAGGAATCGCGGGCGCATGGAGAGACCGGAATTTTCACCGAATTCGAAAGTGCCGGATACGGGCAATACGCCTTTGATAATATTCTTAGGCAACGATCTCTCAGATTGCCAATTCTGGAGCAGGCCCATCAAGGCAGCATAATGCCCGCCAGCGGAATGACCACCAACAAAAATACGTTCGGGATTGCCACCAAATTCTGTCACACGATGATGAACCTGCTTAATAGCATCACAGCAGTCTTCGAACCCAGCCGGGTATAAATGTGTTGGAGCCAGTCGATACCCGAGACTAACAAATGTACAGCGAATGCTGTTCAAAGCGGGTGCCATAAAACTCATCCACTCTTTATAACCATTGGTCCAGCCGCCGCCATGCATAAAGCACATAACATTGCCGTCTGGGTCATCCGCAGGATAGATCGTCATCGACTGATAGGGATCGTCTCCGTAGGAGATGTCATGGCCAACAATATCGCCAGCTAAATCAATCACCTTGTCATGATAGAGCGCGCCAATTTTAGTAAAGGGCTCTTGAGCGGGGTAGTCCTGGATATTCATTGATCTTGTTGCTGGTTGTTGTACAGGCCATTGAAGACCCGTTCAGAGGTCATCGGTAAATGTCTATGCCGATAACCGGTGGCATCCATAATCGCGTTGGCAATGGCTGCTGGCACTGCATTGATGCCAATTTCACCCGCTCCCTTGGCACCATAGGGGCCATCCGGTTCTGGTGCCTCGATAATAATGGATTCTATGTCGTAGGGAACATCGGCTATGGTGGGTACTTTGTAATCCATCAAAGTGGGGTTGGAAAGTCGTCCGCCGTCCCACACCATCTCTTCGAACAACGCATAGCCGAGGCCTTGTACAAATGCGCCTTCAATCTGCACTTCAACTAACTTGGGGTTTATTGCGCGGCCGACATCCAGTGCAGACCAGGCTTTCAGAACCTTGGTCTGGCCAGTCACCTCGTCTACCTCAACTTCAACCACCAGTGCAGCAAAACTTAATACGCCAATGCGTGGAAATGGCAATCCCTGGGCTACTGCCCGCTTGGGGTCCAGTGTGTCTCTTTCGTAGGCCAGTGAGTGTTCGCCAATAATGGGTCCGCCAACGGCCCAGTGGGCGCGTGCAGAAACTGCTAGAAACGGTAGTATTTGCTCAGTGCCAATAACACCAACGAAACCGCCGTCACGTAGTTCAATCTCATCGATACTGCATTCAAACATTTCAGCGGCATGTTGTTTGATTTTGGCCGCAGCCTTTTCTGCCGCACTCTTCACCGCGCGACCGGTCATATAAGTTACGCGACTGGCCGTGGTGCCCCAGTTGTAGGGTGAGCCATCAGTATCCGGGCTGGCGACTGAAACATTTTTGAGATCAACCTTTAAAGTTTCGGCACAAATCTGTGCCAATACGGTATCTGAACCCTGACCAATATCGACTGAGCCGGTATTCAATGCGACACAGCCATCTTCCAGTATTCGCACAATTGCTGCTGAGGATAATAGTCCAGAAATATGCGCAGTGACCGCGATGCCGATGCCGGTTCGCCGACCAGGGGTAGGTGGTGTCGCTGGGTTAGTTCGTTGCTTCCATGCGCTGGCTTTTTCTACCGCATCGATACATTGATCCAACCCAGCTGATTCCACTTTTTGGCCTAGAAACCATGGATCACCCTGGTTAAGAATATTCTGTCGACGAATGGCAATTGGATCAATTGCTAATTGCCGGGCAATCTCATCAATCTGTTGTTCACTGGCAAAAGTAACTTGAGGATTGCCAAAACCACGAAATGCACCAAAGCGTATTTTGTTGGTATAAACCAGTTTGCCTTCACAGTGCACATTTGGAATGCTATAGGGGCCACGAGCCATTAGCAGGCTATAACCCATCACGCCAGGGCTATCATCCGCATAGGCACCGCAATCCACTAACACCTCGCAGGAGCGGGCAACCAGAGTGCCATCTTTTTTCGCGCCGGTCTTCATGCGAATACGATAGGGATGACGAGCACGAACCATCTCGAAATCCTCTTCGCGGCTTAAGATCAATTTTACCGGTCGACTACACTTCATTGCTAACGCAACGGTTATGGGCTGAATGTGCGGCTCCATCTTATTACCGAAGCCAGCACCGATGCGCGGTGTTAGCGACTGCAATCTCGACATGGGTAATTCCAGGGACTCGCAGACATTGGCCTGCACCCGAAATACCGATTGGTTGGCCGACCACAGTTTGATGCGTCCATTGCCATCCATCTGAGCTACCGCGCCACAGGGTTCTATCGCCACATGGGCCTGGGCCTGAGTGGTAAATTCGCCCTCGACAATCACATCGCATTGTTGCCAGGCACTGTCTATATCGCCTTCAGAAAATACTGTGCGGGAGGCAAGATTCCCTTCGGAGCCTGCATCGAAAACTTTGAAATAACTGTCGAGATCCGGGTGTAGTATCGGCGCGTCTTCCTCCAGTCCTTGTTCCGGAGTTATTACCGCTGTGAGAATTTCATACTCAACACGGATCAAGTCTGCGGCCAGGCGAGCCTGCTGTTCAGTTTCTGCAGCTACCGCGGCAACTGGTTCACCAACATACCTGACACGATGTTTAGCAATTGCATGCTCGTCTTTTATAAACGCGCCCATGCGGCCTTCGCCAACATCATCTCCAGTTAGAACAGCTACAACACCGGGTGCCTCCAAGGCATCAGTAATATCGTAGCCAACAATTAGCGCGTGGGCGTGAGGGCTTGCCAGTACTGCGGCATGCACCATATGCGGTGGGTAGAGGTCGGCTATATACTCAGCCTTGCCAAGTACTTTTTCCTGGTTCTCAAGTTTTGGTACGGATTGTCCGACGCCACCGAGGCCATGTTTGTTTAGAGTCGACGTTGGTTCATTCATGATACTACTTCCTTCGCCGCTGCTATTACGCCATCAACAATTTTGCGATAGCCAGTGCAACGACATATGTTGCCAGACAGAGCATTTTGCACATCCG
>JBLHGU010000318.1:0-4889 GCA_047615875.1 Parasphingorhabdus sp.
TCCAACCCACTACGGGTATTAAGTGTGATTGAAGCTTTTAACCTGGGCCCTTTATTGGTTCCAACCCGACCCTTCTTACTCGTGCTCTGCTTTTTTGTCGCGATATGGACTTCGGGCCAGCTGGCCAGGCGATTCGGACTTAACCTTACCAAGGCAAAGCGCACGACCGAGCACGCTGCCTGGTTGGGCGTTGTCGGGGCACGACTTGTCTTTGCGCTTGTTCACTTTTCTGCTTACCGTTCTGCCCCATGGACGATCTTGTATTTTTGGCAACCCGGATATATGTATCTGGGTGGATTGCTCTTCGGCGGTGCATACATTCTGTGGCAGAGCCGAATTTATCAGCCCAATCAGCGCAAGACGTTCCTCGCTGTTGTTGCCGCAAGTTACCTGCTAGCAGCGGTTATATTTCTGGGTGCCATTGCTTCCCTTCAACTGCTACGGCCGTCTGAAGTTCCGGGCAAGGGTGATCTCGCCCCAGTTATGCAGTTTCAAAACATCGACGGTGATACGGTGAGCTTATCCGGCCTGAAGGGCAGGGGAGTCGTACTCAATTTCTGGGCAACATGGTGTCCGCCCTGTCGTCGGGAAATGCCCATGCTGGATGAATTTCATCAGAACTACAGCGATAATGGCCTCAGTGTGATCGGCCTGGCTGTAAACGAGTCGGCGGCGCAAGTGCGGCAATTAGTCAGCTCCATGGGCCTGTCTTATCCAATCTGGGTGGACGCACCCCCTTCATTACCCGGCTTCGATCGCAGCCAGGAAGTATTCAACCGCTATGGTGGCGTCGGCCTGCCGATGACGATATTTATCGATCGTAAAGGAATAATCAAGAACGTTTATGTCGGTGAACTCAGCCGTGGCTACCTGCAAAGTCAGGCCGACCTTATATTGGCAAGGTGATATCAAGATGGGATAACTGTTAATCTCTCTCGACCCGAAATGCAAACGGATAGTGAATAAAGTTAATGTTTAAAGAAGGCTTCTCAAAACATATCCACTCTACGAATGTAGATGGCAGCAAAAAAGCAGCCTCCTATATTCGTGCATTGGATTTATTGAATGAAATGCTTAAAGCTGAGCCTTTTGGTTTTTCGGACTGTGAAAATATTTGGATGGTTAATTCAGTCTAACGATTACAAGCACTATATTTATTTGTTTTGATGGAAAGTAAGAAAGGCGATGAAAGCGTCTGGAATACAAATGGAATTCCGACCAGTTATTTACAAAACGGATATTGTTCTGCTGCACTTAAAAGCTATCAAGCGTTTTTAGTTGAACATGTTTATGAACAAGAGTTACTCACGATTTTCAACGAGCACAAAGGTGATGAGTCTGAAGTTGTTGAAAAGTTAGATAGAGAAATTCGCTACCCGAAATCCTTGCTAGAAGGGTTGGAGGAAAAGCATGGAAAGGAAGTTGTTCGAGCTGTCCGCGTTAGAACTAATCAAAACGTGTTTAGATTGATGATACTCAAGATCTATAACGAATCTTGTTGTATCACCGGCTTAGATATTCCCGAAGTCAATCGAGCTAGCCATATTATTCCCTGGTCGGAAGATTTGAGTAAGAGTCTGAATCCAAGAAATGGGCTTTGCTTATCGGCAACTTATGATGCTGCTTTCGACAAAAAATTGATTAGTCTGGATGAAGATTATCGCATCATCATTTCAAAAGAAATTTCAGATTACTATTCCAATTCTAGTGTGGAGGCATATTTTTATAAAAAAGAAGGGCAGAAAATTACTTTGCCTAATTCATATTTACCTCATCAAGATTATCTTGAAGACCATCGAAGGAAGGGTAATTTTTAGTAACGTAGCTTGATTAGCCACAGCGCCATCAGGCATGACCAACTTACCAATGCCACCAGACAGATGATGAGAGTACACTCAAAATAATTGGATCTCAGGCAACCGAGTAAATTCTATTGGCTGTTTTTAGGAGAATGGCAAAATGCTATTAATTGCTCCAGAGTTAGTAGCTTCCCGGGCCGATCCGAACCTATATCAAGCCACTCCACCAGATTCGATATCTCACTCTTCACAATGGGTGACCAGGATGGTGGAGGCGCCGTCCAATCACCGGATGGCAGTCTCATATGAGATCTGTCAGAGCTAAATTTCGCAATATACTCTTTCGCATCAATTGTTCTGAATAATACGCTGGTGTTGTCAAAGCTTTCATCAGGTCCACGAAAGGTCTTGCGAAAATAGGTAGATGCATTCACTGGAAGTTCTAATGTGGTATCGAGGTCCCAGATCTGCCAGATGTCATCCCATACCAGTAGTACGACGTGATAGTCCCAGTGCACAGGGAGTGCGGCGTGTTCACTACAACGTTGAAACCAGAGCTTGCGATGGCTGCCAGGTCCTGTGATTAGAACAACCTTTGTATCGAGCCCACGAAACCGGTCATCACTGGCCAGATGCCAGATGTTTTCCTCGCAATAAAGGGGTGTGTATTTGAATCTAAATTCAATTTTTAAACTCACGATTTGTTACGGCCACCTCTAAGCATCAAGATGCTGACCATTTCCCCCGCAGTTTTTAAGCTGCAAACCAATCATCATCTCAAAAGGCTGTAGCATCGCGTCAAACTCACCCTTAGGTTCTATTGTGCTCAACGCTTTAACGATGCTTTCCAGAGTTGACAGGCCATTGGCGACGGTGGTTTTTCGGATTTGATAGTTAGAGCTTAAATTGCCCTTTAGATGTAATCGGGGGAGTTCTTGAAGGGCGGGGTTGCGGTGTAGAATTTTCTTTGATTTATTCCAGGTGGCATCAATCACTATCAGCTGTTGAATGTTGCTGTAGCCTGCAGATTCTTTGGTTTCAGGCTTTATTTCTAAGGTGTTGTCTAGCCAGGGGAGCGATGGATAGAGCAACGCGGATGGGGTATTGAGTATGCTGGCCAGCTTGGTCGCTGATAATGTTTCGGCCACGATGAGCTCGCTATTACTCAGGCACATGTGCGCCATGCGGCCGGTGTTAAAGGGGTGCTTCTGTTCTTGTGGGTGCTGTATGATCAGTACCCTGGTTGTATTGGCCACTTGCACCAGTGCGCTACAGTAACAAACCAGTGGTGGGCGCTGGCAGTTTGGGCAGGTTTTTCTTGGCATTGCTTCTGGCGTGGCTTCATCAATAACTTCGTAACAGATTATGACAGTAATTAAGCCTCCCGCTCGCCCTTGCGCCGAAATCATCTAAATATTCTGCTTTTTTCGGCTCATAAAAGTACTGGGCCGAAAGCATTGGACAAGATCTTTCAATATCGGTTTTGTCCCCTTTTTTACAAATCGTACTATGATTAACTCTATGACCAATCGACTGCTCGATGAAGCCTCCCCAACTGTTGCAACCCTCGACGATCTTGCAACGTTGGTAAATTACTCGCTCATGGATACTCTCAACTGCGATCCGAACGCGAAAGATAACGGCGAAGACCACGCGCCGCGACAGGTCTTCACAGGCCACTATGTGCCTGTTAAGCCGACGCTAATCGAAGACCCCGAGTACGTCGCACACAGCAAAAACCTTTTTCACGAACTAGGTTTCGCCGATAGCCTGGCCGAGTCGGATGATTTCGTTCGCTTGTTCTCTGGCGACACCTCGCAGCTTCCAGAGCCGATGCGCAAGGTTGGTTGGGCGACTGGGTACGCTCTTTCTATCTATGGTACCGAATACACTCAGCAGTGTCCGTTCCAAACCGGCAACGGCTACGGGGACGGTCGCGCAGTTTCTGTACTTGAGGCCGTCATTAACGGTCAACGCTGGGAAATGCAGCTGAAAGGTGGTGGTCGCACACCCTACTGCCGTGGTGCTGATGGTCGTGCCGTCTTGCGGTCGAGTGTGCGGGAGTTTCTGGCTCAGGAGCACATGCACGCGCTGGGTGGGCCAACGTCACGGTCTTTGAGCTTGTACGTATCGAAAACAGAGGAGGTCAAGCGGCCATGGTACTCAGAGGGCTCGCACTCCCAGGACCCCGACCTGCTTGTGTCCAATGCAGTCGCGATCTCGACCCGGGTTGCACCGTCGTTTATTCGGGTCGGGCAACTCGAGTTATTCGGTCGTCGTGCCAGCAAGAACGAGCACCCGAAGGCGTATGAAGAGCTCGAGAAGATTGTGTTGCACTTGATCGACCGTGAGTACGGTGATGTTATCGATCAGAAATTAACCACTGCCGAGAAAGTAATTTTGCTCGCGCAAGAGTTCCGCGGCCGCCTTACATCGCTTGTGGCGAACTGGATCCGCGTCGGCTACTGCCAGGGCAACTTCAATAGCGACAACTGTGCAGCCGGTGGTTTCACACTCGACTATGGACCATTCGGATTTTGCGATGAATTCAACCCACAGTTTCAGCCATGGACAGGTGGCGGACAACACTTCTCGTTGCTCAACCAACCCGTGGCTGCGGAACGCAACTTCTACTCGTTTTGTACTGCGTTATTGCCTTTACTAATGTCCCATGAAGACTGTCAGCAACAGCTCGGTGAGATTTATAGTGGCTTTCCAGCAGTGATGCAAACGCAAATGGAGCAGATGTGGGCTGACAAACTTGGGCTTGGCTCATTTGATGCAGCGTTGTTCAGTGAGCTTGAAACGCTAATGGTTCAAACGCCTGTCGATTACACACTATTCTTCCGCGAGCTTTCAAATCTACCTGATGATATTAGCCCTCTCAAGAAAAGCTTCTACAAGAACTCGAAGGGTGCTGCGGCTTCTACAGACATGACCTATGCGAAAGATCCCGACGAGATGGACAAGCGTTGGTCTGAATGGCTTACCAAATGGAAAGCACTTATCAACAGCGCTGGCGCGGATGCAACTCCACTTCGCTCCAATGAGGAGATCTCCAGGCAGATGAAACTCGTCAATCCAAAATAC
>JBLHGU010000319.1:0-4824 GCA_047615875.1 Parasphingorhabdus sp.
TATGGGAGATATGAATCCTTGTTCCTGATAATCCACGATCTGCCGTTGGGTAGTACTTTAAGCATGTTGAAGAAAGTTATCTGATGTTGATAATTAATTAATCAAAGTGTGATTTGGTTTTGTTGACATGATTAAGCCGATTGCCAAACAAGCGGAAACCAATCTTCTCTTAAAGGCCCACCATTTTTCATGCCATGATCTACATAGGGTGGAGAGGTTTAAATTGACCTTTCGCAATACCTTATTTCATCACCCAACCAACGGGTAGAAAAAGCCCGCTTGGCAGATTCTACGGTAGCATTTCTAATACCATGTAGTGTACGAAACTCGAATAGAATGGCACCTCCAGGCTGTAAATCCCAGGATAATATTTTATATTCGCCTACCTCAATTCCAATGTCTGGTGATTAGACATCCCCAACTCAAGGTAACTCAGCTAGATTCGACCACTGACGCCATCTTTCAGCACCTCATGCAAGCGCATCACAATCTGGCGTCACGAATTCTGTCCCTGTGTAAGCGCCGCATCCAACAAGACTGATTAAGATTCCTTTGGCTACCCCAGTTTATTAAAAGGCAAGAAAAAAACCGAAAGTATCCCGGCAATGATGAAAAATTGTTACTCAATACCCGAACTGTGTTCGATTATCTGAAAATGACTGAAAGTTCAAACCCGGTTTCAGTAACTTAACGGTTAGCGTAGATTTGCCGTGTCGACACAACACTATGTTGCATTTGTGAGGATTAGCGTGCTTACCAGAATACATAGAACAGGAACAAACCCAACAATACCCTGTATATGACAAATGGCAACATCCCAACACGCTGTATAGTTTGTAGAAATAATACGATACAAAGATAAGCTGACACAGCCGACACGATTGTGCCAAGTGCGAACATATCCCATTGAACTTCAGTCTCTAAACGTCCATAAACTCCAGCAAGCTCTATGGTTTTATAGAGCCCGGCCGCCGCAATTATGGGTATCGACATTAGAAATGAAAAGCGTGCTGCCTGCTTTCGATCATAGCCCAGGTATCGCGCGGCAGTTATGGTAATCCCAGAGCGTGAAGTGCCGGGGAGCAACGCAAGTATTTGTGCCAGACCTATAATTAATGCTCGGCCTGAGTTCATTTCATCCAGACCTTCAGAGTTAATCCGGCGTCGGTCCGAATGCCATAACAGAATTCCAAAACCAATACTTGAGACGGCTATCAGCAAAGCGCCACGCAAACTCACTTCTATCCAGTCTTTTAGTAAATAAGCCGCTAACAGCGCTGGCAAAGTGGCAACTAGCAAGTTCAAAAACAATCGCGTTTGTTTAGAGCTTTGGCCTTTTAAAATCTGCGGAACAGCACCCAACAAACCGAGCATATCGGTTTTAAAGTAAAAAATAACGGCAGCAAGACTACCCACATGCAGAGCCACATCAAAACCCTGCCCCTGATCTGGCCAACCCAGGATTGCCGGAAACAGTATCAAATGCCCTGAGCTTGAAATGGGCAGAAACTCGGTCAACCCCTGAACTATTGCAAGGACGATGGCCTGCACTGAATCTATTTGCAAAGTCGCTGCTCGAAATGATGGGTACTAATATTTTTGTGCGAATTAATCATATGCTCAGAACACTGCTATGCATTTATAGTCGACCGCGACTATCCTGTAGCCGAAAACAGATAAGATCGACATCCACATTGCGGCCAAGTGCTATCACTTTGAATATTTCCCCCATTTCAGTCGGTAGTGTCAGTCGTTTTAGTTCATTGCTTATGGCCAGTTGCTGCTCTGCGCCACGTGGCCGAGATTGTAGCTCTTCGAGAATGCCACTGGACAGGATAAATCCTGACAAATTTGTAAAACCACTCACTTGCAAACCCGCTGCATGTCCGGCCTCTGCGATGGCAGTAAAATCCACATGACTGGTAATGTCCTGTATACCAGCTAATACTAACGGGTCATTATGCGCAAACTGCTGGTAGTGACAGCGTAAGGTTCCCTCGGCTCGCTGAGGGTGATAATACTCGCGACCGTTGTACCCGTAGTCGATCAACAGCAAAGCGCCGGAAAGCAGGCATTCGGACACCGACGCAACCCATGCTTCAGCACGTTGATTTTGCTCTGACTGATAACCGACACCGAGCTGATAGTTGTTTTTCAGGGCATCGAGTTGTTGGTCTGAAACATCTGCAACCTGCCATACAAACTGACCGTTGTGTAACCCCACTCTCTGACGATAACAACCCTCGTCCTTTACCAGAAATCGTACCGCGGGCATTGCATCGAGCACTTCATTAGCGACGATGACAGCGTTTAGTGGTTTCTCCGGCAGACTGGTGAGCCAACATACCCGCCGTGCCAAATAGTCAGGCAGCTTATTTACCGCCTCACGTTGACGAGTCTGTAGGTCGCTACTGAGTTCCAGAATTTGATACTGCTCGGGCAACTGATCTAACTCGTCTAACGCCCGGAGTAATTGTGCAGCTAGCACTCCAGAACCTGCACCAAACTCCAGAATTATGCCATTGTCCAAAGTATCGAGAATTTGTGCGACTTGTTTAGCCAGGGCTCTGGCGAACAAATCGCCCAGTTCTGGTGCTGTTACAAAATCTCCACCAGCACCTAATTTCGGCAGGCCATTCACATAGTAGCCAATACCCGGGGCATATAAGGCCAGTTCCATAAATTCTGCAAAGTCCAGACTACCACCGGCCTGGGTTATGGCATTGCTGATAAACTCCCGTACAGCATCAGTACGAGCCTGTAGTTCTGCTGTGGGAACAGGAAGTTTACTCACCGCTCTGAGGTCAGATGCACTCATAAATTAGAGACTCCGGGTTTAGTTCCAGAATGGCGATTGAGAATTAGCAACATAGAAATACATAATGAATGACGCAAAGCAAACGATACTAATTACCGGGGCAGCCCGACGAATTGGCGCGGCAATTGCTGTGAAGCTACATACCGCCGGTTTCGATCTGGCCCTGCATTATCGTGAATCAATCGATGATGTCCAGCGTTTAGCAGACGATCTTAACAAGATTAGAGCTAACTCAGTTTCACTGTATTGCGCTGATTTGACTCAATTCAACCAGATTGAGGAGTTTACTCGAAAGGTAGGGGAGCAAGTGTCAAACCTGAGTGCAGTAATAAATAACGCATCGCTATTTTTTCCTACGTCCATTGGACAAACAACCGAGGCCGACTGGGATCAACTGCATAGCGTTAATTTGAAAGCACCTTATTTCGTAGTCCAGGGACTAGTTGACGTGCTTAGAAAAAATCACGGCTGTGTCATTAATATCACTGATATATATGCGGACCGCCCGCTTAGCAAGCATGCAGCCTATGCCGCCAGTAAAGCCGGACTAACCAGCTTAACCAAATCAATGGCCAGTGAACTTGCCCCTGAAGTACGGGTAAATGCCATCGCACCTGGGGCGATTCTATGGCCCGAAAATGGCAGCGAAAGCGAAAATATTTTACAAAAGATTCCTATGAACCGCAGCGGCGATCCAGAAGACATAGCTAGCGCCGTGCTATTCCTGATTCAAGATGCGCCTTATATCAACGGACAAACAATCACTATTGATGGTGGTCGCAGTGTCGTTGCCTAACCTGACGATAGCCCAACCATCTCGATCGACGCATCAGGCACTTAGACGATCATTGTTTGGCGTAATACTAAAGTGATCTCGATAACTCTTGCTAAAGTGAGAGTGCGAGGAAAATCCGCAGGCGACGGCAATATCAATAATCGAACGACTGGTATTACGTAACATAGAACGGGCTCGACGTAATCGATGGTCCATGCAATATCGGCTCGGTGTGGTATGCAGATACTTCTGAAAAAGTCTTTCCAGCTGCCGATTGGACAGCCCTACTTTCTCCGCCAGCTCGTTTTGCATTAAAACCACATCGGTATCCTGCTCGATGAGTTC
The DNA here is from genome assembly GCA_047615875.1 of Parasphingorhabdus sp. Classification (GTDB taxonomy): domain Bacteria; phylum Pseudomonadota; class Gammaproteobacteria; order Arenicellales; family CAJQKF01; genus JBLHGU01. The sequence continues at coordinate 3,939 of JBLHGU010000319.1, forward strand.
AAGACAATGCAATAACTTGGGGTGACTAACACCAAGACGGGTACGCAGTGGCTGGCGTTGTTGATCGTTGTTATCTCGCACCCTTTCGTGAATAAAAACTTCTGCCACCCGCCTGGATAGTTCACGACCGTGATTGGCTGCTATATAGTTAAGCATAAGGTCCATACAGGCAGAACCACCCGAGCAAGTCAAACGGGCACCATCTATTTCAAATAACTCACCGGTTATATCGAGACGTGGAAACTGTTCTTTGAATGACTCAAGATATTCCCAGTGGACCGTGCATTTATGTTCGTCGAGAACCCCTGCCCTGGCAAGAATATAACTACCGACTGACAACCCACCTAACCAGCAGCCCTGCCCTGCGAGTATGCGCAAACGTTTGTGTACTTCTGCTTCGTTTTGCAGGGGTTTTGAATCTCCACTGATAATCAACAGCAAATCCGGCAGCGGAGTACTATCAATGCTGTACTCCGCGTCAGTTCTGATGTTGGCGGAACACTGCACTGATTCTCCGGAAATGGAACATACCCACCACTCATACAGCTGCCGCCCGGCCAGTCGGTTGGCTTGCCTGAATGGCTCCATAGCCGAGGCGAATGCCATCAGGCTATAGTTATCAATTAGCAAAAACGCTATTCGGGTTGCGGGTGGTTGCATAGAGCTAACTTACAATCCAACGAGTATTTTTTCCAGTGAATCTTCGGCAGCAGAGTCGTCAAATATCAGATTGGACATAATGTGGTCGAGATGGCGGGTCATTAAGCTTTGCGCTTTAGCCGCATCACCTATAACTAATGCATGAACAATGCCCGGATGATCTTCATGGGCACAATAGGCGGGCTGGGACTTTTCCAGACAGGCAATAGCCAGAGAGGACCTGGAC
>JBLHGU010000320.1:0-4782 GCA_047615875.1 Parasphingorhabdus sp.
GCGTCCTGGTGGGTTTTCTGACTCGGATATCAGGGCACTTCAACGGGTTCAGAATCAGTTGGCAGTGGCTGTTAAAGTGAAAATTAAAGATGAAATTGCTACTAATGTTATGTCGGCCTACCTGGGTCCAGTGGCTGGACAGAAGGTTCTAAATGGCCTGATTCAGCGTGGCGATGGAGAAAGTATTCCAGCAATAATTTGGTATAGCGATTTACGTCAGTCCACCCAGCTGGCGGAAAAGCTGGGCTCAGAAAAGTTCATGCAAATGTTAAATCATTATTTTGAATGTACCGCTGGAGCGATATTGGAGAATGGAGGAGAGGTTTTACGCTTTGTGGGTGATGCCGTTCTCGCTACTTTCCCACTGGGTAATAAACGGATCACCAGAAGCTCAGGGCGAAAATTGGTCGCAGCCGTACGATCTGCTTTAGCCGGGATGAAGGCTTTGCAGGAACAGGGTTTACCCGTTAACTTTGGTATTGGCCTGCATTGTGGTGAGGTTTTGAGCGGTAATATTGGTGTGCCGACACGTCTGGAGTTCACAGTTATCGGGGCGACTGTTAATGAGGTTGCCCGTATTGAGGATTTAACCAAGAAGCTTAAGTCTCCCGTTTTGATTTCCCAGGAATTGGCAGCTAATCTAGAATGCGAGCTGGTTAGTCTGGGTACTCACAATGTCAAGGGCGTAGGAAGAGGCATTGAAGTTTTTACGCTGCCTGAACTTAGTTAGTTGCCTCAAGAAAGCACAACATTTGCGTCGTCATAAGTGATAATGCATAGATATGCCGCCAGTGTTGAGTATGATGGCTCTGGGTTTTGCGGCTGGCAGAGCCAGATTGGCGTGCATACCGTGCAAGATGCCGTCGAGCAGGCACTGTCAAAAGTGGCCGCCCACTCATTACGTGTCGTTGTGGCCGGCAGAACGGATACAGCAGTTCACGCCACCGCCCAAATGATACATTTTGAGACTAACGTCGTTCGTTCCGACAATAATTGGCTGCGTGGCGTAAACACTTATCTGCCAGATGGAGTTTGTTTGCACTGGGTGAAATCTGTCGATAGTTCGTTCCATGCGCGATTTTCTGCCAGACGTAGGAGTTACCGATATATTGTCTGCAAACAGCGGATGCGGCCTGGGATTCTACGCAATTTGGTTACCTGGGATCATCGTTGTCTGAATATTGACGCGATGCGTCAAGCTGCAACTCATCTAATCGGAAAACACAATTTTAATGCTTATCGAGCGGCCTCCTGTCAATCAAAAACACCAGTAAAAGAAATCTATAATCTGAGCATCGGAAACGTTGATAAGTGGTGCTGGATTGATGTCGAGGCAAATGGTTTTCTACATCATATGGTGAGAAACATTGTTGGGGTATTAATGACTATTGGTGCGGGTGATCGATCTCCAGACTGGAGTCTGGAAATTCTGCGCAGCGAAGATAGACGGCGTGGCGGTGTTACTGCCCTGCCTAATGGTCTTTATCTGACAAAGATCCAATATGATGATCAATATGAATTACCTGATACGCCTTCAAAACCACGATTCTGGTAGAATTGCCTATTGTTTCCCTCCTAAGTAGAATGGTTTTTTCTGCGTAACTAAACTTTAAGTTGGTAATGTCTCGAACGCGTGTCAAAATTTGTGGAGTAACCAATGCTGATGATGCACGGGTAGCAGTTTCCGCTGGTGTGGACGCGCTGGGTATGATTGTTTATCCGCCCAGTCCAAGGCATGTGTCCGAGTTGGCTGCCCAGGAAATCAGACAAGTAGTTCCGGCCTTTGTTAGTTTGGTGCTTGTGACTGTTGATATGGAGCAGAGCCTGCTCAAACATTGGATTCAGGTGGCTAATCCAGATATTTTGCAGTTCCATGGTAATGAAACAGCGGCGGACGCGTTATATTTCAATCTCCCTTACATTAAGTCTCTACGAATGCGTGAAGATATAGATTTAGCCAATCTCGAATCAGGGTATAAGTCAGCACGGGCGTTGCTGCTGGATACCTACGTGCCTAACCAGGTTGGTGGCACAGGAATTGCTTTTGATTGGAGTAGAGCAAAACAAATAACACGACATTCAGTTATTTTGGCTGGTGGGCTGGAACCTTCTACGGTTGGGCAAGCCATTTCCAATGCACATCCATTTGCGGTCGATGTTAGTAGTAGCCTGGAATCTGCCCCAGGCGTGAAAGATCATCGGGCAGTCTATGAATTCATCCAGGCAGTTCATGCTGCCGATTGCCGGACTCAGAAAAATCTATGAACTGGTTTGACAGACTTTTTCCCCCCAAGGTAAATGCCGAACGTCTTAAGGGCAAGCGTGGAGTTCCAGAAGGTGTATGGAGTAAGTGTAAGTCATGTAGTGCCACGTTATATGGCGCAGAACTTTCACATAATGCCCAGGTTTGCCCCAAATGTGGCTTTCATATGCGAATCGGTGCGCGAGACAGAATACTTGCACTGCTAGATAAAGATTCTTTTGAGGAAAACAGTGAAGCATTAAAGCCTGTTGACACGCTAAAGTTTCGAGATAGTAAAAAATATAAAGACAGAATATCTGATGCTGAAAAAGGCAGTGGCGAAAAGGAGGCGCTCATTGTCGGCCGCGGTAAACTTAAGCATCTGGAATTAGTGGTGGCGGCCTTTGAGTTTCGATACATGGGAGGATCAATGGGCTCTGTGGTGGGTGAGAAGTTTGTACGCGGCGTCGAATTAGCCCGTGAGCGTCGAACACCATTTTTATGTTTCAGTGCTAGCGGCGGCGCCCGTATGCAAGAGGCTTTGTCTTCCCTGTTTCAAATGGCAAAAACCTCAGCGGCTCTAACTCGCCTGCATGATGATGGTTTGCCGTATATTTCTGTACTAACCGACCCAACCATGGGCGGTGTGTCGGCCAGTTTTGCCATGCTTGGGGATATTATTATTGCTGAGCCCGGTGCTTTGGTCGGTTTTGCAGGACCTAGAGTCATTGAGCAAACTGTACGTCAAACTCTGCCAGAAGGATTTCAGCGCGCAGAGTTTTTGCTCGAGCATGGCGCTATCGACATGATTGTTAATCGTCTTGAACTTCGTGACACATTATTCTCATTACTCGGTTCGATGGGGTTTCGTGGCAGTATCGTGCCAGATCTTGACGATATTCTGGGTCCAGACAGTAGCTCTGACTAACCGCTCAAATAATAATTGCAATGACTCAATCGGAGCTGTCGCGCTGGCTGGACCATATTGAAAAGGTCCACTATCGCAGTATAGATTTAAGTCTGGACCGCGTTCGACGCGTGCTCCATTGTCTAAGACTAAAGCTGCCTTATTGTGTCGTAGCAGTTGCCGGAACTAATGGTAAAGGCTCTACTGTAGCTTTTCTGGAGTCAATCTATCAGGCAGCAGGTTACCGTATCGCGGCTTTTACATCGCCACATTTAGTTCGATATAATGAACGAGTACGTATAGATGGAGCGCCGGTAGATGATGAGCTTTTGGTTAATGCCTTTGAAAAGGTAGAGTCCGCTCGAGGATCTATCCCGCTTACCTATTTTGAGTTTGGCACGCTGGCAGCACTAGTGGTTTTTGAACAATCTGGAATTGATATTGCTATTCTGGAAGTTGGCATGGGCGGACGCCTGGATGCGGTCAACATTATTGACTCTGATGTCGCAATAATTACGGAAATCGGACTAGATCACCAAGCTTGGCTTGGTAACACTGTTGAAAAGATTGGTAGAGAAAAGTCAGGTATCATGAGATCTTCCGGCAAGGTTGTCAGTAGCGGGATTCGTCCGCCAAATATATTAGCTTCTCGTGCCTCGGAAATTCGAGCAGATCTTTATCAGCTGGGTGTTGACTATGGTTTTGAGGTTATGGCGCAGTCCTGGCATTGGAAATATTTACGATCGGGAGAAGAAAACAATTCAGATATTGCCAATTTGCCAGCATTGTCTGGGGCGCATCAGTGCAATAACGCCAGCGGCGTAATTGCCTGTATTAAACTCCTGGAAAATCGCTTGCCGGTCTCGCTCGAATCGATCAAGCAGGGCTTAAAGCAGGTCAATTTGCCCGGCCGAATTCAGGTTGTCAAGCGACAGCCGGAGTTGATTCTGGATGTGTCTCATAATCCGGATGGTGTTCAGGTTCTGGCTGCGCACCTTGCTGAGAATCCAGTTCCAGGCTGTACAAGAGCAGTATTTTCCATGCTCGAAGATAAAGATATCGCCGCTGTGGCGGCGCTACTAAGCCCACATATTAGCCACTGGAATATTGCTGAACTGGATAATGTTCGTGCCGCCGGCACAGCGATGCTCGAGCGGGCAATTCGATACAGTAGCCATGCAGACATTACCGTATGTAGTAATATTTCCTCGGCTCTGGAATTGGCCGAGTTGCAAAGCGACGGCCTGGATCGAGTGGTTGTCTTCGGGTCATTCTATGCAGCAGGTGATATAATTCGCTATCTACATCATACCCCCTATCCAGTCCCTGCTTAACTATTCTGGCCATGTTTCAAAACGATGTTTCCTATGAACTAAAGCACCGCATTACGGGTGCTGTGGTTCTAGTTGGAATTACATTGATAATATTAGGCTGGGTTCTTGATAAACCAAAGGAAACTCAAGGTGGTGAGCAAAACTATGTGGCTCCTGCAGCCCCTGAGTTGCAGCCGATTAGTACAGATCCAGCGGTACCGTCGCAAGACTTTGTATCAAAGATTGTCAATGAAGATAATCCTGGATCCGCTATCTCAGAGAGTAGTTCAACCGGGGTCGGCTTTGTAAAGGCTAAACAG
>JBLHGU010000321.1:0-4771 GCA_047615875.1 Parasphingorhabdus sp.
CTAATCACGACGCCGAGAGACTTGACGGTTTCTTTAAAGATCGCGCCACTACCGAAAACGAATACCCACTTCTGGTGGTGAACCAGCGCTTCTCACCCGTAGTCGTTTATGAACCCGGCAGCGGGCAAAAAATAACCGGTGAATTATATCTTGTTGATCAAGCCACCATGGACTGGATGGATGCACTGGAAGGAATTACCCTGCTAAATGGCTACCGAAAGCACTGTATTGCTATTGTCACGGCCACCGGTGAACACTATAACGCCTGGATATATACTAAATCCAGAGATCTGATCGAAGAGATACACGACGGCCCTCTGCATGATTATCAGGATCATAGACATATTATCCACCCCGAACGTAATGTGCTACCAAAGAAAACTACCACGTAAGTAAGGCAATCGAGGTTGTATATCGAGGCTTCCACGTGGGCCGTTAAAGGTAGGCCAAAACCAATCCAGCAAACAATACGCCACCAATCCAACTGTTGTTTACAAATGCCTTAAAGCATTCAAGTCGGTCACGCTCAGCACACTGCAATAACAACAGGCCAGAAATAATGACGGATATTCCAATCCCAAGAAAATAAAACCCATTCAAACCCAGATATGAACCCAGCCATATCATTGTGACAAAAAATGCCAGATAAAAACCACTAACAAAGTGTAAGTCATAACGACCGAACAATACCGCCGTGGACTTTATACCTATTTTCAAATCATCTGGCCGGTCACTCATGGCATAAAAGGTATCGTAGGCAACCGTCCAGAGCATGTTCGCAAATAACAATAGCCAGGCTAGCATCGGCACCTCGCCTGTTAAAGCGCTGAACGCCATGGGAATGCCCCAGGAAAATGCTATACCTAAATACACCTGAGGCAGATTTGTTATACGCTTCATCAACGGATAAGTTACGGCGATGAAAATTGCAGCAAAAGATAGTTTGATAGTCAACCAGTTCAGCTGAAGAACAATCAACAGTGCCACTACCCCAAGACCAAAAAATAACCCCCAGGCCTGCTTGATCGAAAGCTGTCCACTAGCCAAAGGACGGCCTTCAGTTCGTGCAACATGCTTGTCAAAATCACTGTCGGCAATGTCATTAACCACACAGCCGGCCGCCCGCATGACAATCACGCCGGCTAGAAATATCACCACAACAGCTGGATCAGGCCGGCCATCGCCAGCAATCCAAAGCGCCCACAGTGTTGGCCACATTAATAGCAACCAGCCAATAGGTCGATCTAGGCGCATTAACTGGATGTAGGGCCAGAGATTATTGTCGGTAAGTTTAGACATGCCGTTATTTTACTTTGAATCAGTGGACATTTTAAGGGCAAATAATCATGCAATCTTCAAGCGACATCCCTTCTCAGACATATCGTTATCGGTACTCATTCTTAGCGACTAGCGCCAGGGATGGGCGCGGGACCGGGCCAGGACGGCCCATGGAGCGAAGAATGAGTATCGGTGGCGATATGGCGGCAACCCCGGCACCAAAGTTAGCATGCAAGTTATCCTTAAGCATTTAAATTCAATCAGGGATAAGATCAACTTGATCATACACTTGCCGCCAAAAGCGGACATAGATTGACTTTCTTGACTGAGTCTTTAATACTCATTGCAGCCATTCGTTGAGTCTCGCCAGGCGCCCCGTCCTAACGTAGAAAACCACCCCGGAGGGTGATTTTTGACTTCTATCCGTGACGTTTTCACGATTTCGCATAAGGCCGAATATGTAAAGAGGCAATGACCACCATTTACACCAAGTATTCGCTTCGGTGTAACATTATTTTCAATTTGTCTTCAAGGGTGGACTTCAGGTTTGTGCCAGAACTAGCCATCAGGAAGATTCAAATGGACAGCAATCATTACTAAAGCCCGGCCTGTCTCAACCAGCAAATAAGCTGTTTCAGATCATCAGGATTTCTATACAGTTGTCTTGCCTCAAATTCTTGGATTGAAAACGTGGGATCGGTCTTTACAATTAAGTTGCCGACCAATTGAGCGTTTTCGATATCCGCTTGCGCCGAATATGCGGCAGCTTTGACCAGTTTCGCCATTAACCCTTCAGCATTTACGCTAAGGGACTCATTGGAGATCGCCAAAGCCTCCTCGTAACCGTCGCTGAGTAAGTATGATAGCGATAATATATCTGCGAAAAATGGTGGATATACCGGAGAGTATCGGATGGCCCAGGTGATGTGATCAATGGCATCAGATTGTTCTCCGCAATAGTGCAAAACGTTCGCAAAAAATCCATTCGCATTTGTGCAATTAGGTCTCAATGCAATCGCCTTGCGTCCAACAATTAGAGCGTCGTCAAACCTCCGATTCATTAGGTGAACGTGACTCAATACCATATGTGCCTGACCATCTGCGTCAACCATATTAACTGCTTTCTCAGCATAACTACCAGCAAGTTTGAGAGACGTTTTTGGGTCTGAACCCCAACCCTTAAATACGTCGAACCAGTGACACAGTGCCGTCCAAGTTGCGCCAATTGCAACGTCTGGTTGCTTCTTGTCAACGTCTTCAAAATATTGTCGGGCTCGTAAGTTCGCGTCTTTCTGAATTTTAAAAAATTCATGTAGGCCCTTGTAAAACGACTCAAGTGCATTTCGCTCCCTTAACGTTCTATGCCATACAGCCGCCTGTTCGCCTCCCAATAACTTCACGTCAAGTTTAGTAACAATCTGCTCGATGATTTCATCCTGAACCGCGAATCCGTTCTCAAGTTTTCGATCATAGGTTTCCGTCCACACCGCGCATCCTGTTTGCGCATCAATCAACTCCGACGAAATTCGCAGATCGTCTCCAGACCTTCTTAAACTGCCCGACAAAGTGTAACGTACACCCAAGGTATTCGCCGCCTCTCTGGGGTCAATCATTTTCAATGCGTTTGCGCTACCTGCCGCGATCAAGAATATTCCTGTAATTTTTACCAATGCCGCCTGAATATCGATTCGGATACCGTCGGCTAAATAGTCGTTTTCAGCATCGCTCGTCAGGTTTTTAAAAGGCAAAATCACTATTGATGGCCGCTCGGGCACGATCAGATTCAGACCTCTTAATTGTAGAGGCAACCTTGTCGAACCCTGTGGCGCATCTGTTTCAAAATAACCGAGACTGCGTATAAGGTTATCGCTCTCTACTCGGGGAGCCGTTGGCGCATGACGCTTAGATTCTCTCGATTGAATGATTTCGTCTCGTACTCTGGACGTTTCAGGACTTGGCTCTATCGATAATTCCGCTCTAAGTAGGTCCTCACAAAGTTTGAACTGCTGTAGCGCGGATTCTAAACGACCCTGGCTGGAAAGGGACCGCATCAATGCCCTATGGACCGACTCCTGATATGGATCGAAAAGCAGTAGTTTTTGCGCAACCACACCGGCCTTCCCGTGCTCGCCCAGAGCCTCATAATGCTTCAGCAACATACTCATTCCTACAATAGCAAGTTCGGAAATCCTGGACCTTTCGGTGCCTAACCATTCTTCAAATGGTTTCTCGTTCAATACGAGACCAGCTACAAATTCTCCCCGGATCATCTCAACAGAGTCCTCAAGGGACTCGACATCGCCTTTGGCAATTAACTCTTCAAACTCGATTGTGTCGATGCTGATATTTTCGGGTTTTATACTGATTTGCGCAAAATTAGAGCAGAAGACATGTTTTGCAACACCTAGTGCTTTTCTCACACGAACCAACTCTTGACGAAGACTCGAACGAGCCTGTTCTTCGGCACTACGACTCCATAAAAGCGCCGCTATCTGCTCCCTGGAATGGGAAATCCCCGGAGGACACGCCAGGTAGACAAGTAGGGCCAACGACTTCTTCGTGCTCAGGTGCACCTCATTCTCTCCGGGGATAGAAAGTTTCGGGTTTCCCAATAATTCGAATTTTATTTTTTGCATAGGACAATATTATGCAAAAAATGCCTCAATGTCGTGGTTTATCCGGGTTTTTCACGTATTTGTCACGCCCGATTTTGCCACATTATATGTACCTGTCACGGGTGAAGGAGATACTGGTCATCCCTATTCAACGCGCCAAAAAGTAATGGCCTTACATAACCCAAGGAGACCTTCAATGACAAATTCAACGAATATGAGAGACAAAGAGGTAATCGTTTCCAATTATCGTTATCAGGAATGGGCGGTGGATGCACGTTGTGAATTTCTGAGAGAGTTATCTTCCTCAATAAAACATTTGATCCATAGGTTTATTGGGAGCCATTCAAGGATTTGGAGAGAGGTACTTTCTTTAAAATTCGCACAAAGATAGTCGAGCGGACATTCACGTTTTCGCCGTGAGTGAACTCGCTCTGTCGAAATCAGTAATTTTTAAACTCTGGACACAATACGTTTTTTGTCAAGAGTTGTAACTCCTGAGAGATTTTGACGGAATATGATAATGGCTGTTCAGGGCAGAGGCTAATGGGATGGTCGCCCCTACCCAGAACGGCATCAAAGTGCCAAAGTGTGGCGAATGTAAATTCCCACTAACTGAAAGAGGCAACCTCTATGAAGATTACAACAGTAGGTATTGATCTGGCAAAGAGCGTACTACAAGTACATGGGGTGAACGAGCAAGGTAAAAAGGCATTTATCAAGCAGCTTCGGCCAAAGCAAGTATTATTATTTTTCACTCAACTGGAACCTTGTTTAATTGGTTTGGAAGCTTGCAGCAGTGCACATCACTGGGCAAGGCAGTTGGAGACGCTCGGGCACACTGTGAAGCTCATGGCTCCACAATTTGTTAAACCCTATGT
>JBLHGU010000322.1:0-4750 GCA_047615875.1 Parasphingorhabdus sp.
AATTAACCTGTAACAGGTTGCCATGTGCTGAATCATTCAGCCAACACTTAACTCATTAGTGGATTCGCGTATCAAGTTGTCCAAACTCTCCGCTTACTGGAATAACATCCCGCAAAACATTCGTGGTGTTTTATGGATATTGGCATCTTCTTTTTTTCTCTCATTAATGATGGTGGCACTCAAATACGCCAGCAATGTTATGAATTTCTGGGAATTGCTGTTTATCCGCAGTCTATATGCCATTGTATTCATATTACCCATTGTGTTCCGGCAGGGTATAACCTCGATCTACACACAAAGACCCGCGTTTCATCTATTACGCGGCGCGTTGGGGGGCTGCTCTTTTATCAGCTTTTTCCTCGCAATAATCCACCTGGATTTAACCCTTGCTACTACACTGGGCTTTTCCAGAAGTTTATTTGTGATTATTTTCGCCATCGTATTTCTAGGAGAAATTGTTGGGTGGCGTCGAAGTCTGGCGACAATAGTGGGTTTTGCCGGGGTTGTTGTTTGTCTAAATCCCGGCACCGATAGTTTCAATCCCTGGATGTTCTCTGCGCTGTTGTTTGCCTTCTTTGCCGCGCTGGCCATGATAACGGTGAAGAGTCTAACTCGTACCGAAAACCCTCTGGCTATCGTGCTTTATACCTACATTTCTGTGGGCCTTCTCACCGCTGGCCCTGCCTTATATTACTGGCAAACTCCAACATTTTATGAATTGTTTCTGGTTGCCATCATAGCGATTTTCTCCACACTGGGACAAGCTTGTCTCGTGCAGGGACTTAAAGCTGGCGAAACGACTGTGGTGGCACCATTCGAATATAGTCGAATACTTTATGCAAGTTTGTTTGGCTATTATCTATTTAATGAAATTCCAACCATCAGCACAGCTTTGGGCGCAACACTGATTGTTGCCAGCAGTCTTTATATTGCTGTGCGGGAGAGTCGTCGATAGCCCTGGAGACTTTTACTTAGTAGAAATATTTCTTTGAGCCACAGAAGGAGTATTAGCTATCTGGATATACTTGGGGTCCTGAAAAATTTCCGGGTTGGCTAAGTAGTCCAGTAATGTACTAAAAGAATCAGTACCCCAGAATATTTCACCACCCACTTGAAATGTTGGCACACCAAAAACCGTCTCTGCAATGGCCTGTTCGGTATTCATACGCAATTGCAATTTCACATCATCGGCAAAAACCTCATCCGAGTTACATTCTCTACCAATCCTGGTGCTTAGCACTTTCCAAAACTCGCTCGAATTAGGAGCCAGGCCCTGGCACCAGACAGTATCAAAGATAGCCTCTATATCTCCAGCATTAGAGCCTTGCTGGATCGCAAGTCGTAAAATAGATATGGGATTAAAGGGATGTGCTTCCGCCATCGTAAATGGAATATCGTGTCGATCTGCGTACCACTGACAATAGCGGTAGGTATGTTGGCGCTTGGGCTCAAATTCTGCTGGCCCAACATTACCCCAATATTTTAACAATCCAGCAAACAAAACGGGGACATATTCCACCTGTAGATCATCCGGCAAATCTGGAATTTGTTTGAGCTGAAAATACGCAAACGGAGAAATAAAATCAAAATACCACTTAAGCTTTCGCATCTTGCACTACACCTGTTTCATTTAATTGCAGACCGAATTGAATAATAACAAAACTCGACAAATTATTGGAGTTACTAATCTATTCATCTAACGGACTCAATATTTATTGTAAATAAAACCAGGCTTTCGAAATAAGTAACTACTTATATTTCGTTCCTCGACCAATTGCAGCATCGCCAAATTTAGATCGGATAGAGTCAGATATGCTATCCAGTTTAGTTCTTTCTTTTTGACGGCCTTGTTCGAATAGATCTGTCTGCTGCGGAGAATCTTCATCAAAGTGCGACAGCCCTACCCCGACAAGACGCACTGGAAATGGCTTTTGTTTGAGTGGCTCCAGCAATGACTGAACCACTTGCCAGACTAATGATGTGCTTGCTGTTGGATTGCTTAGGGTTTTCGCCACAGTTTTGGTTTTAAATTCGGAGCTGCGTATTTTTAATGTGATTGTGCGACCTTTTATAGCCTTTTTTCTCAGCCGAATGCAAACAGCCTCGGTAAGCTGCATCAGTACTGGATTTAGATCAGACCAGTTTTCAAAATCCTTTGCAAAAGTGGTTTCATGGGAAATTGATTTTGCATCGTACTCAGTTATCACCTTACGCTCGTCTCTACCATGGGCCAGGTTCCACAAGTGGCTGCCATGACTGCCGAAAAGTCGCACCAATTTATCCTCGCCACCCCTGCGTAAATCCACAACATTATTGAAACCAATGGCCTCAAGCTTCTGTCGTGAACGTGGACCGACACCCCAAAGACGACCTACAGGCATTGGGTCAAGAAAATCCTGAATCTGGTTGGCTTGCACCACAGTAAAGCCATCTGGTTTTTCGTGGTCGCTGGCTAGCTTTGCGAGGAATTTGTTTGGCGCAACACCAACAGATGCAACAAGATTTAGTTCACGCTTGATATCATTCTTTATCAGCTCCGCAGTAGCTATGGCGCTGCCATAAAGCTTTTCTCCCCCGCTCGGATCAAGAAAGGCCTCGTCTATGGAAAGTGGTTCTATCTGTGGTGTATACCGTTCAAATATTTCACGAATTTGTTGCGATACAGAGGCATACAACTTCATCCTTACAGGCAGAATAATTAAGTGTCGGCAGCGGCGCAGGGCTATTGATGTCGGCATAGCACTGCTAACACCAAACTCTCGGGCAGCGTAGTTGGCTGCTGATACAACACCTCTCGAATCTGGATTACCCGCCACGACCAATGGCTTACCCTTCAGCCCGGGATCTTCCCGCTCCTCAACGGAGGCATAGAAGGCATCCATATCTACATGAATTATCATTCGCTGTATGTTAATACAGTTTGTTGCATTTAACCATAGTTAGTCGCTTGAACTAATCTGCAGCGAAAAGCACCAGGTGTTCGAGATTCGGTCGAATGCCGATTCCTTCCCCAACATTATGGTTATGGTGTGAATCCGCAAAACACATTACGCGCTGATCACCCACTAATCGCACGTGGTACAAAAAATGCGAACCACGGAAGGATTTATAAACAATCTCACCGGTAAATGGACTGTCATCATCGTGCAAGACATCATCAGGCCGGACCAACAGTTCAACGCGCTGCCCCATCTCGAAGCCGTGGGGTTCATCATTTTTGTGCACGCCCAACGAAGTTTCCACCGAACTCTCGTCGAGTACGGTTGCTACTAAGAAATCTCCTTCCCCGACAAAGTTGGCAACGAACCGACAGGCTGGCTCATGATACAAACGATAGGCGTCGTTCCATTGCAAAATTTTGCCCTGACTCATCACACCCACCTGGTCTGCAATAGCGAAAGCTTCACTTTGATCATGGGTCACCAATATGGCACTTATACCTTCCTGTATAAGTATACGTCGCACTTCAGGCACTAATGCCTGGCGCAACTCCACATCAAGATTGGAAAACGCCTCGTCTAACAACAGCAATGGCGGCCTTGGTGCCATTGCCCTGGCCAGGGCAACACGTTGTTGCTCGCCACCGGAAAGGGAATGGGGATATCGGGTCTGGAAACCCATCAAACCAACTAACTCTAATAATTCATTAACCCGTTCTACAATTTCTTTGCGAGACAGTTGGCGCAGCCCAAATGCGATATTTGCAGCGACATCCAAATGGGGAAACAAGGCAAAGTCCTGAAATACCATGCCGATACGACGCAACTCTGGATTAACAAATTGCTGCTCGCTAAACAACTCCTGACCCGCCATCCTGATAGAACCATGGTCCGGGGTCTCGAATCCCGCTATACATCGAAGCAACGTTGATTTGCCACATCCACTGGGTCCTAAGAGACAACCTATTTCACCACGGGCCAGCTTAAAGCCCGCATCGACGATGACCTGCTTATTTTCGAATCCAATACTGACACCTTCAACCTCAAGCAGCAGAGATTTGTTCTGGGTCGGTTCTGGATTGTGCTCCTTACTCATGAAGACAGACTTCCGGAATAACCTGCTGAAATAGATCGACTAATTAGCACAACCGGCAGAATCCCCACCAGTACAATCATCAAAGATGCAGGGGCAGCATCCACCAGGCGCTCGTCTGAAGCGAGCTCATAAGCCCGCACAGCCAAAGTATTATAATTGAAAGGTCGTAACATTAATGTTGCCGGAAGCTCCTTTAGTACATCTACAAAAACGATCAAAAGCGCGGTTAAGACCGAACTACGCAAAATAGGCAAATGTACTCGCCGAAGTACCTGGGTTGGGGTATTCCCCAGTGACCGAGCCGCATAATCCAAACTCGGCCGTATATTCTCAAGACCGCTTTGCACGGAGCCAAGAGAAACCGCCAGAAAGCGCACCGTGTAGGCAAATAGTAGCGCTACCAGGGTGCCAGAAAAAATTAATCCAATTTCCATATCCAGGATCTGTTCCGCAAAGTCCATCAGTCGATGATCCAGCCAGGCTAGAGGAACAATGACACCTACCGCAATGATAGTACCTGGCACGGCATAACCAAGCCCGGAAAGTGACACAGAAAACTTCACTGCAGGCGTGGGGTGAATTCGACGGGCATAAGCCAGCACTAATGCTGCAACAACCGCAATTAAAGCCGCCATAAAAGCCAGCGAGAAAGAATGCCAGATTAAACTCAGAAAAGACGCGCCGCCCCAGACTGCATCCCAAATTGCCCATTTCA
>JBLHGU010000323.1:0-4735 GCA_047615875.1 Parasphingorhabdus sp.
CATCACAAAAGCGCCAGGTAGCCGCAAAGGATCAGTCGAAGTGCGAGGTCGATATTATTGTTGATGGCCGCCGCCGCCGTATCGACATAATCAAGGGTAATCAATCCGTTTTAGAGGCGGGTCTTGATGAAGGTATGGAATTACCGTTTGCCTGTAAAGCAGGGGTATGCTCAACCTGCCGTGCTCTGGTTACTGAGGGCGAGGTAGATATGGATGCCAATTTCGCTCTGGAAGATTACGAAGTTAAACGAGGCTATATTCTGACCTGCCAGAGTTTTCCGGTCAGCGATAAGCTGGTTGTGGACTATGATCAATAATAGAAGAGGGTCCTGAACCCAATGACACAGGAAATAAGTTTTGAGGATTATTTGGCGGGTGGTGGCAAGCTAAGTTCACCAGCCAATGCGAATTCTCGTTATCGTGGTGAGATCATGCGCTTAATGGCAGTTTTCGTTGATTCGGAAATGGCCGGTGCATCCGGGTTTGCGGATGTCATCAATCTTGCTCCCGGATTGAAGGAACGCATGATAGCGGCGCGTATGGTGCTAGAGAAATTTTCTCATGCTGAACGTGTATTAAAACTAATGCAGGAGTTCGGTGCCAATACAGATCGCTACATTAATCAACATCCCTGGGCCAGTCGGCAACCCCGTGAAAGCAATCTCGGCCGGCAACGACTATCAGGTGACATGCGCCTGAATGTATTTCATTATCCTATCTCAGACTGGTGTGATGCAGTCACTCTGAATACGCTAATGGGGGCCGCCACTGTTATTCAGTTAACAGAACTAAAACATTGTTCTTATCAACCACTGGCCGATGTTATGCACGGTATTGTAGCGGTTGAAAGCAGCCATGCCAGGCTTGGAGGATCAGGACTTAGAATATTAATGGAGTCCGGTTTCGATAAAGCTGCAGCTCAGGCATCTGTAGATTATTGGTCGCCCAGAGTAGCTGCAACATTTGGCAATAGGGAATCAGAACGTCAGGATCTCTTCAAACGTTTTGCATTACGCCAGAATAGCAACGCAACATTGCTTGATCAATGGCAGACGGAAATGCAGGAGCTGTTAAGCAATATAGGCCTTGAATTTAAGCTCTGACAAACTCCCAATATTGGCTTTTACTTCGAAATAACCGCGGCAACCCCAGATTGCTGTGTTTCAAACTTATTCAGGAATTTAACCATGCAGCTTCAAAGTTATAGTCAGGGTCAATGGATTGGAAAAAACGGCGGCTTGCCGCTTTACCACGCTATTAATGGCAGCAAAGTAGCTGAGATATCCAGTGATGGAGTCGATTTCGCTGGCATGCTTGATTACGGTCGAAGCATTGGTGGTGTTGGCTTACGGGCGCTGACCTTTCATCAACGTGCTCTGTGTCTTAAAGCCGTGGCACAGTACTTGATGGAACGTAAAGAAGAGTTCTACCAACTGTCTGCAGCAACAGGCGCAACGCGGACTGATTCCTGGATAGATATTGAAGGCGGCCTGGGTACCTTCTTTACCTATTCTGGTAAAGGACGGCGAGAGCTGCCTAACGATTTCCATTTCGTTGAGGGGGCTATAGAGCCTTTATCACGACACGGCAGTTTCATTGGCCAGCATATTTGCGCTCCGCTGCACGGTGTTGCGGTGCATATCAATGCGTACAACTTCCCCTGTTGGGGAATGCTTGAGAAGCTGGCTCCTACACTGTTAGCTGGTATGCCGGCAGTAGTTAAACCCGCTAGCCAAACCGCCTATCTCACTGAACTTATGGTGCGCCGCATAATTGAGTCCGGTATTTTGCCTGAAGGGTCACTGCAACTAATCTGTGGCTCGGTGGGGAATTTGCTGGATCATGTTAATTGTCAGGATGTGGTGACCTTTACCGGGTCTGCTAGCACCGGTTTGAAATTACGCCAGCACCCAGCCATTGTGAATAATTCAGTTCGATTCAATATGGAAGCGGACTCATTGAATTGTTCCATATTAGGTCCCGACGTGCAGCCCGACATGCCAGAGTTTGATCTTTTTGTGCAGGAAGTTGTGCGGGAAATGACCGTGAAAGCCGGGCAAAAATGTACCGCTATACGTAGAGCAATAGTGCCTGCTGAGCGCATTGATGCCCTGACCGAAGCACTGCGTATCGCCTTAGCAAAAGTGCGCGTGGGAGATCCAGCCCTGGAAGGTGTACGTATGGGCGCGCTGGCTAGTCGAGGCCAATGTGATGAGGTAAATGAACGGGTGGCGCAACTTGCCAGTGTTAGCGAACAAGTGTTTGGCAATTTAGAAGCGGCAGACTTTCTCGGTGCCGATGAACAGAGTGCCTGCATGACTCCACAGTTGATGTTGTGCAACGAGCCGCTAACAAGCCATCTAGTTCATGATGTGGAAGCCTTCGGTCCGGTCAGTACAATCTTGCCTTATCACTCGCTTGATGAAGCCGTGGATCTGGCCAAACGAGGACAGGGCAGTTTGGTTGGGTCGGTAATTACCCATAGTCCTGAGGTGGCAAAAGAAGTTGTGCAGGGTATTTCCGTCTGGCACGGGCGCGTTTTAGTGCTTGATCGAAGTTGTGCCAAGGAGAGCACTGGCCATGGTTCGCCATTGCCCGGTCTGGTCCATGGTGGTCCAGGTCGTGCAGGTGGTGGGGAAGAGATGGGGGGTATACGAGGAGTTATGCATTACATGCAACGTACGGCTTTGCAGGGTAGCCCCAATATGCTTACCGCTGTTACTAACCAATGGCTAACTGGCAGTGATCGTATTGAGGACGATGTCCACCCATTTAGAAAACATTTCGAAGAACTCGCTATTGGTGACAGTATAGTGACCGAATTCAGACAGGTTTCATTGGCAGATATTGAACACTTTGCGGAGTTCTCAGGGGACAAATTCTATGCCCATATGGATGAGCAGGCAGCGGCGGCCAATCCATTTTTCGATGGTCGAGTAGCCCATGGTTATTTCATTGTATCAGCCGCAGCTGGATTATTTGTACACCCGGACCCGGGACCAGTATTGGCTAATTACGGTCTGGAAAACTTACGCTTTATGAAACCGTTTTACCCTGGCGATGCTATGCAGGTTTCTCTCACCTGCAAGCAAAAAGTTAATCGGGAAACCGAAGACTATGGAGAAGTGCGTTGGGACACCACAGTGGTTAATCAGGATGGTGATGTCGTTGCTCAATATGATGTACTAACCTTAGTTGCTAATTTGAGTTCTTAGTAAAACAAACTAGTGGGTAAATTCGCCTGAACTCAATATTGAGGGAACTATCTTGTCAGGTTTCCAGCTGAGGCCAGAGGTTCACCTTCAATAGTTATACGATGTAACTCTCTGGAGAATCCATCGGTATCGTCCATAGCGCAATGCCAGGTGGCGCGGTTATCCCAAAAAGCAATATCACCTGGCTTCCATTGATGCCTATAAGTAAATGGCAACTGACTGGCCTGTTGATAGAGGAAATTCAGCAACATACTTGATTCAGGCATAGACCAGCCATCGATCCGATGAGTGAAACCGGGATTTACATATAGAGCCTTTTTTCCGGATATAGGATGTTGAATCACAACCGGATGCTTTGCCCAGGCAACATCGGTATCCAGCAGTTTTAACCGGCTATCAAATGAAGTTTGCAGATTTGCATCCTGAACCTCCGGGCACACCGCATCAGAATGCCATGCTTCAAGTCCTTCCAGGACAGTTTTCAGCCCGTCGGACAGGCTTTCATAGGCGGTGTACATACTTGCAAACAGTGTGTCGCCACCAACCGGTGGAAGCTCCCTTACAACAAAAACTGATCCGAGTGCTGGAGCCCGGTCATAGGAGTGATCAGTATGCCAGTACCAGCCTGTGGCGCCTTTGTCTTCCGGTGCTCTAACCACGCGTGCAATTTCTTCGAAACCATCAACGGCGTGGAAATATTTATTGATATTTATGTCACCGAACTGACGGGCAAACGCAAGGTGTTGTGCTGGAGAAATAGACTGATTGCGAAAAAATATTACGCCGTATTCGCCTAAAGCCTGTCGAATTTCTGCGCTTAATTCTGTGCTTAATGGCTGCGAGAGATCTATACCAGAAACTTCCGCGCCAACAGAACGCGCAACGGGCGAAACTTTTAAGGTGGATAGGTTTTCTGATGCCAGTTTCATAGATAAAAACAAGTTTTATTAGAATTTGTTGAAATTTTACTCTACCTATCTAGATAGAGAAAGCGCTTAAAGTGTCGTTTATGCGCTGATTTGCTCTGCCCTTATAACTCCATGGGGGCCAAACATAATGGGCGGATCGAGCAGGTCGTGCTGTAACAAATAGAGCCCCAAAGCCCCCTCCTGTCCAAGTAGGATGTCTTTTGATGTATTGGCAATACACAGCGCACTACGACTCAGTAAGCTAGTTTCTCCAACTTGAGCGCCGATAATAATAGGTATTGAGAGCTGTCGTGCGCGTTCGACAATTTGTAGGGATCTGAGTATGCCACCCATTTTTGAGACTCTTAGATTGATAATCCAGTTTTCGGGATCGAATTTGATGCTGGAAAAGTGTTCCAGCCTTAAAAAACTCTCGTCGAGAATAATTCTACATTTCAGTGCTGCTGCAATTTCACGACAACCAGCATAATCGAATGCTTTCAGTGGTTCTTCAATGCCCATGGTTGGCTGAGTTAGCCTTTGCAGATAATCAATAGCCTGGCTGGATGTTTCCCAACAATTGTTGGCATCGAATCTAATGCTTTTCGGTTT
>JBLHGU010000324.1:0-4703 GCA_047615875.1 Parasphingorhabdus sp.
GCCGGTTTTTATATGGACTATAAGGACCTTCAACAGGTTGTGACAGGCCTAAGTGGAAGTTTCTTACCAACAGTCGTCAATGCTGGACAGGCCGAAATTAAGGGGATTGAATTGGAAGTGACCGCGCTGCCAACGGAGAACCTCCGCTTAGGTTTTAACGCCGCGTGGATCGATGCAACGTTTACGGAGCTGGCTTCGGCTGATAATATTTATCCAGAGTTAGGTCAGGAAGATCCCACACAGCCTGGATTACTTGTGAGAGATCTTTCAGGCAAAAAAATACCGCGAGTACCGGAAACTAAGCTTGTCATGTCTGCTGAATATGCAAAACCTCTCGCCAATGGCAATACTTTGGGGTTTGGTGCTAATTACACTTGGAGAAGTGAGGTTTATTGGACAATTTTCAATAATGAAGGAGTAGATCAAGCTTCCTATGGACTTTTAAACATGCAGGGTTATCTTGAGAGTCAAGATGGAGCATGGCGCTTTAGTGCTTTTGCGCGGAATGTACTTGATGAACGCTATTTTGTTCAGGGTGGACAGACTCCAAAGGGAGTAATTCCAGTCCCTGCAGCGACGGGTAAACTTGGCACCCCGCGCACGTATGGTGTGAGTGTGTCTTACCTGTTTTAGGATTCATCGGCCAGTGATCGAGTGGCTTTCGATTACTGGCTTAAGGAGCATCTAGGCTTGACTTAGAGTGAACATTTGGATGAATAGCGC
Organism: Parasphingorhabdus sp.; assembly: GCA_047615875.1. Lineage (GTDB taxonomy): Bacteria > Pseudomonadota > Gammaproteobacteria > Arenicellales > CAJQKF01 > JBLHGU01. The sequence continues at coordinate 724 of JBLHGU010000324.1, forward strand.
CCCATCAAGGGTCAAGATAAGAGGGATAGTTCTATGGTGAAGACCGAAAGTGTTAAATTTTCAGCAGAGCGTCTGGCGCAAATCAAACCCACTATGGGGCGTTACATCGACGAAGGACATGTTCCTTGTCTGTTGACTGTAATTGCCGATGACAGCAAGATTGTCCATTTTGAAACGCAGGGCTATCCTGATGTCGACAAACAGGTAACACTGCAGGCAGACGCGATCTTTCGCCTGTTCTCCATGACCAAGCCAATTACGATTGTCGCAACTATGATGCTTTATGAAGAGCATCGATTCTCTCTTGATGATCCTATCGCGAAGTATCTTCCTGAGTTTGAAGACATGGAAGTTTGGACTGAACAAGGACTGGTTAAGGCTGAGAGAGCTATCACAATTCGCCATTTACTTACCCATACCGCCGGCCTTACATACTCTGGATTACCAAACCCTGTTGCTCATATATACGACGAGGCCAAGTTACATGGTGTTCGAAGTCGGTTGTCGGGGAATACGCTGGCGCAACATGTTAAAAGGCTTGCGGCAATGCCTCTTCTAGCACAACCGGGAGTGGCGTGGAATTATAGTGAGGCGATGGGTGTGCTTGGGCGGCTAGTCGAGGTGCTTGCAGGTAGCACCTTCCGAGAATTTTTAGTAAACCGCGTATTTACCCCACTAGCAATGGTTGATACGGATTTTTATGTTCCGAAGAATAAAATAGATCGTCTGATCCCGCTGTATCAGGTGTCCAACGACCAAGGTCTCAAACTTACGAACTCCGATTATGGCGGTAACTATTGTAGTAAACCATCTCTTGAGTACGGTGGCGCGGGTCTGGTTGGCACCGCGGCAGATTACTTACGCTTCGCACAGATGCTGCTAAAAGATGGCGAACTTGACGGTGTACGGCTCCTTAGCGCATCGAGCGTACAATTAATAATGACGGACCATCTTGGTCCCGAATTTGGCGATACTCCGCTCGCGAGCCTGGACGCGCCAGTTACGAGTGGGTTAGGCCTGGGTTTTGGCTTTGGCGGGTACGTCGTTAGAGATGCATCGTCTGCTGCGACGCTTGGTTCCGACGGCGAGTATGCTTGGGGTGGCTGGGCCAGCACCGACTTCTGGATAGATCCCAAACGAAAGCTTGTCGGTATCTTACTCACTCAGGTCATTCCTATAGACGTACAGCTAACAACTCGCGCCGGCTTTCACGATCTGGTGTATCAAGCGATTATCGAAAGATAGATTGCAGCCTTAAATATGGGTAAGGGTTTTATGATATTTAGTAAATCAGCCGCTAGCAAGAATACCACTAAAACATCGGCGTTCAGTATGCGGTATTCCGTTTATTCTCTTTTTGTTCTGTTTCTGGTTAATATGTTAATTTTGATCGACCGGCAAATGATGGCCGTCCTCTCGGAGGATATCAAAGCCGATTTGGGGTTATCAGATGCTGATATTGGTTTCATTTATGGGACGGGTATATCTATTTTTTACGCGATATTCAGTATACCACTGGGCCGTTTGGCCGATGTGTGGTCGCGTAAGAGTTTGATCAGTATTTGCGTTGCGGCCTGGAGCTCCATGATCTTTCTGTCTGGTACTGCGCGTCATTTTCTATTATTTGCCTTTTTTCGAATCGGCGTAGGTGTAGGAGAATCTGGGACAGGACCCGCGGCAATGTCGACCATTTTTGATCACTTTGAGCCTCGTCTACGCGCTACTGCAATGTCAGTAGTTGCTGCCGGTGGGCCCATCGGTGCAGGTGTTGGCTTGATACTTGGAGGAGCCATCTTAGATGGTTGGTACGACCTCTATCCGGACACGGCCTTGGCGCCGTTTGGCCTTAAAGGTTGGCAGGTGGCATTTTTCTGTGTAGCCGCCGTAGGACCCATTCTTGCTTGGTGGGTGGCAAGTCTAAAGGAGCCTGTACGGGGACAAAAAGACGGACTAACTTCAGAAACGCATCCTCACCCATTTCGCGAGTTGTGGGCAGAAATGCAGTCTGTTCTACCCTTTTTCAGTCTACTGACCCTGCGGCGTCTGGACGGCGACTTTCGTGCTGTCAAACTTAACGTACTAATAGGAAGTGCGATTATTGCAACGTCATTTCTCTTGATCATCGCGACCGGTAGCGTCGCGCAATGGAGTGCGTTAGGTGGGGGTCTATGGTGCGTTGTTTGTTGGGCTCAGACATTGGCACTACGAGACCCAGCGACGTTTGCAATGATCTTTAAATGTCGATCTTTTATGTTTAGTAGTATAGGGCTGGCGTTATTTGTCTTTAATACTGTCGGTGTGGCCGGCTGGATCGTGCCCTACATAATTCGAGCACACAATGTTAGCCCGGGCGAAGTGGGTATGACTGTGGGATTGCTAACCACAATATGTGGGTTTACGGGAACGATGGTGGGCGGCGTTCTGGCCGACATGCTTGGACGGTACACCTCGCGAGCGACAATTTACGTGTGCCTTGGCTCGGTTTTACTCTCCGCGCCATCGGCTGTTCTGATGGTTGTTGCGGACGACATAGCTGAGATTTATCGCTATTTGGCACTATTCTTATTGACCTCGTCCGCTTGCTATGGAGTTGGTCCGATGATGATTAACTCTCTAGTGATGCCGCGGATGCGGGGTTTAGCGTCGGCCGTTTATTTAATAATAATTACTTTTCTGGGTGTCGCATTAGGGCCTTATACCATCGGGTTTTTCAGCGATTTAATCGCCGCTGGTGGCGCAGATTCTGGTGAATCCCTTCGTCAGGGTATTCTTTGGGGACTAACGTCGATGATACTCAGTGTAATAATGTTGCTCATAGCCACTACCCATTTAGATCGTGACAAAAGTAGTTGCCTGGATCGAGCAAGAGCGTTAGGTGAATCTGTTTGATCGTCGCAACATGCGGCAGTTCCGGCGTGTGAAGGTTTTCCTTAGTGTATTCTGTGATGTGGGAGCGCACGCACCACATCAAGTTATCAACGATCGGTTTTAAATCAAAGTAGCGTTTGGAGAATTAACATGCGTATTATTGTCGCCTCTCATCTTGCCTTGACAATGGTGTTACTGATCACCTGCACATCTCAGGCGGAGCAGGTCGAGAACTTTGATTATTTCACGGAGAACCGCACGACGATTCGGAACGGCATACAAGCGGTACTGACATGCAATGGCCTATTTACTTCTGATCGAAGTTTGAAGCAAATTTTCGATCAGGAGCTGGCTTACTTGGCAGTTCCAGTTGGTACGATTGAGGGTGGCGAATATCTGATAGACCGTGAGCGAAAAGCTGTTGCGATCGGTGGACCAGAGTCGGGAACGATAATTCGCGCTGCATTTCGACAGGGTGTCGGGTGCGTCGTCATGGCGCCGCATCAAACGTTTGCCGATATAGATGATTTACCGAAACTGAATCTTCCGTATCCTGATTCTGATCCTGCTAGCACCCCTTGGCCAATGGGCGACGTTATTGAAGCCAAAAATCGACCTAAAAATATTGACTGGACGGCGTTAGGGGCAGCCTCCGACTGGGCATGGCATCGTGAAACAGAGGAGCAAGATACGATAAGCCTGATTGTCGTGCATAAAGGACAGATCATTCTCGAACGTTATGCAGACGGTGTGGACATGATGACACGAACACGTAGCTATTCAGCCGCGAAAAGTATTGTATCCACGTTGATTGGTATTCTAGTTGACGACGGTCGTCTCAAACTTGATGAATCACTTGGGATTCAATGGCTACCTGATGTTGATGGGCACGATGATGACCCACGTAACGCCATTACGCTGCGAAATGTCCTTAATATGTCTAGTGGACTTTATCCGGTTGATAATTTCAACATGGAGTATGCAACTGGGTCTGGTGTGGCTTATTGGGCTGGTGCGAGTTCGGCCGACAATGCACGTGACCGTGCTTTGATAAGAGCGCCAGGCACACACTGGGAATACCAGAACTATGACACCTTACTCGCCGTATTCGC
>JBLHGU010000325.1:0-4554 GCA_047615875.1 Parasphingorhabdus sp.
AACTGGCAACTGATGCCGCATTTTGTAATGCGAAACGTACCACCTTGGTCGGATCCAAAATACCCATTTTGATCATGTCACCAAACTCACCGGTTTGTGCATTGTAGCCATAGTTGGCTTCACCGTTAGCGACCTGGTTCAGAATAACAGAAGCCTCATCACCAGCATTGGTTACGATCTGACGCAGAGGCTCTTCCATGGCGCGAAGCAGGATGTCGACACCGACCTGTTGATCAGCATTCTTACCTTTGACCTTACCTACAGCCTTCAGTGTGCGCACGAGTGCTACGCCGCCGCCTGGGACAACACCCTCTTCAACAGCAGCGCGAGTTGAATGCAGTGCGTCTTCTACGCGTGCTTTCTTCTCTTTCATTTCCACTTCGGTAGATGCACCAACCTTGATAACAGCAACACCGCCAGCCAGTTTGGCCACACGTTCCTGCAGTTTTTCACGGTCGTAATCGGAGCTGGACTCTTCAATTTGTGAACGAATCTGCTTTACCCGACCTTCGATATCCTTGGTCTTGCCACCACCATCAATAATGGTCGTGTTTTCTTTGGTGATCTGGATACGTTTAGCTTTGCCCAAATCGTCAAGGGTGGCCTTCTCCAAAGACAACCCAACTTCTTCGGCAATCACGACCGCGCCAGTGAGGACAGCAATATCTTCCAGCATGGCTTTGCGACGATCACCGAATCCAGGCGCTTTCACTGCAGCAACCTTAACGATACCGCGCATGTTGTTAACCACCAATGTTGCCAGTGCTTCACCTTCAATATCTTCAGAGATAATCAGCAAAGGCTTACCTGCTTTAGCAACGGCTTCCAGTATCGGCAGCAGATCACGTACATTGGAAATCTTTTTGTCGTGTAGAAGAATCAGAGGTGCTTCAAGATCGACGCTCATCGTATCCTGATTATTGATGAAGTAAGGGGACAGGTAACCACGGTCAAACTGCATACCTTCAACCACATCCAGTTCGTCTTCCAAAGATGAACCCTCTTCTACGGTAATCACGCCTTCTTTCCCGACCTTTTCCATTGCCTCGGCAATACGTTTGCCAATTGACTCATCGGAGTTGGCAGAGATAGTGCCTACCTGAGCAATAGATTTACTGTCTGCACAAGGCTTGGACAGTTTTTTCAGCTCGGCAACAGCGCTAAGCACAGCCAGATCGATGCCTCGCTTGACATCCATTGGATTGGTGCCAGCAGCAACAGCTTTCAAGCCTTCACGAACAATCGCCTGAGCAAGTACGGTAGCTGTCGTGGTTCCGTCACCAGCGACATCTGAGGTCTTGGAAGCAACTTCCTTAACCATTTGCGCACCCATGTTCTCAAACCTGTCTAAAAGCTCAATTTCTTTCGCAACTGACACACCGTCTTTAGTAACAGTGGGAGCGCCAAAGCTCTTTTCCAGCACAACATTGCGACCTTTTGGTCCTAGCGTCTGTTTTACAGCATTGGCAAGAATGTTAACGCCTCTCGCCATGCGGCTACGTGCGTCATCGCCAAATATAACTTCTTTTGCACTCATGTTAATTATCTCCTCTTACTATTCGATAATGCCCATGATGTCGTCTTCACGCATCACGAGATATTCTTTTCCGTCAACTTTAACTTCTGTGCCGGAATATTTTCCAAACAGGATCTTGTCGCCTTTCTTGACGTCGAGAGCCCGGACTTCACCACTATCGAGAATCTTGCCATTGCCAACTGCAACAACTTTACCTTCGATAGGCTTTTCTGTGGCACTGTCAGGTATGACGATGCCACCAGCAGAAGTCTTGTCTTCTTCTACGCGTTTGACGACCACGCGGTCGTGTAATGGTCGGATTTTCATTTCTGTCCTTCTCCTAATCTATTAACTTATTGATAATACTTGATATTTATGTTTTTGTTAGCACTCCTACCAAGTGAGTGCTAGAAATATAGTCCAAAAAATCTTTATGTCAACCGAAGTTGATAAAATTGATCAATTTATTTTCGATTGGGTGCTAAATCGAGCCATATCCAGGGTCGAGGTTATGGAAGATGGAAGCTGGCACATTGTTACCACAAGCATTAATATACTGGCTGCAACTCGAGGAGGCGAAAATAATGGCAAGCGAAGTTGGACCTATAGACAATAGTAAAAAGAATTCAGAAGTGCTCGGGCCTACTAGCGACGAAGCTACTGTTCAAATGGATCAGCTCGAAGACAAATGCTATTGGAATGATGCAGAATTTTCGACTGGCGATAAGGTTACACATGATGGAAATTGCTATGAATGTAGCTTTGGCCGCTGGATTGAGACCGACAACGAATAGCGCAGTTATCGCCACTGACTTGAGTACTCTGAGCGGTTTGTTCAGGGGCTATTTATAAATCCGAAACCTTCATCATTCTTGACGATATCTCCAATCCGTAACGGGTAATTACCGCGTTGCCGATCTTCAAAATAGAACTGCAGCGTGTGCCTGACGGTGGTAAAAGCCAGGTCAGCCCAGGGGATATCTTTTTCCTTGTACAGCCCGACCTCTAAACTTTCTATCCCCGGGAAAAAATCCAGATCCAATAATCTTGACCGATAGATCATATAAACCTGATTAACGTGGGACAAATTGATCAAGGCGTACAAACCATCCAGCTCGACTCTCGCATTGGCCTCTTCCAGCGTTTCACGTTGCGCCGCCTCAGCAGTCGTTTCCCCGATCTCCATAAACCCAGCCGGTAAGGTCCAGAAACCGTGGCGCGGCTCTATCGCGCGCTTACAAAGTAAGACCTGGTCTTCCCAAACGGGTATGCAACCAGCGACTATTTTTGGATTTTGATAGTGAATGACATCGCAAGCCCCACACACATGACGGGGTCGATTATCATCGACGGGAATTTTCAAGCTAACCGCCGCACCACATTGACTACAATATTTCATCTAATTGGGATGCTCTTGATGAGATTGATATTACTTTAGTATTTTACCAATAAGGGCAGCAAACTCTCCCAGACATTATCCAGCATTAGGGGCTGTGCTTGTGCCCGCGGGTGAATGCCATCACTTTGCATCAAATCCGCATGCTCGGCAATACCTTGCAAAATGAATTTCGACAGCGTGACCGCGTGCCTGGTGGCGACATCTGTATACACAGCTTCGAAACGATCATTATAGTAGGGGCCATAGTTTGGAGGCAGGCGCATGGGCACCAGGAGAACGTGGCTACCTGTTTTTGCTAATTCATTGATGACCACATCCAAATTGGCCGACATTTCCGTCAGTGAAAGCCCACGTAACCCATCGTTACCACCCAATTCAATAATACTGATATCCGGCTTTTCTTCAGCGATTATTTTGCTTAACCTTTCTCGCGCCCCTCGAGTGGTGTCACCACTGATGCTGGCATTTTTTACCTTGTAACGGTAGCCTGAGTCCTGCAGTCGTTTTTTTAAGAGATAAACCCAGCTCTGTTCAAGGCTAATACCATATCCGGCACTAATACTGTCCCCCAGGACAAGCAGTGTTTTATCCTGGGCAGTGGCGGATAAAGATAGACAAAAAATCAATATCGATAAGACTAAACGCATTATGAGCAATTCCTCCAACATTATTTTGCAGGTAAAAGATCTGACAAAGCAAGTCATCAGTCCAGAAGGTCAGCTGGTTATTCTGGAAGATATCGATTTCTCTTTGGATGCAGGTGCTAGCCTCGCAATCGTCGGCGTATCTGGTTCGGGTAAGTCTACCTTGCTTGGACTGCTCGCCGGTCTTGACGTTCCGACATCTGGCAGTGTTTGCCTGGATGGCATCTATCTTAACTCACTGGATGAAGATGGCCGAGCACGACTTCGCAATCGCAGAGTTGGATTTGTCTTTCAATCTTTCCAGTTATTACCCAGTTTAACGACCCTTGAAAATGTGATGCTGCCACTTGAGCTCGCAGAAGAAAATGAGCCCGAACGAAAGGCGAAGCTTAGATTGGCAGATGTCGGCCTGGCTGAACGTCTGCACCACTACCCCAATCAACTTTCCGGTGGCGAACAACAGCGAGTCGCCATCGCCCGTGCCTTCGTTGGCGAACCAAAAATTCTATTTGCCGACGAGCCTACCGGCAATCTTGATCAAAAAACCGGACAACAAGTTATAGACTTGATCTTCAACCTGAATAAAGAACACGGCACTACTCTGGTATTAGTCACTCACGACCCCGCTATTGCCGATCATTGTGATCGGCGCCTGTCGCTCGCCGGCGGCAAAATAATCGACAACTGATTCCTGTGCAAATACTTTCACTGGCTTTCAAAGGCTTAAAACGCGATTGGCGTGCCGGTGAGTTAAGGCTTATTGCAAGTGCCATTGTCATCGCTGTAGCTAGCCTTACCACCGTCAATTTTTTCACCGACAGGGTGCGACAGGCCACAGAATCACAAGCGACAGAGTTGCTGGCGGCAGACCTGGTACTACTATCGACTGCGCCCATATCCACAACGTTTATAGACAAGGCCGTCGAACACGGGCTAGTCAGCACTCGCACTACCAGCTTTCGAAGCATGGTGATGGTCGGCGAGAAACTACAAAT
>JBLHGU010000326.1:0-4535 GCA_047615875.1 Parasphingorhabdus sp.
ACAGATAGACCTGGTGATGGACGACCGAAATATTGATCTCGTGGCGGATGGAATAGACGTAGCCATACGCGCGGGTGACATGCCCGACTCGACACTGATTGCCCGGAAACTTGCACCATTGCGCCAGGTATTGTGTGCCTCCCCCACCTATATTGAACGCTACGGCATGCCGATCACGCCTACCGAGCTCTGTGAACGCAACTGCATTCTGTTCAGTTATTCTGGCGATGCAAACGAATGGACCCTAAACAAGGGTGACAAGTCAGAAGCAGTGATGGTGTCGGGTAGCTATAGAGTGAATAACAGCGAAGCAATACTTGAGGCTCTGCAAGAAGGCGTCGGAATTGGCCGATTGCCCACTTTCGTAGCAGGGCCAGACTTGAAGGCAGGGAAATTGCTGCGGGTTCTTGAGTCTTATCAAATCCCCGATCATATTTTCTATGCCGTTTTTCCTGAGCGACAGTATCTGCCCGCCAAGGTACGGGCTTTCCTGGATTTCGCCATCGAGTACTTCGGTGGTGACCTGCCCTATTGGGATGTCTAAGAGTCTGTATGGATCAACAGATGTTATCTAGCTTTAAAATACAGTCAATAGAGTAATGGCATGGCGGTTTTGGCAGCTAAATCAGCCTTTCTCGCAAGAATCCGGCCACCGAGATCGCAAGAATAATGTCGAGTATGTGATTCTCAGAATATCCAGCCTGTACAAATCAAGCGGCATCTTCCTGACTGGGATGACCACATGATACCGCTATGGTCCAGGTAAACCTGTTTAGTTCGGCTATTATTCTGCCTACTTTCGGGACGTCATTGCGAATTGAATCAGTTACTTCGGCGGGTACTTTTAAAAAGATTGATTTAAATGCATATGCATGTATTATACGAGATATGAACAATCCAGAATCAACTGATGAGCAGTTACCCTGTATGAACCTGAGCTTTCGTAAAGCCAGTCGCGTCATCAACCAGATCTACGATCGAGAATTGGCCGAGGTAGGACTCAAATGCGGCCAGTTCAGCATACTGCGTGCGGTCCGCGAAATGCGCCAGACCACCAATGCCGAGTTACAGGAGTTGCTGGTGCTAGAGCAAACCACACTGACACGTGGCCTAAAACCATTGATTCGGGATGGCTATATTAAAATTGAGCCTGGCCTCGACAGGCGTGAAAAACTACTGTCATTGACGACACAAGGCAAACATCTATACCGAGAGGCTGATAAAAAATGGCAACAGGCCCAGGATGCTGTAATCAAGAAACTGGGGCGCAAAAAATCTCTACAGATGATGGAAATGAACCAGGCATTGGTAGCCTTGCGGGAATAGCTTTTTTTAAACTTAAAATACATGCATATACATATAAAGGAATGATAGAAATGAACAAATTTATAGACAAATATGGTGAATGGGCCCTGATCACCGGTGCCTCAAAGGGAATTGGCCTTGAATTTTCCCGGCAAATCGCAGCACACGGACTCAATATTGTGTTGGTTGCGCGCTCCGAAAACAGCCTCAGGCAACTGTCCAGTTCTATTGAAAGTGATTATCCGATAAAAATAAGGATTGTTACCGCAGATTTGACAGAGGCCGGCGGGATAGCCCGGTTACTCGAGGCGACCGCAGATCTCGACATAGGCTTGTTGGTCAATAATGCCGGTCGCGAAGATTCCGGCCCGTTTTTGCAGATCCCCATCGATGATGCCATCAAAACGATCGATCTGAATATAAAGGTACCACTGCAACTGACGCAGCATTTCGCAGCAAAAATGCAGGCACGTGGGAAAGGCGGCATCTTGATCATGTCTTCAATAGTCGCATTTCAGGGCGTGCCCAATATAGCAAACTACGCTGCCAGCAAGGCCTATGATCTGGTGTTTGCGGAAGGCATCGCGGCTGAACTGGAGGCGTCAAATATCGATGTTCTTTCGGTCAATCCCGGGTTTACCAGATCTGAACTTTCCCCGGATATCAATTTTGACGGCCTGCTTATAAAACCTATGTCAGCCGATTCGGTTGTCAAAACAGCACTCAACGATCTTGGAAAATCTCGAATCAGTGTACCGGGGCGGGTGAACAAAATTCTCTACTACTCCGGTAAATACCTTCAGTCCAGGCGCGTTAACACAGCGGCCTTCGGTCATGTATTTCGCAGGGTACTGCGCAACAAGTTGAAGGCTCCGGATGTAATCGGAAGCCCCAAAAATTCCAATTCATAATTTTCATCACTAATCAGGTATCACAGAGGATAGAACCATGGATATAACATTAATATTTTTGTCACAATTTGTTTTAAGCCTGATCGTAGTCGGATTATTGGCGAGGTGGTACGCAGCACCCTGGCTGGCTGAAAAGTCACTCGAAGTCGCCCTGATGGCCCTGATTGCCCCGCACGCGTTCAGACACATAGGGCTGGCATTTATCGTGCCCGCATTGAATCAACCCGGTATGCCGTTAGAGTTTGCCACGTCCGCCGCCTATGGGGATCTGCTCAGTGGCATTTTGGCCCTGGTTGTTTTAATCGCATTAAGAGGTCGATGGGCCATAGCGATTCCGCTGGTCTGGGTGTTCAGCATTGTCGGCCTTGCTGATCTTGCCAATGCACTCCGTCAGGACGACGCAATCCTGCACATGGGTGCGACCTGGTTCATTCCCACGTTTGTAGTACCCATCCTGCTGGTAACCCACGTCATGGTGATAGCACGTTTGGTAAAGCATGCGAAAGGCCTCCGGTTTTCAGGTGCTAGTGAAGCAGCGCAGCAATGAAGGCGCCAACCCGGGAAATTAAGGCATCTATCGTTAATACAACATCTTTATTGAATCTTGAATAGTTGAGTTTTCATCAAGTTCGAGTTCGAATTTACTAGCAACCTGACTGACACCAGGGCCGTACTCATTCCAATGAAATATAGCCTGACGACCGCTACCTCGGTTCATTGCATGGTAATTAACGTTCACAAAAATTATACCAACAGGTCTTAGCTTGCCGGTAAACTTGGCGACCAAGACTTGATCGTATCGATCTGAGCTTTATACTGATTTTTCCTGATTCATTACAACAATACGGTTTTGATAATTCAAAAACTAAAGGGTGGCAGATAATGACAGAGTCATCGACGGTTAAAGGCTGTTGCCCATTGGACTGCCCTGACAGCTGTTCCTGGGTGGCGCATGTCCACGACGGCCGGGTGGAAAGAGTCGAAGGGGCCAGGGAGCACCCTTATACTCGTGGCGGTCTGTGCGCAAAAGTTCGCGCATACCAGGACCGCACATATGCCCCGGATCGGCTACTGCATCCGCTGAAACGCACTGGTCCGAAAGGCAGCGGACAATTTGAGCGTATCAGCTGGCACGAAGCTCTCGCGACCATTTCAGAACGCTTTAAAGCCATACTTGTCAGTGACGGAGCTGAAGCCTTGATGCCGATGTTCTACCTGGGGTCGATGGGAGTGGTGCAGCGCCAGGCGTTAATGCGAATATTCAATGTCCTGGGGGCCTCGCGGATCCACGGAAGCATTTGCGGCGCATCGGGAGCCGCACTACTGAATGATGGGCATCCCATCGGATTTGACCCGGAAGAGTTTGTTGACAGTCGCCTGATAGTGCTTTGGGGCTCTAACGTTCTTTCGACCGGTCATCATCAGTGGCATTTCATGAAGCAAGCGCGTCAGCGTCACGGAACCCGCATTATCTGCATCGACCCGCGGCGGACCATAACTGCCGCCCAGTGCGACCAACACATTGCTATTCGGCCAGGTACTGACACCATCCTGGCGGCCGGAATCGCAAGGATTATGTACGCGGAAAATCTGGTAGACCTCGAGTTTGTACGCCAGGCAACAGACGATTTAGAAACCTTTTGTGAGTCCATCGAAGAGTGGACCCCTGCGCGGGTGGCTGCTGCCTGTGAAATACCTACTGAGGTTGTGATCGCCCTGGCTCGCGAATTCGCGCAAGCGCAACCGGCGGCAATCCGCTGCGGAGTCGGCCCCCAACAAGATATCCAGGGTGATTTATTCGTGCATCATTTGTCGGCCCTCGCAATCCTGGGCGGTCATTGGCGGGTTCGCGGTGGCGGCATATTGATTGAAACTTACCCGACAATGTATGAAGATGCGGCTGCTTGCCCAGAGCTGATTCCGAACCAAACCCGCAGCCTCGACATGGCAAAGCTTGGGCTCAATCTCACCGATGATCGTCTGCATCCCGCCATCAAAGGCATGATGATCTGGAACATGAACCCGGCTGTAGTGCTGCCCGATGCTGGGCAGGTTTGGCGCGGACTTGGTCGCGAGGACCTCTTTACTGTGGTGCTGGAGCACTTTATGACCGATACCGCTCGCTTTGCCGATATCGTGTTGCCATCGACAACGCAACTAGAACACTTCGACCTGCAAGGTGCGTGGGGACACCATTACATTTCGGCCAACAATCCTGCAATTGCACCGCTCGGCGAATCAAAGTCCCATGGTGAAGTGATGCGTTTGCTAGCACAACAAATGGGGTTGACGCATCCTGATCTACAGGCAAGTGATGAG
>JBLHGU010000327.1:0-4519 GCA_047615875.1 Parasphingorhabdus sp.
GCCTTTCCGATTTCACACTTCGTGAGCTCGACCGGGTCATTGTTGCGGGGAAAACCCAGCCAGTTGAAGTCTACGAACTCCTGGATGTTGACCCGGAAGAACTGAGGGAGCAAAAGGCTCGCAGCGCAGCCCGCTTTGCGCAAGGGTTGCTTTGCTATCGAGCGGGGGAGTTCCGCGATGCGCGGCTTATTTTCGCCGACTGTCTGGTCAAAGCGCCTCTTGATGAGGCGGCGGCACTTTACATCGGTCGGTGCGTCGAGCTGATTGCGCGACCCCCAGCGGGTGTATGGGGCGGCACAACTGTACTCTTGGGAAAATAAGCAGGGATTTATAGTGACCCTTGGTTCTAAAAGAATGGTTTCTTAACGCGCCGATAGAATTTGGTGGTTGAGCCTGACGTTTTAGAGCACGAAGCAGCTATTGATGTTTCAAATCTAAGTGACTATTGTGGGTCGATCTCGGACTCCTAGCCCCTAAATTCCAGCGTCTACTTTATGCGACCAAAGCGAGAACTATAATATAGTAGGCTTTGATTCAAATTCAGCCGAAATCAATGAAAGGTGGCACAAGACCAGGCGCAGGAAGGAAGAAAGGTTCGGGACAAGCAGCCCATTATAGGGCGATGCTGGAACCCTACGCCGAAGAGCTAATACAGCACGTTATAGACCGCGCAATGGATGGTGACATGGCAGCACTCAGAATGTGTTTTGACCGCCTGTGCGCACCCTGTGGCCCACTGACAGGCACTTCACTATCGAGGGCTTAGATAGCTGTAAGGAGCTTTCAGGCAAAGGAGATATCGTCCTGACGAGTGTCGCTAGTGGAGCGATCACTCCAGTCGAAGCATCGAATCTGATGAGTGCAATTTCCAGTCAGGTCAGAATTATCAAGGTAGACGAACTGGAAAGGCGAGTCGCTGAGTTGGAGATTCGACATTAACCTCAACCGCAGAATCGAAAAACTGGAATCCGTGTCTGAAGGCGGTGCGTCTTATTACATTGACATTCACAGCGTCATCTACGAATCCGACATCTCAATAGCCCAGATTGATACGGAACCTGCCGCCGACAAACGCACCGCCAAGTGAAAGGGACAATGAATCTAAGCAGACGGATTGAAACGCTTGAGAAACAGCCTGGCTCGGAAACCAAATGTTATGTCGTCGTTCAGAAGGATGAGGAATCTCCACTTGAGGCCAGGCAGCGATATTGTCAGGAGAAGAATATTACGGAAGCCTACCTCGAAGCGGGGCGAGTTTTACCGATAGTCTATGTGTCGCCAGGGGATATTTGAAGATACTGAGAACAGAAGATAGCGATGTCGAGGGCGCGCATTCACCGCGTGTAAAACATGGCTACTATAGCAAATCTGCTATCGATGAACGTGAGTGGCTTCGAGAGTTGCTGAAAGGTGTTGATGTCCTGCTGGACGATATGGTGGGTTAAAAAAGCAGACACTCAGAATCTGACTACCAGCGGCAATTTAGTGCCCAATTGAGACACTCAGATTTTAAATTTGATGATTGCTTAATGCTCTAAGCGGTACTTTACATCGGGCATCGGATAAATTGAATTTGCCCAGAAGCTGTGCCAGCGCTAGACTCGAGATTCATTCTGAATCGCATGGTAGCTAATCATGTTCACCGATGGCACGGTAAAGAATACCTGCTCGGGCGATCGCTGATAAGAACATTACAAGAGGTAGATGATGAAGACACACACCAATGTAGGCGGCTTCTCAATCCGCACCAGTCTTGCGAAATCAATCGAAAAGGCGTGGGCACGTTTGGCGAAACCGGGAACCTGGTGGACTGGGGAAGAGCGTCTTGCCATTGCCAGGGAGACAAGGAACGCGATGGCTTGTTCCCTGTGTCACGCGCGGAAAAATGCGCTGTCACCGAACCATGTCCAGGGAGAGCATGATAGCCTGGGGTGTTTAAGCAACCCTGCTATAGAAGCGATCCATCGTATCCGCACTGATGCGGGTCGCCTGACAGAGCATTGGTGCGTGGACCTGCAGGCCCAGGGATTGAAGGATGCAGAGTACGTCGAAATCATCGGAATTGTCGCTACGGTATCAGCAATCGATACATTCGACAGAGCCATGGGGTTTCAAGAACGCTTGTTGCCTATTTCCGTTGACGGGCAGCCGTCCCGGCACAGACCGGTTGGCGCCAAGCCGGGGATGGGATGGCTGGAGACACTGACCCCAGAGGATTTGCGCCCCGACGACCCGGATCCATTTATTCGTTTCGGTGCCTCCAATGTTAACCGGGCTCTAACCCTGGTTCCGGAAGAAGCGATTGCGTTCTTTGATTTGGATATCGAACTTTATTTTGTTGATCGGGAGTTCACCAAACAACGCGCAATGCAACTTGCCAGCCGAGCGCTAACCGAGGAACAAATAGAACTCGTCGCGGCACGAACCGCGTCCCTGAACGGGTGTTATTACTGAACAGCCAGCCATCTAGGAGCGCTCCGTGAGAGGGCCGAGAAAACTGGACTGGAAGTCGACCTTGCTGCTGCCCTGAAGGGTGATGGAGAAGGGATTGGTGTTCCCAATAGTGCCATTTTGATCCAATTCGCGGAAGCGGTTCTTGGAACCGATGATATCCTGCTGGGTAGGCTGCGTGACGAGTTAATCACGGAGATGGGCGGTGCTACTTTGTCCGATACTGCAGCCACAGTGGCCTCTTACAACTCAATCGTGAAAATCGCCGATGCAACAGGGATACCTCTGGATGTTGAAACCGCGGAGGAAACTGCGGATATGCGCACCGAGCTGGGAATCATGCCGTAGTGTTTTTAAGAGTTAGAATGCGGAAAGTCTAACAATTTTATATCCCATAAATCGAGTAAAGAGTACTAAACAAGGGATGGTTACGTGCCTACTCTACCGAATATGCGCAAAGCGTGTTCTGCCGCTTTGATTCGAAAGTTCCCAACAACTCAGGCCTTTCAGATGTCCGCTCCGTGCCCAGCCTGTGTGAAAACTATTTTCGAAAAATAAAAATGGAAACTCGCGCCTGGTTTATGCTAGTTATTGCTAGTTGAGTGGGTAATTCAAGTCAATATAACGTCCATTATCAATCAGTTGTGGGAGAAAGTTTTTCACCAACACCGATTTTTTGGGTTTTCACACAAGCTGTGCCCAGAGCCGACAAATGACCGTGGCCAGGAAGACGGTCGCGAAACACGTTTTACATTGGCATCAGCTTTATACCCAAAAAGAGGGCAGGCTCTGAGCAGCAGAAAAAGAAAAAGGCCACTTCCGAAGAAATGGCCTCTATTCTGGATTGCTATGTAAACCGTTGGCAGCGTTGGGCTGCCGCAGGATTACAGGGTATTACGATTGATATTGAGGGCAATTTAGCCGTTACAATTAGCTATTACTATCCATAGGTTAGTATCGTGGTAAATCGTACATAAAGTGATTCGGGGAAATAATCGAAACAGCCCCACGTGTCTAAACCAAATATGGTCTAAGCCAAACCGCAAGGCCTAAAATGTCCGAATCACACGTACATAATTTGGGGTAGCCTTATCCATATCTACCATCCCGGCAGCCGTGGGGTGGAAAAAGTAAACCTTCGCGCTAACGTCAGTGAACCCATTCTCTGTTGAACTCCAATAACTATCTTGAACAAAGTTACCAACATTGCCTAACGTAGAACTGCCCAGCCCGATAACATCATTCATTAATGTTAACTCTCCTGTCGATGGTAAGTACCAGTCGCCATAATTATTTATAATAACCTCGTCAGCGACGATGGCGGCAATGCCCGCCTCAGCGCAGCCCACGATAATATCGGCGGTATTCTGGGCACCGGTGCCTATAGCGGTGCCGTCCGCACCTGTAATCACCCCATCATCTCGACAACCCCATGTAGCTCCAGTCGACTGATCAACGGGCGCAGCTTCCAAACCATGTATTCCACCGTCCGTAATATAAAACACAGTGCCACCGCCTGGGCCGGTATCTCCGATGACTAGCTTCGCCCGAACCGTTACCGTCACATGGATTGTATTGGTTGCGCCAGCGCTATTAGTGACAAGAATTTCAACGTCATAGTCGCCCGTTGTAACTGGTACAGTGGTATCCCAAGTTACGGTAACAACGTTATTTGTTGTGTTGAGCGTGATGCCGTTGATATTCTGTACTACGCCACCCTTAGTGACTGAAACCAGATCATAAAAAAGTTCTAAACCACTGGGATCGGTTGCATCGATCTGAAAACTTAGCGTGCCGTCTTGATCAAGGATAAATTGCTGGTCTATTGTAGAGATGATGGGTGTGTCTATAGAGATGATGGGTGTGTCGGTATTACTGCCACCGCCACAAGCCGATAGGAACAAAAGTCCTGCGATTGATACTGTCTTCACTATATTGAGTTTCATATTTATTCTCTGGTGTAATTAATCGAAGCCGCTTACTGAAGCAGGCAATAATCTAAGGTGGACTCGTCCAAAATGCAGTTTGGGGCTGCTGCGACGATGATAGTTGTGACTGTGGTGACCAG
>JBLHGU010000328.1:0-4516 GCA_047615875.1 Parasphingorhabdus sp.
CACGCTGTGTAGCGCCCCACCGGAATAAGTATAAGGCCCGTTCCGTACTGGTAAATCAACTTGATAAACATGTATTTCGGTGATTTTCACTTGGTCATTCTCTATGCTGTTTACATGGATTTTAGCTACCTGAATCCAGTTGGCATTTCCGCCACTAAAAAAACGATCTTATGACAGAAACACTTGAAATAGATATTAGCCGACTCGGTGCTTATCTGGAATCAAATTTAACCGGCTTTGAAGATCTTCAGCAAGCAACCAAGTTCTCAGATGGTCAGTCTAATCCCACTTTTAAACTAACGGCAGACAGCGGCACTTACGTTCTTCGTCGCAAACCACCTGGGCAATTATTAAAGTCGGCCCACGCCGTTGATCGTGAATTCAGAGTGCAACACGCTTTGGCTGGCTCAGCTGTACCTGTTGCCCAGATGTATCACTTGTGTGATGACGAATCGATAATTGGCAGCATTTTTTATGTGATGGAATATGTGGATGGCAGAATCTTCTGGGATCCACAATTACTGGAGCTTGATGTTGCCAGTCGCACTGCTATCTACGATGATATGAACCGGGTTCTGGTTGCTATTCACTCAGTGGATATCGACAAAACCAGGCTCGATACTTTCGGCAAACCGGGCAATTACTATGAGCGACAGTTTGATCGTTGGGTCGCGCAATATCAGGCGACAGAAACCGGCCATGTAAAAGCCATGCAGGAGACTATTCAATGGTTGCAGGATCACATGGTTGAAGATGATGGCAAGCGATCACTGGTGCATGGCGACTATCGGCTGGATAATCTTATGATTCATCCTGACAGCGCTCGGATTAGTGCTGTTATGGACTGGGAACTATCTACCCTGGGCCATCCTTATGCAGACCTTGCTTATCAATGCATGCTATGGCGCATGCCGCCAAATTCATTGCTTAGTGGTCTGGATGGCGTCGATCGAGGCCGTTTGGGACTACCCTCCGAAGAGGAGTATGTGGACTCGTACTGCCGTCGGGCCGGTATATCGTCGATTGATAACTGGAAGTTTTATCTTGTATTCGGATTCTTTCGACTGGCGGCTATTGCCCAGGGTGTGAAGAAACGTGCTCTATCGGGCAATGCTTCCAGCTCTCGGGCGCTGGAAGTCGGGGCAATGGTTCAACCGCTGGTTGAGAAAGCCTGCGAGGTCATTTACAAGTCCTAAATAATCTCATATTTCTCGGGGCAATCGATTTATTATTGCCCAGGGTTCAGACCTTCAATTTGATACAGACTCTGTAAATCTTCTATGGATATTTGACCAGGCGCTACCGACTGACCAAAACTTGCATAAGTAATAGGTGCACCCGCCTTAAGCGTAATCACACGACTTATCTCACCTGCGGCCCCCATGGCAAACCCAATACGTACAGGGCCATCATTACGATCCGCAACCCAGTGCAACATACGGGCGGAATCCGCTATGCAGGAAGCAGTGGGCACAACCTTTAGTGCGGCAGGTTGTTTGGCCAACATAATATCCGTGATGTGTTGAAGCTCCGCTGCTTCAGTCATGCCGTGGAAATCATGGTAACTAAGAATTGTAGGTACACCTTCAGCAATCAGTTTTTCACCACTTTCGCTATCCCACTCTGCATCAATAATTTGCGCGCCGGCTGCTACTGCCCGCAAACAAAAATCTACACGATCTTGCTCGGATCCGGAAAACTTACCGCCATGATCAACCCGTCTGTGGGTGACCAGGCAACCCAGTTCTTTCTGACGCGCAGATGCAACAATCTCCAGCACCTGATCGACACTAAAACCGGCATTAATCAGCAAGTCAGAGCGCACCTCGACACACTTTAGATTGCAGTCAACCGCCAGATCCACTTCATTTGGATGATTGCCAACAATGCCTATAATGCCTTGCAATGGGAATATATTTTTAGTCACGAGAAAAATCAGAGCAGGAAAATGTTGATGGAAGATATGTCCGCCAGGATCGGTTAAAAACCGGGCAAAATATCAGTCAGGCGCGAAGGTAGCCCAGGCGAGCTGACACGTCAATGATCGAGCAAACTATTCCTTCTGTCTGCGTCGCGTAGCTCTGCCCGTTGTTCTGGGTTTGGAAAAGTCTGCGTAACCCTGCAATTCTCCACCCGGATTGGCATTCTGACCGGTAAATGACTCATCCCATTCCCCCAGCTTTTCTTTCCGATCCTTCCAGCTTTGAATATTCTCCTCGTCACGATACATCACGAAAGGACGCAGTGTGCTTTCATAGAAATCCACCTGCTCATGAGTTCGATACTGATTGGCCTGATAACCATTCCAGTGCAGGCATTGGCTCAAAGGTCGCCTATAGCGTCGATTCTGGGTAACCGCTGGATAACCAATGGGAATCGTGCCATAGGCTGCCATCCAGTCCGGATAGCCAAGTAATTCACTAAGCTCTGCATTGGTTGCATCTTCTCCACCCCCAGACAACCAGGCTGAAGTTAAACCTTCTGCGCTAACGCCGAGTTGGATATTCTGGATGGCAGCACCCACGGAACAAAGGAAAATTGCTTCATTGTTATTAGCATATTCCTGCTCCAGTTCCGCAGTTGTTGACTGTGGAAAACAGACTTTCCAGCGCGGGTCGCCGAGTACGATTATTATCGCCACTGTGTTGCTTAGATAGGTTTTCTGTACCGCCGGAAATCCCTTAGCATGATCTACCAGTCTTTGAGCTTGACGCAAAAATACTGACATAACCTTTTCGCGAAGCGCCTCCTCTTCGACCACAATAAAATCGAAGCACTGGGCATTAGCACCTGAGGGCGCCCATCGACCACAATCGACGATTCTCTCCAGTGCCTCTCGATCCACCTGTCGACCTTTTTCAAATTTTCTGACACTCCTGCGTTGCCTGATTACAGTTTGGAAAAGTGGATCATTCATCTGTTCACCCAATAGTTATATAAGTAGTCCCAACACAAGCAATCTCTTGTTATGCTGGATACAGAGGTTTCATAATAGTTTTCTGAAGATACTAAGTGTGCATAATGTCGAAATTAGACAGGGATATCAACTTCTGAATCCTCCTGATCATGGAGCCTTTCGGAGATGAGCCAGTCTGACTTCAGGCATTGGATGACCTCCGCAGCATGCGGCTTAGCTGAATTATAATTTGATGAACAAAAGCTGTTGTAGCAGTTAGCATTACTAAAATAACTAACCAATGGGGTTAAGATTGCGTAGAAATCCAATAATGGCATTAGTCTTTGGCGACCCTTTAGTTCCCTTGGCTATGGACTAAAATAAATCCTGGATCAGGACACTTTATAACTTACTAGCAGCAACCCTAAAATTAATGAAAAGCAGCGATAGGGAAGTATTGACGACCGCAGCACAGTGGCTTGAAGAAGGCCATGATGTTGAATTAATAACCCTTGTAAAAGCCTGGGGATCGTCGCCGCGACCAGTCGGCGCTATGGCTGTCGTTCGACAGGACGGGCAACTACAGGGTTCTGTGTCTGGTGGTTGTATAGAGAAACAAATATCAACTACATTGCGTAAGGACGATCCTTCGCAAGTTATACAATATAAAATTAGCTCTGATCAAGCTCTAAGATTTGGATTAACCTGTGGTGGCACGTTACAACTTGTATTTGAGAAACTGACTGATGCAGCGCCATTGCGGGAGATCATTACACAACTGGATCAACGAAAACGGCTAAGCCGTAGTGTTAATCTTGAAAACCGAGAAGTAACTATTAGTGCAGCTGATCGTAATGCTGAGTTCAAGTTCGATGGCAAGAACTTAACCAAAGTTTTTGGCCCAGTCTGGCGCCTGTTGTTGATTGGTGGCGGAGAGTTGTCACGAAGAGTGGCAGATATTGCACTATCACTCGACTACGAAGTGCTGGTATGCGAGCCACGACAGCAATTACATCCGCATTGGCAAATTCCTGAGGTGAAATTTGATGACCGTTCCCCGGATGATGTGGTGAAAGATTATTGCAATGACTCACGCAGCGCCGTGCTAGCCCTGACCCACGACCCTAATCTGGATGACCTGGCAGTGATGGAAGCATTGGACTCAGATGTATTTTACGTGGGAGCCCTTGGTTCAACCGGCAACAATACATTACGCCGAAAACGCCTGCTGGCTCTGGGCCTGTCTCAACAACAAGTGGATCGGTTGCATGGCCCAGTGGGACTCCGTATCGGAAGTCGCACACCGGCAGAAATTGCTGTATCGATCATGGCGGAACTCACGGCGTTAAAGAGTGGGCAATCTCTACAGACAATAGCTGGCAATGAATAAAAGCTGTTTAATATTAGCAGCAGGATCTAGCAGCCGATTTGGCAGTCAGAAGTTGTTGCAATCGATGCCAGATGGAAAGCCGATGTTGTTAGCTACAATCGCGCGCTACAGTCAGCTGTTTCAACACATAGTGGTTGTTATTCCAACTGGCAATCATGCCATGAAAATTTTACTTAAAAATCAATCTGTCGACATCGTCGAATGTGAACAAAGTGTTCAAGGTATGGGAC
>JBLHGU010000329.1:0-4458 GCA_047615875.1 Parasphingorhabdus sp.
TACCAAGCTCAAGAATTCAACACTGTGCGGTATTCCCAGAAATCTTGTGGTGACTGACGCACCTTGTTCGCTGTCTATGCCCCCTATTAACTTACCTATACCTTTGATATCCCTGCCTCCAACTTAACCCTTTGAATAGGGGGAAAGTGTGATATATTCCTGATATGTTTAAGATGCGTGTCTGGCTACGAACCAGGTGGTCGAGGTTCGAATCCTTCCAGGCGCGCCAGATCGGTAAAGCAAAATGTTTAATGAAGCCTTCAGTTAACTCTAAAAGCTGATAACATTGCATAAATTCAAAACTAGTTTCGTGTTGGTGATAGCGAAAATAGTCATTCTATATTCACCGTATTGAGAAATAAGTATTATGAGTAAAGGTACAGTTAAGTGGTTCAATTCCTCTAAAGGTTTTGGTTTCATTGCTCCTGCTGATGGCGGCAAAGATCTGTTTGTTCATCATTCAGAAATTCAGTCAGGCGGCGACTACGCAACCCTAAATGATGGACAAGAGGTTGAGTATGAAGCAGGTCAGGGCCAGAAAGGCCCATGTGCTAATAAAGTACAGCCTCTATAAATAACGGACTAGAGTAGTAAATCAATTTGGGGAACCTGCGCAATGCATGGTTTCCCCAAGTTGTTATGGATTTTTGATAGAGGTAATGCCAATGAGGCAATATCTCGAATCGGGTCTATAGTACGAAATTGAAAAATCTTAATCTCATACACAAGCGATGAGATTAAGTATTTCGATAGGGTTATTTAATGTATAGGTGGTTTGCTTAAAAAGGCAAAACCTCTTTAGTATCTAAGCTGTTGAGAATGTCGAATTAGTTTCATCTTGCTGATATGTTGAGTTTCTTTCGAGAATCTACTCACAACAGTGCGATGTTTGACGACAAGCACAGGACGCGGTGATCGGAACATCTGCCCGAGCAGCGGCTAAATTCAAGCGAGCTTGCATCAACGACGCCTCCTGATTAGAACCCTCGCGTTGTAAACACTCTACCAACCCATGCAGACTCCAAAGATTGTCATGATGTTGGGACGTGCTAGGTAATGTTTCAGTAAGGCCCAGGTCATCCATATATACCTGCTTCGCTTCAGCGACGTGCCCCTGTTCCAGCAGTAAAGCCCCAAGAGCATGACGTGAAGGCTGCATCCATCCCCAGGGTTCGTCGTATTTAAGATTGTCCTCAAGCTCAACAGCCTGGCGTAAATGTTGATATGCCACGGAGTAGTTTGCTCTGCGATACTCAATTTCCCCCTCAAGCATTTGTTCGGCGATTTTCAATATATCCAGACAGGAGTTATTGAATAAGTAGCGAGTTTCTGGAACATCTGCAACTGACTTAAAAAATAACTCTCTTTGTTTTTCCGCCTTGGGTAGTTGACCAAGAGCTGCATGGGCGACAGTTTTTGCATAATTCCAAACAGCGGTGGTCATACGGTAGAGGTCGGCATCAGCAGGAAGAGGTTCATCAATAATTTGTTGCCAGCGTCCAAAGCGGATAAATACATGGGCTTTCATTCCGATATAACTTTCCATCCAGTCGGCCATTGCCGGGCTTTCAACACGCAATAGATCCTCAGGCGTAGTGGCAATTAGCTCTTCAGCAGCTTCCATAGCCGAACTAAACTGTCCAAGAAATAGCGCGGCATAAATCTTCAAATGAAAATTATGGATACGCGACAGAGTATGGAAGTTCATAGCGCCTTCATTTTTTAGATAGACGCGATCAGCTTCTATGGCGCGATTATTGGTGGCGACTGCCTCGTAATAGTGGCCGCAACGAGCATCAATATGAGATGGCATATGACATAGATGCCCGGAATCTGGAACTAGATTTCGCAACTTGTCGCACGCACGAAGTGCTTTCTCCGGAAATGGTGACATTTCCATCACGTGGATATACATGTGCAATACACCGGGATGCGGATCAACGTTGCTTTGATCTACGCGGGCCATCGCAGTTTCCAGAACCTCGATGGCTTCAAGTGTCGATGCACCTGCTGAAGGCTCACCGCTACGTAAATCCCAAAGTGCCCAGGGTGTGCGTGTCATCAAAGCTTCAGCAAATAATGCAGCTACATCATTGTTTTCCGGAAAGGCGCGATAAATTTCTCGCATGGCATCAGCATAATCATCATCCCAGCGATGATATTCGGCTTCGTCAACAGGAGTTGCTGACTGATATCGTAGAGTCAGAGCCTCAATCAGCATTCGCTCAAGTTCGTTAGAAAATCCGATTCGGGCCAAAGCTTCCCGAGAGGCATCGTGAGTTAGTTTCAACTTTAATACCAGCTCGTCCTTTTGCATTCTTGCCCAGGGTTTGTTGTAGTAAATGCCGGATGAGTAAGCAAGGCCCCAATAAGCCATTGGGCAATTAGTATCGTGCCCAATTAACTCCTTAAAGCAACGCCCAGCCATTTCCAGGTCAAAGCCGTAGAGCCATACTAAGCCTCGACTGAACCATACGTCAGCTTCAGAATAGCTAGAGGAGATGTGAACTTGATGAGTGCCTAAATTATATGGATAGGTCATAATTTACAGTAGGATGACTTCGGATTTAGCATGGTAACTCAAAATAACCTGCTACGGCGATAGGCAAGATACTGTTAGTCATCTATCCGGACAAAGGCCAGCTATTACCTGGTAAATTATGCGTGGATGCTCGATGGAATATTATTTCTGCAAACCAGGTTTATTTCTATGTCAGACAGAATTGCTCAACGTGCACTATATATTGAAGGTTGGTACGAACTGGATTCATCAAAACTGTTCGCGTCCACTACGCAAGATTTTATATTTGAAGACCCAGCTGAGGCGACTCCAGTTGGCAGGAATTCATTGGCGGCATATATGCTTCGCTGGGACAAGAGGACCCGCCTGCGTGGCTCTACAAACGTATGGACCCTGTCTAATGAAGTACGTCAGGATAAAGATGGTGTGTTGATTGACTGGGAATGGTGGGAATTAAATAACACGACATTGTGCGGCATGGCTTTTGTTAAAACTCGCGACGAAGGGGTGTTTGTAGAAAAAATCACCTATTTCGATCGTGCAATGTTTGCGAACAGTTAAGTTGGTATACCTTTCTTAGTCATTTGCACGACGAAATATTTTAGGTTTTTCCATCATCTCCATAACAAGCTCCTCCGCGCCAAAACCACCTCGACCGAGGGGGATTGCTTGTTGGCCGTTGTAGCCGATACTTTGTTTAACAATCGGGTTCATATAGTAAGTGGCGCATACGATCAACATTAATTGGCGCAGTTCCGCTTCTTCAAGAGATAGAATGTATTCCTCGGCGCCCACAGACTTAGCCTTATAGTAGTTTTGTAACCGGGCGATAAGAACTGGTTCAAGGTCAGGGCGAGAGCGCAGAGTTGAATCAAGTGGTTGATTGGCGATGTCGATATCTCTTGCGGCAGGTTGTCCGCTACCACCTGGCAGTATTACATTCGCCAGCTCAGCAAATAGCTGTCGTTGAGCACTATCCAGTATGGTTGTCATAGTACTGCTCTCTGAATGGATCCACGTTCTACTATAATCTTATCCACAGCGCGACGAGCCAGAGCTGCAATCGTTGCCGCAGGGTTAACTGACGAACTGGTGACAAAGGTGCTTCCGTCAACGATATATAAGTTAGCAATATCGTGACACTGATTCCACTCGTTCACTACGGATGAATTCGGTAACTTACCCATTCGACAGGTGCCCAATGGATGCCATCCAGCATCGGGAGCGAAGCTTTGTTGCAGGGTGTTAGTTACACCGGCCTCGGCGAAGGATTGTTTTACTCGTTCGAGCATAAATTTCAACATACGATGACTATTTGCTGACGTCTTATAAACAAGTCTCGGCAGGCCATCACCATCTTCATCACGTTCATGTTTATCAAGCAACAAACGATTATGAGCCTCGGGTAGGTCTTCAGCAGTTATGCCCCAAAGTGCCGAACGTCCAAGCCAATCGCTTACTCGGTGATGTAACGCTTCACCAAACACGGGCTCGCCATCAGTTGGGTAAGTCGCTGCCGTGAGTGGGCCGCCAGTGGGTGCCAGGTTCCATTTTCCACCGCGCACAAAATCGTGTTCAGGGCGAGTTTCGGCAAATTCCATAGAGTAAATGCTCTGTCCCCAATGCCCTTGCCAACTGGTCATGTCCTCGTCAAATAACCCGACCACACGAGCTAGCGGATGCATCATCAGATTACGACCAACTTGACCAGATGAATTGGCCAAACCATCGGGAAACTGGGTATTCGCCGATTTTAAAAGTAACCGTGTAGAACCGATAGCATGGCCGGCCAGAATTACGACTTCGGCCTCTATCTTATGGGTATTGCCGTCACGATCTTCATATAAAGCACCATTTGCGAGACCCTTATTATTTAAAAGAATGCGTGACACTCGAGCACCGGTCTTCAAAACAGCGCCGGCTTGTAAAGCCGCCGG
>JBLHGU010000330.1:0-4424 GCA_047615875.1 Parasphingorhabdus sp.
CAATAAATTGCGCATCGCTTTATTGGCAGTCGATCCGTCGCGAAGGCGTACCGGTGGTGCATTGCTTGGTGACCGAATTCGTATGAATGGGATAGATTGCGATGAGATTTTTCTTCGTTCTCTTGCCACCAGAAACTCTGTTAGTGAAGTGCCCCCTGCTGTAGATAAAATTCTCCAACTACTGAATTTAGCCGGTTTTGATTTGGCTATTGTTGAGACACCGGGAATTGGCCAGGGAGATGCCGAAATTAGTCAGCACGTCGATCAATCTCTGTATGTGATGACCCCTGAATTTGGTGCAGCAAGTCAGCTTGAAAAAATTGATATGCTTGATTTCGCCAATTTCGTTGCGATTAATAAAGCCGATCGCAAAGGTGCTGAAGATGCGGTGCGAGATGTTCGCAAACAGGTGCAGCGCAATAAAGAAGCATTCTCTGAACCTACCGAAAATATGCCTGTATATCCAACCACAGCGTCACACTTTAATGACATTGGTGTGACTTCGTTATACATGGCTTTGCGTGATGAGCTAATCAATCATGGCTTGCCGACGTCGCCTTGTCATGTCGATCAATTCAATCATGAACGAGGCGAGACCGGAGCTATCCTGCCCAACTCTAGACAGCGCTATTTAGCAGAAATTGCTCACACTGTACAAACCTATCATATCGATACAGAGCGGTCTGCGGATGCTGCCCACCGTTTGCAGCAATTACAGGAGGTTGCCGAGCTTTTTGAAGACACTCATCTAGAAAAATTGCTGCAACTAACAGAGGTAGCAAATCAGCAGCTTGATTCTGATTCTGAACGTCTATTGCAGGGCTGGCCTGTAATTGAGCGGCGCTATTCTGCAGATGAGTTGATTTACTCAGTCCGTGATAAAGAAGTAAAGGTTCCGCTGACCTATGTAAGCCTGTGTGGAACACGCATTCCCAAAGTGGCTTTACCACGTTTTCGTGATCAGGGTGACTTGTTATCCTGGTTGCGCAGAGAAAACCTCCCAGGTTATTTTCCGTTTACCGCCGGTGTTTTTCCCTTCAAGCGTGAAGGCGAAGATCCAACCAGAATGTTCGCTGGTGAAGGGGATTGTTTTCGTACCAACCGCCGTTTTAAATTTCTTTCAGAGAATTTTCCTGCCAAGCGTCTTTCAACAGCCTTTGATTCAGTTACTCTTTATGGCGCTGACCCAGATTTACGACCTGACATATACGGTAAGGTTGGGACATCCGGAGTTTCCATAGCAACTCTTGATGATATGCGTGAACTATATCGTGGTTTTGACTTGTGTAGTCCGACCACTTCAGTATCAATGACTATAAATGGTCCAGCGCCGACAATTCTGGCGATGTTTTTAAACACAGTTATTGATCAGCAGCTTGATAACTTTGTTGCGAGTAAAGGGCGTAGTCTAACTATTGATGAATCTAATGGTATTCGATCGCTTGCTCTGAGTAGTGTGCGTGGAACAGTTCAGGCCGATATTCTTAAAGAAGATCAAGGGCAGAACACTTGCCTTTTTTCCACTGAATTTAGCTTGAAAGTTATGGGTGATATTCAGGCTTATTTTATAGATAACTCGGTGCGTAATTTTTACTCGGTTTCTATTTCCGGTTATCACATAGCGGAGGCCGGTGCTAACCCGATAAGCCAGTTGGCGTTTACCCTTGCTAACGGTTTTACCTATGTAGAATCTTATTTAGCGCGAGGAATGAAAGTAGATGACTTTGCGCCAAATCTGTCATTCTTTTTCTCTAACGGCATGGATCCTGAATATAGCGTGTTGGGAAGAGTGGCTAGACGAGTTTGGGCTATTGCCATGCGAGATCGATATGGTGCATCAGAGCGTAGCCAAAAGCTTAAATATCATATTCAGACATCAGGTCGAAGTCTGCATGCTCAGGAAATGGCATTCAATGATATACGCACGACATTGCAGGCATTGATTGCGATTTACGATAACTGTAACAGCCTGCATACCAATGCTCATGATGAAGCAATAACAACACCAACAGAGGATTCGGTAAGACGTGCTATAGCCATTCAAAAGATTATTAACGAAGAATGGGGCCTCGCCAAGAATCAGAACCCCAGTCAGGGAAGTTTTATTATTGAAGAGCTGACGAATCTAGTAGAACAGGCGATACTGAAGGAGTTTGATAATATTTCAGAACGTGGTGGCGTTTTGGGTGCCATGGAAACAGGCTACCAACGTGGCAAGATTCAGGAGGAGTCTATGTATTATGAGCATCGTAAGCATGATGGTAGCTATCCGATTATTGGAGTGAATACCTTTCTCAACGAGGAGCCGGGGAATTCTTCTGAGCCCGAGCTTGCGCGTGGAACTGAAGCAGAGAAACAAAGTCAGATTGAAAGGTTGCGAGATTTTCATTGCAGGCATATTGATCAATCCGAACAGGCGCTTCAATCCCTTAAGTTGGTTGCGGTACAGAATGGAAATGTTTTTGCTGAACTAATGAACACTGTGCGAAGTTGTTCATTAGGCCAGATTACCCAGGCTTTATTCGAAGTGGGGGGTAAGTATCGTCGTAATATGTGAGCTGATACAATCATCTAACTAAATCAGGACTCAAGAAAGCCGGGGTTAACGCCCTGGTTTTTTTATTGCTACCGTAACAACCCCTTTCTTTAAAACAACTATGATAAATCAATTGGCCTCGGCAGAAATGAAGAAGAATGTATTGATTCTTTCACTATGCCAGGCGCTGATGCTGACGGGTACATCGACTTTACTTGCGACTTCGGCATTAGTAGGTGCTCGTTTAACGCCAGAGCCTCTGTTAACAACACTGCCACTGGCACTGCAATTTTTAGGCATGATGTTGTCGTCATTTGGCGCATCGATGTTGATGAAGAAAATAGGTCGTCGTGCAGGATTTCAATTTGGGTTGATTCTGGCCCTGTTTGGTGCGGCAATTTGTGCCAGTTCCATATTTAGCGGTAGCTTCTACGGGTTTTGTCTAGGGTCCTTATTAATGGGTTGCTCCAATGGTGTGGGTGGTTTCTATCGTTTCGCAGCCGCTGATGTGGCGACTAAGGAATTCAAGGCGCGCGCTATATCTTATGTACTTGCTGGAGGGGTGCTAGCCGCGTTTATCGGCCCCAATTTGGCCAATGCAACCCGAAATTTTGGCGAGGCAGAATTTGCCGGTAGTTATGCGGCTTTGTTGGTAGTCTATCTGTTGTCGCTAGTTCTAATTTCTTTTTCCACGATTCCGGCACCTTC
This sequence comes from Parasphingorhabdus sp., assembly GCA_047615875.1. Taxonomy (GTDB): domain Bacteria; phylum Pseudomonadota; class Gammaproteobacteria; order Arenicellales; family CAJQKF01; genus JBLHGU01. The sequence continues at coordinate 3,245 of JBLHGU010000330.1, forward strand.
TGCAGAAGAACAAAAAAGCGGTGGACGAAAGTTATCTGAAATTGTCAGGCAACCGGTATTTTTTGTGGCGGCAATTGGTGCTCTGGTAGGTTATGGCGTAATGAATCTGGTTATGTCCGCAACACCATTAGCCATGCAGGCCTGTGGTTTCGAATTCTTTCAAACTGCCAATGTGGTGCAGTGGCATATCGTTGGTATGTTTGCTCCATCATTTTTTACAGGCCGCCTTATTGAGCGCTACGGTGTGCTAAGAATTATGTTTATTGGCGGCGTTCTGCTATTGGCTGCAATCGCGATAAATCTGCATGGCATTACCTATGTCCATTTTATTTCCGCTTTGGTTTTTCTTGGTTTGGGCTGGAATTTTCTCTTCATTGGTGGCACTACGTTGCTAACCGAAGCCTATACCTTACGGGAAAAGGCTAAGGCTCAGGGGCTTAACGACTTTATCGTTTCTACCACTGTAACCTTTACTGCCCTGTCATCAGGTTATTTGAGTCTGTCTTTTGGTTGGACAATCTTGAACCAGGCAGCCATACCGGCAGTTATTTTTGCACTATTACTAATTACCTGGTTGATTCGTAAAAAGCAAAGTTTCCATTAACCTGATCTGTAACACTTAGTGCCTGGCGAACAGTTTTTGACTGGTAATCAGCAGATTTCCTATCAAAACCAGGATCACTCCAAAAAATGCCGTTAGCGTCCACACATAATCCTCAAGGAAGGTAGAAATTATCAAGGCTACTATGGGAAACAGTACAGTTGCGTAGGCTGCGCGCTCAGGACCAACACGACCAATAAGAGTTAAATAACTTCCAAAGGCGAGGACGGAACCAAATAGTGCCAGATAAACCAGCGAGCCGATGTACACCGTTGTAAATTCGAATCGTATGGGCAGATCAAGCCATAGGACCGATAGTGTTAGAAATAATGCACCATAAGTCATACCCCAGGCATTGGTCTGAATAACGGGTAGCTTACGCCTCTGACTGGATGCTGAAATAATGTTGCCAAAAGAAGCTAGTAACGTGCCAATTGCACACAGAACTATGCCGAATGAGTTGAGTCGATGAAAATCCGGTAGAAAAACCAGCACAATTCCAGTAATGCCAATCAACCCGGCAGCGATTGTTGATAACGATACCCTATTGCCAAGAAACAGAGCGCCGTTAATTATGTT
>JBLHGU010000331.1:0-4412 GCA_047615875.1 Parasphingorhabdus sp.
TGAAACTGTGGCAGGATACCCTTAAATTGTGGGCATCTTCAGGCGTTGCTAATGATTCAGCTGCGTCGGTGATAAACCCTGTCAAAGGTGACCGCAGATTTCGGTCGGAAAAATGGAATGATGGATCGGTTTTCGATTTTATTAAGCAATCCTATCTGCTTACTTCGCGATATCTAGAGGAATCCGTAGGAGCTGTTCAAGGCTTGGATGACAAACGTGCGCATCAGCTGCGTTTCTATACCCGTCAGTATGTCGATGCCATGTCACCATCTAACTTCGCCATGACCAATCCTGATGTTATCGATAAAACTATGGAAACCGGTGGTCAGAATTTAGTCGATGGAATTAGTAATCTGGTAGAAGACTTAAAGAAAGGTGATGGCAAGCTACGCATCAGTATGACTGATACAGATGCTTTCGAATTGGGCAAAAATGTCGCCACCACGCCGGGTGATGTTGTGTTTCAGAATGAGTTGATGCAGCTCATACAATATCGACCGACTACCGGGAAAGTTCATAAGCGACCAATCCTGATCATGCCGCCGTGGATTAATAAATATTACATTCTGGATTTGCAGCCAGAAAACTCGCTTATTCGATGGCTGGTTAGCGAAGGTCACACCGTGTTTGTCGTTTCCTGGGTTAATCCCGATGAATCCCTTTCTGATCAGGGCTTCGAAGACTATTTGCTGAAAGGGCCCGTAGCAGCACTGGACGCTATCGAGCTAGCCACTGGTGAAGATTCGATCAATATCGTGGGCTATTGTCTTGGAGGCACATTGTTAGCAGCGTTGCTGGCATATAACAAGGCGATTGGCGATGAGAGGATTAAATCTGCCACTTTCTTTACCTCGATGATAGATTTTTCTGAACCAGGGGACCTGGCGGTCTACATCGATGAGATGCAACTGGCGTCTCTTGAGAAGAAAATGGATGAGAAGGGTTATCTGGAAGGTTCAGATATGGCCTCAGCCTTTAATATGTTGAAGGCCAATGATCTAATCTGGTCCTTTGTTATCAGTAATTATCTGATGGGCCACGAGCCTAAGGCATTCGATTTACTTTACTGGAATTCGGATTCCACCCGTATGCCTGCGCGCATGCACAAGGAATATCTACGCAACATGTATCTCGAGAACAAGTTTAAGGAGCCAGGCGGTATGGTGTTAAATGGTGTTCCAATAGATGTGAGTACAATTGATACACCAGCCTATTTCCTGTCTGCAAATGAAGATCATATCGCGCCATGGAAGACCACTTATCTGGGGGCTAGATTATTCAGTGGCTCGGTTAAATTTGTTGTCGGTGGCTCCGGTCATATAGCTGGTGTAATAAATCCTGTTGATTCCAGTAAATATGGCTACTGGACTCGGACTGGAAAACTTGCTGAAACCGCTGATGACTGGATGAACAGCGCGAAAAAGAACGATGGTAGCTGGTGGGCTGACTGGAGTCGGTGGATTAAACGCCATGCTGGCGCTGCAGTTGCAGCCAGACCAACTGGTTCTGGCGGCCTGGAGGTGATTGAGGCCGCTCCCGGTAGCTATGCAAGTCTTAGATTGGATAAAATGGAGAAATAATTTCTTCCTTGCACCAACAGGTTAAATAATATGTCAAAAATACTCTCTCTAACGCTATTTTTGACATTACTAAGTTCGCTGGGTAATGCGGACGGCCTGCGTGTAGGAACCTGGAATGCCGAGTGGTTATATGATCACAAACCGTCGAAAACCGGTGTAACTTTGGAGCGCCAGATGAGTGCTCCAAATAAAGCAGAGTATTGGCAGCGGATTAAAACGTTTGCTGTGGCGATTAACGAACTGGATGTAGACTTTCTAGCCTTGCAGGAAATTGAAGGTCGGCATGTATTAAAGGCTTTAGCCGGTGCACTTAGGGCCGAGTTTGGGCAATCCTATCGTTATGCATTTGTAGAAGGTACTGATACTCATACCGGACAGGATGTTGGATTGTTGGTTCGCGAAGGCTGGACTTACAAACCTTCGCGTTTCCGTTTCGATCGAAATGCGCAACAAGACGGACGCAATTTATCCAAGCACCTGCGTGTCGACTTAAGTCGTGATGGTCAAAGCTACTCTGTAGTTATAGTGCATCTCATTACGGATAAAAAAAAGCGTCTTCAACAAGCCAGAACCCTGCACGGGTGGTTATCAAAACTTGATAACAAGGGCTTGCTTGTAATGGGAGATTTTAATACTAAGCAAAAACTCGATCAAACCAGTCAATCCGGTGATATGGGCACAATTCGAGGGTTACATACTGCTACATCAAAAGATGATCTTCTTGACAGCCATAAAAAACTCTCACAACGTCAAACTCACGTCAGCGGCCGAGAGCTTGACCGCATACTTCTCTCCCCCGACTTATGGAAACGACTAAAGAAAGTAGAAGTGAGACGCAAACTGGCAATAAAGGGTTCTACTGATGATTCCAGACAAGTGGATTACTCTTTGCCGGTTAACAAGCAGGATCTAAGCGATCATTTTCCGCTGGTGGCGGAATTTAAATAGACCACCAGCTTGCTGAGATAACTGTGATCGAAAATGTCGGAGCGTCCCTAGCACCGATGCTAACGCTAAATCAATCAGAGTTTGCCTAGATTAAATCCAGTGATTGCATAGCAGACTGGATTTTTTTCTTTGTAGCATCCTGCAAAGGGACAATAGGTAATCTACAACTGTCGCTACACAGACCCAACAGCGATGCAGCATATTTTGCTCCAGCTGGACTAGGTTCTGTAAAAAGTGCCTCGTGGAGTGGCATCAGCTGATCCTGATAATTCAGTGCAGTTGCATAATCTCCAGCAAGGCAAGCACTTTGCATTTTCGAACAATGACCGGGTGCGATATTGGCAGTAACCGAAATACAGCCATTGCCACCACTGGCATTGTAGGCCACCGCGGTTGCATCTTCCCCGGACAACCAGCTAAATTCCTTACTGATACGGATTCTTTCACTACCGGGTCGGCTTAAGTCAGCGGTAGCATCCTTTATACCAACAATACGCGGTAGTTCTGCTAGTCGGACCATGGTGTCGACATCGAGTCCGACTATGCATCGTGGTGGAATATTGTAAAGAATTATAGGCAGATCGCAGGCATCGTGTACGGTTTTAAAATGCTGATACATACCTTCCTGATTGGGCTTATTGTAATAACCGGCAACATGTAGCAAGCCGTCTGCACCTGCGGCCCCGGCGTGTTTGCTTAGATCAATGGCTTCCACCGTATTATTGGAGCCAGCGCCTGCAATAACCGGGATGCGTTTTTCCGCAGCCTTAATGGTTAGCTCAATAACACGTTTGTGTTCATCGTGACTTAAGGTTGGCGATTCTCCAGTGGTTCCCGTCGGAACCAACCCATGGGTGCCAAGTTCAATGTGTCGACGAACCATTCTTTCAATGGCATCCTCATCTATCTGATCGCCATCAAACGGCGTTATTGTTGCTACGTAAGAACCTTTAAACATTATTTTTCCTCTGCCAATGAAAAAACCCCCGGCGCTGATTGGTTCGCCGGGGGTTTTGGATGTGTTCTGGAACCTGTGAATTACCCAGCGAAATGCGCGACAAAATCGACCCGCTTTTTCAGGGCCTTGGATGGTTTTAAAGATTTTAGTTGCGTTGCTTTCATAATTATTGCTCCATAGGGAATAGTTGCAGAAAAAGTGGATCGCTGTCAAGCCAATCTAGCTCTGCAATCCAACTTGTTTGTATCGGACAACAACTAGGGATCAAAAGGATGTGTTTTAATGGCGTTACTAATAATCAAATAGGTTCTAATTGGTTTTCTAACCAATCTAGTATCTGTTTAGTTTAGAATCCTCTAGCAAATCCTAATCGTGAGCATCTGAGACCGAAATGAGTAATGACGAACAATTTGAATCCGTAAACGTATTCGGCGAACCACTGGATTCCTGTAACGAGAACCCTGTGACAGGATTTTTCCGCGATGGATGTTGTAATACCGGCGCTGAAGATGTTGGGTCTCATACCGTATGTATTGAGGTTAGTAGTGAATTTCTGGAATATTCCCGATTCCGCGGTAATGATTTATCAACGCCGATGCCAGACTATGGGTTTCCTGGACTGAAAGCAGGGGATCGATGGTGCTTGTGCGCGGCACGCTGGTTGGAGGCCTATGAGCAAAGCATGGCACCGAGGGTTTTCCTGACTCGCACCCACAAGCGTGCACTGGATATCGTGCCTATGGAAACTTTACGCCAATTTGCCGTCGATCTGAATTAGCTGACCTATTTGGGTTTAGAACATAACCACGGATTAATCATCGTCTGCCAGTTCTGGGTTCCAACCCAGCTGTTTGGCTTTTTTGATAGCTTGATCGTAAATGCGCCCGTGCCTTTGACGTATATCATCGGGCAAGCCAGAGACGAGA
>JBLHGU010000332.1:0-4402 GCA_047615875.1 Parasphingorhabdus sp.
AAGGGGGAATACTAGGATGCGATCCAGTTACCCGAGAGTCGCGCCCCACCGCAGCTCGATCTCGTTCACTGACTAATAGCAATGGATTGCGGTCTGATTTAATAAGACTGCAGGGGTGTATTCGCCTTCAATGTGGCGTGAACGACATGAGCAGTCAATTAACCAGAAGAAATGGCCGAATTTCCAGAGCCCGAGGATAAATCGAGTCGAATGCATTAACTTTTCGGCTGCAAACAGACTGTTCATTCCCCCTCGTCTTCCATTAACATACGCTTTTTACTTCCTATACTTCTTATTGCGAAACATTACGGCTAATTCTTAACCTGCTCCAGTTCACACCAGATCTCTCCCCAAATATACTCTTCCGATACAAATCTTAATCCAGCTTGTTTTATTTCGGTACGGAACTCTTCTTTCGTGAATTCAATGTAGTGCGTATCATCTAGCCGATAGTCAACACCTACTTCTTTCATTACCGGCACTCGCCAATCCCGTTCAAACATTGGCACACGAATCAGGAATCGATCCGGTTGAATATGCTCGATAATACTTTTTAGGAATATCACTCGATACTCAATATGCTCAAGTACATTCGACATTACAATAGTGTTAAAACTCGCATCTGGTAAGTCTTTTAGAGCATCGCCACAAATGAAATTCAGGTTTTCCTGATTGTATTTTGTGTTGGCAATATTAATACTTTTCTTACTGAAATCAATTCCCGTTACGATTGCACCAGTTTTAGCCATATCGCTGGCCAATGCGCCAACACCACAACCAACATCCAGAACCCTATCCCCACTGTTTAGAAGATTCACAAAAAAGTCGTGATAACCGGTAAGCCTGTGCTTGGGGTGTAACCCACTGCCATATTCACCTGCTTTGGAACCGGTTAAAAAGTAAAGATGTCGTTCTGTCTCAAGTAGAAATTTCAAACCGTCCTCTGCACTTCTCGATTGTAAGATCGAGGATAAGATGAATTGCGAAATACGTGCAAGTAGAACTGGTGATATAGGTTTAGTGACAATACCCAACAGTTTGCCTAATACTGCTGATAATCCGCTCATGACTTAGATGCCCAGGGGTGAATTAGTACGGCTATGTCTGCCTGCTTCAATATGTGCTCAATCTTCGTAGAATTCACTGTGTGTCAGGACCCTTTAAAATTCTGTACGCCCGATTCTTGAACGACATCTCAACCGCTTTTGTTAAACCCAGCTCAATCATACTGGACCTCCTGAGTGGGTCAGCCAGCAACTTTAGAACTCCGTCAGCCAAAGCCTGGGCATCGTCTGGAGTAACGAACAAAGTTTCCTCATCGGTTAACCATCGGCGCAGCGCTGGAATATCACTGGAGATAACCGGTGTCGCAGATGCCAAGTACTCGGCCAATTTCATCGGACTGGTCCATGCGGCACTTGGATGATTTTCTGATGGTGGTAACAATAGCAGGTCTGCATGCCATAACCAGGTAGGAATTTGATTGTGCTGTTTACGCCCATGCAGGGTAACATTCTTTAGGCCAGAACTTTCAACAACCTCACAATGGCGTTGGATATCTTCCGGCCACCCACCTACCAGATGAAAATGCACTTCATTAAGCAACTTAGCCGCGCCGAGTATTGTGGGAATGCCCTTATAGTCATATAAATGCCCAGTATAAACAACATTGATCTTTGAAGATTTTGGAAATGGTTTTTTAGGAAGTATCTTTGGTCGAGTGAACAAGTCTAGATCAACAGCATCCGGCAAAATCATGATTTTATTCTGTGGAACACCCATTTGCACATAGGGCTCACCAAGGCTTTCAGAGATCGTAACCCACGACTTGAGATTCTCGTGTGCACTATCTTTAATCAGTTGGCGAAACTCGGGGCTATCTGTGGTGGGATGCGCATGGCTTTCAACTACTGTTGAAAAACCGGAACGGGTAGTCATACCTGGAAGTAAGTAATCTCTGGCATAGATAAACTCTGGTTGTTGCTTCTGAATTAAACGCAAAGCCGCATTACTAAAAGCCCGTGCGCTACGATGAAATAGTCGGCTGTTCCACCATGACCCCACGAAATGCCAGGTAAGGTTTGGATGGTGACCATATAATGACTCTGCAAGTTTCTTCGACTGCGCTATAGTTTTTCCAGACACACTCAAACAGATTAAAGTGGTTTCGTTCCCTGTTTGAGCAAACCCATAAGCCATCCTGATCACATTAATATCATGTGCCCATAGTGAGCCTGGCACGAGCTGGTTGGCGACCACTACTTTCATACTTTGGCCACCCCCTTAAATATTGTATCAACAATTCTGCTAGAAGCCTTGCCATCGTAGGGAGTTAGAAACTGTCTTTTTGCACGCTGCAATTCTGCCGAATCAACAATATCCCGCTGTAAATATCGGGCAAGGGATTGATCCAGGTCCGCAAAATCTCTGCATAACGAAATCGCACCCGTCTCAACTAACTCCCTATAGTGATCCGAGGTGTAGTTTTGTCTAACACGATCGATGATACTTTCGTCCTCGCTAAGCGCCAGCCCAATCGTAGGGGTATCATGGGCAATAGAATCCAATGCGAACGTACCGCCTGAAGCCAAAGTTATATTTGCAAAGTGAAGGAGATGGTGCAGCCTGTGAAGATTGTTCAAATCGTCATGATCCAGGATCACATTTTTGAATTTTTCAAAACCGGAAAAACGCTCCATGACCTCTCGATCACCAGGGTGCGGCCTGATAATTAGTGCACAATGTTTTCCATAACTATTTTGTGTCATCTGCTCAACAATATGTTGAATGATAGCAATTTCGTGTTGCCCAAGCCGTGGAGTATTAGCTGCAAATAATGCATATCGGATATCACCCTCGAAACCCAGGCTATTCAGCCATTCATTTCGATCATAGTGAATATCTTCAGCGTAGCCATCCATTTGTGGCCAGCCAGTTATAGTGATTCGGTTTTGGGGAATATCGTGGTACTTTTCCAGCTGTTCAACCATGCTGGCATTTTGCACTAAATAGTGAGATACAGAAATCGGCAAAGGCCCCTTGGTTGTTGGTTGATCCCAACTGGCTATGATCCCTGTCATTGGTATTCGGCGACGTCGTGCCACTCGAACATAATCAGCAATAGTAATGTGTTGACAATGTCCCAACACCAAAAGGTCTGGCTTGAATTGATCGAAGAACTCGGTCACCTCTCTAGCAACAGACCAAAACTTCCCATAATAGAATCTGGTTAACAGGCGCTGCAGAAATTTCGATTCGGGAAAAGGTTTTCCCAAACCAACTTCCAGATAGTTTCCTGACAGCGCTTCTCGCTCACGCATTCGCAATGGTAGTTTTTTCTTCTGGTGATGTGCACGGAAACCGTGCATCTCATTGAACCGATACACCAGGTTACCGAATTCTGCGTGTAGATGGAGTAGAACCTTGTGTTTAACTCGATGCAAAACCTGCCTGTGTCGTGAACGAATCCCGGTTGGCAAATCCATTTTCGCCCATCTCAGCAAAGGATTACCAAGAGACTCGATACCTGCCTTATGCGTATCAAGATTGGACAGGAATACAATTGAGCAATCACGCCGACTTAATTCTTTCAAAACCGGTGTGTCTATCATGTTTCGCGCTGAAATCGCGTTAGGAAGCAAGATTACGATTCTCCTGGCAATTTCACAAGGATCGTTCGGAGGTGTAGCAGTCAATTCAGTTAGTGAGTTAGGCTTTTCGGCGCTGCGATTCTAGCACACCAGGTTTTGTGTGGTGGAATGTTGAAACGGATTGGGGGCTCAATACTGTTTCTTCTTAAAGGCAGTGTTGACGTTAATACAACCACCAATGGATTTTCTGGTCAACCCAAACTGGACACATTAATTTGAGAATTTTCATAGTTAATAGGTGACATATCTCCATTCGATGTATGTAACCGATCAAGGTTGTAATATTTCAGATACGCGGCGATATCTTGCTTCATATGAGTCCGTGTTGGCTGATGCACTTTAAATATCCAGTCGCGTTTCAAGCTACCAAAAAAGCGTTCCACAACCGCATTATCCCAGCAGGCACCCACATCACCCATTGATGACCTTATGCCATGAGCATCCAGTAATTTTCGAAAATACTGACTCGTGTATTGTGAACCTCGATCACTGTGAAATACCAAGCCTTTCGGTGGTCACCGCAGGTTAACCGCTTTCATCAATGCCTTACTAATCAAGTCTTGTGTCATGCGTTTTTCCATGTGCCAACCGACAATGCGGCGCGAGTATAAATCCATGACAATAGCAAAATCTGTATAGGAAGCATAAAGCCTATGTTAATAGAAAAAGAAGCCGAGGGAAACGCACTATGGGATCCGAAAAGTTGATCAACAGGCTCTGATTCATCTTACTGACCTTGGAATCTAGCAATT
>JBLHGU010000333.1:0-4395 GCA_047615875.1 Parasphingorhabdus sp.
TAGCAAAGGTAGAGTGACCGGTAGATTGCTGCTCTACCTGAATCGTTACAAGACTTTCCAGCAAATTAGCCGAGGAGAGTTCCTGGGAATTCGCTGAGATATGCAGGGTTTTCAAAATTTGCAACCAGGCCCAAAATGGCGGTGACCCCAAGGTTTCGTGGCATTGTCCGAAGGCAACTAGTGCCCCAGCCTGCTGTGCTTGTTCACAAAACTTCCAGATTAAGCAGGATTTACCAATGCCTGGCTCACCCTGTAACAATATCGCGTTGCCCTGACCAGATCTTGCTTCCACAAATGCTTCGGTTAAGACAGATAGCTCATTTTCCCGACCTACAACCAGACCTGGCTGAGATGGGATGGGACTATTTACCGTATCGAGTAACTCATCCAGCCTGGTGTCTCGGACAGAATCCGAACCAGCCGACATTGTTGTTTCACCTACACGACCAGGTTCGCCACGATCTACAGAGTACACTTGTATCGGGTTGGGGATATTCTTAACAGATTTAACCCCGTGATCAATGTAGTTAAACCCAGGTTTATTAAGAACCTGCCGATAGACATCCGACGAAATGAACACACTGCCTGGAATGGCTATTCCCTCCAGGCGTGCTGCAATATTAACCCCGTCGCCAAAAATATCCTCGTTGTCGACTATTACATCACCTAAATGAACGCCAATACGAAACTGGAATCGTTGATTTCCGGCGACACGATAATCGGCCTCTAACATGCACTGCTGAATTTTCACCGCACATTCAACGCCCGACAAAACAGTAGGGAATTCGGCCAGAAACCCGTCCCCGGTATGTTTGACTATTCGTCCCTCATACTCAGCTATGTTGACATCAACAATTTCTCCAAGTGCTGATTTGAGAGCAGTGTATGTCGCTCCCTCGTCGGCACTCATATAGAGTGAATAGTTGGCCACATCTGCGGCTAAAATAGCTGCCAGTCGTCGTTCCATCTGATGTATATCCGACTAAGCCGCTGGAGCCATTGCTGGTCCAACGGGTAAATCTACCTGAGTAACTGTGTTAGCAGGCAAGTTCGCCAACCGCGCAGCCTCCATTACTGCCTCAGCATTCGGTGCTTCATACAGACAGTAGGTCTTTTTCTTATCCAGAGACAGAAAGGAATAAAGCCATCTAACTCCCGCGGTTTCATTGGCTTTCAGAATTACCTCGTTGTTTGAGTCAAGCGTAATTTGCTCAGCAAATTTTCGTTCTATAATAAATGTTGGCATTAGATTTCTCCGCTTTTAAAATATTATCCAGTTTAACAATGTTTTTCCAAACCAAACTCGCCTGCTGGATTGCTTCGCAAGTTTTCTGATTGTGATCCATACTACATAAAATATATCTGTCCGGCACATATATGGCATCCAAAATCAGGCTGGTTAATTTTCCATCCACACTTGATAATGTGCTACGACCAAGCATTGCAGACTGGACAGCCTCGCGTGGTAAAAAACCACTCACCAACTGCTGATTTTCACTCCCGGTCAATTGCCGTCCAGACAACCCCAAACGCGTCCATCCACGCGGTACAGTCGTCAGGTCGACTTCGCCACTAAAACAATACCCACAATCAACCGGCTCTACTGTAAGTCCAGGTAACTCAAGAGACAACGCTACCGATTCAAACCCACCGGATACTGCAAAATACTCTCCTTCGCTAGCTTCGCGCAGCAACCATTGCAAGGAATAGTCTTTTGAATACCATAATTCACTAGCAATACCAGTCCAGTACAAGTGACTAGCCAGGGCCAATGCGGCTTGTCCGTTGGATTTAGTAAGTTGTGTGAGCTGACAATGGACCTGGTAAAAATCGAAGCCTATTCCACCCAGGTCTTCGGGAATAGCCTGAAGTGTAAATCCGGATTGCTTCAGCACTCCAAAATAGCCTTCTTCACCTGTCACTGACTCTACTAAATCCTTGATATGATTCAGTTCGGCAGAAGTTAAAAGGTCTTCGTTAATCATGGTTACTATATGTTCCCAATGGGTGATAACTTGATGGGTTTAGAATAGTTGGCCTGTTGGAATATTTATATCATCAATTATGATGATTTTTGCTTCACTAATTTTTTGTCCGTTATGATGTGGCAAAGTTGATATTCTGAAACTGAATGCAAATATATTCCCTGGAATAGTTATACCTGTTGGTAAATTTAATGACAAATCGGGATCTAGTATTAGTCGGAAACTGTGCCTACGATACAGCAGAACAAACCTTCAAAGCCATGGGAGGCAAGCTAGGCGAACATCTTAACTATTTGCCAGATGGTGAGATTGGTGAACGTATTAGTTGGATTTCACATATCGCTTATCGGGTATATATGGGTCACCCAGATATTGAGACTCTGGAGCGCCCATTAGGCGATAACGGTGTAGAAGCCTGGAAGGCGGGTGTTAATGGCACGACCTGGAAATTTCGGGTTCGAGACGGAGTTGAACAGGTACGCTTTGGCGAGCCTGGCTGGCGTCTTGGTTATGCGAGGGATGCCATCAACTCTTATTTCGTTTTTAAAACGTTAAAGAAAGACGGTGTTATTCCTTCCCATGTACGTTTCCAAATTAGTTTGCCTTTTGTGTCTAGCGCGGTGCGTTTGTATTTTCTCGACCCGGCAGACCATCCCAAAATAGAACCGGCTATAGCGGAGTTGTTACGACTGGAAGTTAAAACTATTATCGATAACCTGCCTGCTGATGATATTGCGATTCAGTGGGATTGCGCGATTGAAGATACGGTGATTGAAAAGGCGCTGAATGCAGCCGGTGGTGAGGTTACTGACGAAGTCGAACAAATAGCCATATCGATGTTTGCACCGGCGGCTGCGCTAAATGGTGAGATCCCCGCTGAAGTCCCCATTGGTTATCATGCCTGCTATGGCACTTCTGGCGGATGGCCCAGACGTGAACCCCAGGACTTGGCCGGCGCGGTTTTATTGTTGAACGCCGCGGTTGCACAATCTGGACGAGCGACACAGTGGTTACACCTGCCAACGGTTAAGTCTGACAGTGATGTTTACTTTAAGCCCTTAGCTAATCTTCGTGCCGAAGGTGCCAGAGTCTATCTGGGTCTGATCCACGCCTTACACGATGAACATGGCATGCAGCAGCAAATAGAATGGGCGAGTAAATGGCTGGATGACTTCGGCATAGCCGCACCCTGTGGCTTTGGTCGTGGACCCGGAAAGATGTCCAAACAAAGTGGCCTTAACAGCCCCAATAATTTTATGGATGGATTGATTGACGACCACTTACAAGCCAGGCAACTCCTTGATCGGGTACGTCCGCACAGTTAACCGAAGATAATACGCAATACCTCCCCGTACGTTTCTTACAACTCTGTATTTATCTGAGCTTTCATTGCCGGCTGTTGACGGCTGTATTGATCCGATCCAATACAGCTTCCAGGACAGATCGGGGGCAGGCAATATTAAAACGCTCAAATCCCGCGCCTTCTGGACCAAATAGTTCGCCTTCATCCAGATTTACACGTGCCTGTTCCATCATCAACTGTTTACGGGCTGTTGGATCCATGTCTAATTCGCGGCAATCGATCCAAACCAGGTAGGTTGCTTCCGGCTGAACCAGCTTAAGTTGTGGTAGATTTTCAGCCAGGTAAGACTTCATAAAACGGCAGTTATCTTCAATATAAGCCATGACCTCTGTCAGCCAGTCCTCACCGTGATTATAGGCCGCTTCCGCTGCAATGACTCCAAACGGATTCGCCAGAAACACCCCGTTGCGTTGGATAGTCGCAGCAAATTGTTCGCGTAGGTGGTTGTCTGCGATGATGATACTCGAAGTCTGTAAGCCAGCTAAATTAAAGGTTTTACTGGCGGCTGTGCAGATAACGCTTTTTTGGCGAAAGTCATAACCGAGACTGGCGAATGAAGTGAAAACAGTGTCACAGTAGAGCAAATCACAGTGTGCTTCGTCTGACACGACCAACACATCATTTTTCAGGCAAATTTCACCAAATCGAATCAGCTCGTCCGGCGTCCAGGCCCTGCCGACTGGATTGTGTGGGTTGCATAAAATAGCCATTTTAACGGCAGGATCACGCGCTTTCTGTGCCAGATCATCGAAATCCATTCGATAGCGACCGTTCTCATTCATCAATGAATTCGATACGATCTCTGCGCCATTATCCACACCAGCCCAAAAGAATGGATAATAAACAGGCGATTGAATCAACACTTTCTCGCCCGCTGCGACGTACGTCTGTACCAACATATTAAGTGCTGGCAACAACCCGGGTGTCAGCAAAACCCAGTCACGCTTAACCTCCCAACCGTGGCGCCGGGCTATCCAGTTTTGCAATGCCTCATAATAAGAGTCTGTCGGAAAGGTATAACCGTAGAGCCCATGCTCCGCACGGGCT
>JBLHGU010000334.1:0-4357 GCA_047615875.1 Parasphingorhabdus sp.
TGCTTGGCAACTTTAGTTTTGGTGATTATTTCAAACAGGAAGCGATTAACTTTGCCTGGAATCTGTTAACTAAGGATATTGGGCTCGCGCCTGAAAAGTTATGGATTACTGTTTATGAAGATGATAACGAGGCTGCCAATATCTGGTTGAAGGAAATTGGTGTGCCAGAATCACAGTTCTCCAGAATTGGAGCGCACGACAATTTTTGGTCCATGGGAGATACTGGTCCGTGTGGCCCTTGTACCGAAATTTTCTACGACCATGGTCCTGATATTCCCGGTGGCCCTCCTGGATCGCCGGATGAAGATGGTGACAGATTCATCGAGATCTGGAACCTGGTATTTATGCAATTCAACCGCTCTGCTGACGGTTCAATGGTGCCTTTGCCAAAACCTAGTGTGGACACTGGTATGGGGCTGGAGCGTCTTGCAGCGGTTCTGCAGGGCGTACACAGCAATTACGAAATAGATTTATTCGTTAATTTAATTGAGGCTGCTGCGAGTGCTCTAAAAGTTGATGACTTGCAAACCAAGTCGTTGCGAGTGGTTTCTGACCATATACGTTCTACCGCCTTTATGATTACCGATGGTGTTACGCCTTCCAATGAAGGGCGTGGGTATGTTTTGCGTCGGATAATTCGGCGCGCGATTCGTCATGGATATCAACTCGGCGCAAGAGAGCCATTTTTTCATCAACTGGTGGGTGCGCTAGATGCTGAAATGGGTGAGGCCTATCCGGAATTTCGCCGATCGGCGGTAACGGTGGAGAAAGTTTTAAAGCGAGAGGAAGAGCGATTTTTCGAAACCCTGGATCAGGGCATTCGAATCCTCGACGACGAAATAAGTCATCTTTCCGGAAATACTATTCCCGGTGAAACGGTTTTTAAACTGTATGACACCTTTGGATTTCCGGCTGACCTGACCAATGATGTGGCAAGAGAGCACAATCTCCAAATTGATGAGGCTGGCTTTAATGTGGCCATGGAGGCTCAACGCCAACGTGCCCGTTCGGCAAGCCGATTTGTAATGGGAGATACCGTTGTTGTTGAAAATCATCAATCAACGCCATTTACCGGATATTCTGAGTTAGAAGACCGAGCTGAAACTAGTGCGTTGATCTTAGATAGCCAGCCGGTTACAAAACTTGGCGCGGGCGAAGAAGGCATTGTTATTCTCGATAAAACGCCATTTTATGCAGAGAGTGGCGGGCAGGTCGGTGATAGTGGACGACTGTCAGGTGCTGATGGTGTGTTCGAAGTATCTGATACGCAATATCTTGCCAACAAAGTAATTGGTCACTATGGCCGTGTTGCAATGGGTAGTTTTCAGTTGAATGAGCCCATTACTGCTAGTGTGGACCGTAATAGTCGACTGGCTACGGCAAATAATCATTCCGCAACGCACCTGCTACATGCTGCTTTACAAGAGGTATTGGGTGAGCATGTGCAGCAGAAGGGGTCCCTGGTCGAAGCAGATCGATTGCGTTTTGACTTTTCTCATTTTGGACCAGTCACGGCTGAGGAAATTGAGCAGGTTGAATTCTTGGTGAATCAGGCAATACGTCGCAATGATACTGTAAATGTGTCAACTATGGCTCTGGAAGAGGCTCGCGAAGCGGGTGCTGCTGCGTTGTTCGGGGAAAAGTACGACGACATTGTCAGAGTCGTAAAGATGGGAGATTTTTCCCTGGAGCTTTGCGGAGGCACTCATGTTAGCCGGACCGGTGACATAGGTCTGTTGAAAGTCGTGACAGAATCTGGCGTAGCGGCGGATGTACGTCGGATGGAAGCACTAACAGGGGTTGGAGCCTTACGCTATGTAGATAGTCAGCTGAGTTTGCTGAATGGTCTGTCGCAGCAATTCAAGACCCCAGTCAATGAACTTGCAGGCAGAATAGGCCAGCTACAACGTCAGAATAAGGAACTCGGGCAAAAAGTTCGAGATTTACAGGCCCAGGTTGCCACTACAGGGGGCGGATCTGATAGTAACCAGTCTATGCCTTCGCTTAATGGCGTCGCCATGGTTGTCAGTCGTCATGATGGAGTTGATAGTAAGGGTATGCGAACGCTGATGGACCAATTCAAGCAAAAATTTGATCGAGCAGCCATTGTTCTGGCCAGCGTGCTTGACGATAAAGTCACCCTGATTGCAGGCACTAGCGGAGAAGTGTCGGGTGTTCATTGTGGGGAGTTAATCAAGCAGATTTCATTAACTGTGAATGGCAAGGGCGGCGGTCGCCCGGATATGGCCCAGGGGGGCGGTACAGATGTTGGGCAAACCGAGGAAGCACTTGAGCTGGCGCGCAATTACATTCAGTCGGCTCTGCAAGGCTAGATGCTGTCTTTTTAATCGCTTTGACTAATACATAAAAAACGGGTTTAATTCGCGCCCGAAAAATTTATTCCCTGAATCGATGGCTTTAATAGTAGAAAAGTATGGTGGCACCTCGGTTGGCTCTGTTGAAAGGATCAACGCAGTTGCTGATAGTGTTGCTGCCTCACACCGTAACGGCGATCAATTGGTAGTAGTGGTTTCTGCCATGAGTGGCGAAACTAACCGATTACTGGCACTAGCTGACGAGATTAATCCCGCAAGGTCGGATCGTGAATCTGACGTTTTGCTATCAACTGGCGAACAGGTCACCATAGCGCTGCTGTCTATGGCGCTTCACGCGCGTGATGTAGATGCCCGCTCCTATACCGGTAGTCAGGTGAAAATACTCACCGATAATACCCATGGTCGAGCACGAATTTTGGATATTGATTCAGCCAGGCTAAAAAACGATCTGGCCCAATCCAACGTAGTAGTTGTAGCCGGGTTTCAGGGAGTTGACGCAGACGGAAATATCACAACACTGGGCCGCGGCGGGTCCGATACCACAGCAGTGGCTCTGGCAGCCGCATTAAAGGCCGACGAGTGTCGTATTTACACTGACGTTGATGGAGTTTATTCGGCAGACCCACGTGTCGTGCCAGATGCACGGCGCCTGGAGCGAATAACGGTCGAGGAAATGCTTGAGCTGGCTAGTCTTGGTGCCAAAGTGCTACAGACCCGGTCAGTGGAATTTGCAGGCAAGTATAAAGTACCTCTCAGAGTGCTTTCTTCTTTTCAGCCAGGTCCTGGCACTTTGATTACCTACGAGGAAAATTCAATGGAGCAACCGCTTATTTCAGGCATTGCGCATAATCGGGATGAGGCAAAACTCACTATTCGAGGCATACCCGATCTGCCAGGCGTAGCCTACAAAATTCTTGGGCCAATTTCAGATGCTCATGTCAATGTGGATATGATTGTTCAGAATGTTAGTCTGGAAGGCAATACTGATTTTACATTTACTGTGCATCGTAATGACTACCAAACCGCCCATGCAACTTTGGAAGCAATAGGGGCAGAATTAGGTGCCAAAGATGTCATTGGTGATGACTCCATTGCGAAAATTTCCGTTGTAGGGGTCGGTATGCGATCACATGCGGGGATAGCCAGCACGATGTTTCGAGCTTTATCCGAAGAAGGCATCAATATTCAGTTGATTTCCACATCAGAAATAAAAATTTCGGTTGTAGTTGACGATAAGTACATGGAGTTGGCAGTTCGCGCTTTGCATAAGGCATTTGAGTGGGAAGAATCTCCCGTCGAAGAGGTCATGCCGATAGCAGTTGTCTAAAATTTATCAGGGATAACCCTTAGACATCCTTATTTTATTATGGAGTGTTTATTCAATAATTGGTGTAAAATCGGGTTACCCCTCGGGAAAAGAGGGTTTTTGGATTAAATTGGGATACTAGTCAGCAATAAAATAGGAGTACTTTGGAATGTTAATTTTGACAAGGCGTATAGGTGAGACTCTCAATATCGGTGATGAAGTTCGTGTTACTGTTTTGGGTGTGCGGGGCAACCAGGTGCGGTTAGGCATCAATGCTCCCAAAGAGATACCAGTTCATAGGGAAGAAATCTATGAGCGAATTAAAGCCGAGCAGGCGGATCAAGGTTACCAGGGTAACGGGGAATAACACTCGTAAGACCTGGGTCTACGACCCCTCTCTATTAAAAAAAGAAAAGCGCATCCTCCTTATGGTGAATGCGCTTTTCTTTTTTTGAAGATGTTTAAACTAAGTACTATGCTGATCATATCCTTTGCGCTAGAATCCGCATCCCGATTTCATATCGGAACAAACGGAGAGGTGGCCGAGTGGCTGAAGGCGCGCCCCTGCTAAGGGTGTATACGTTAACGCGTATCGAGGGTTCGAATCCCTCCCTCTCCGCCATTTTCAGTTCGCCGCAAAAGCGAGCGTAGAATGCCAGGATAACCACCCGCGAAAGGATTCGAGCCCTCGATAATCAAACAAACAGGGTTTGAC
>JBLHGU010000335.1:0-4347 GCA_047615875.1 Parasphingorhabdus sp.
GGTATAAAACTGACTATCGCCACGGAAATTGCCAATCGCCCGATACGCCTTTATAAAAGCGTCTTGCGCAATGTCATAACATTCGGCCTGATCAGAAACAAAACGCCCTACGAGGTTAACTACCTTATGCTGATATTTCTGTACCAGTACGTCATAGGCACTTTTGTCACCGTTCTGAACTCGTTTCACCAGTTCTGCATCAAGCAGATTCGTCCCCATTAAGTACCCTGATCCTTACAATTAGCATTAGTCCCGCCCGTGTTTTCTGGGCCGGTGGTTTTTATCACTTCATTTTGAGTCCAGAGCACTTCGAAAAATAGTAATTTTTTCGTGAGAGCAAGCGGTCCGGAAGCCCCGCGCGGAAAACCTCAATGTACATAAAAGTACATGAGGATTGACCGGGCTGGCGCACCAGCACGAAGCTGACACCGCAAAAGCTAGCCCCAGCAAAGCTGCTAGGGGTCTCGCGAAAAAAGTGCACTTTTAGAGGTGCCCTCTAGTTGACTCGGAATATCATTGCCTGTGAGTGGACTGATTATAAAATAAAAAGTTTCCTCTCAGTTTTTTTTATCGGAATAAATGTGACTCAATGCAAATTATCAGCCGCGTAAGTCATCGAGATCATTTAAGTTATGATTCTTTGATGTTGTAATCAATTTATGGCTCTTAAGTTAAGGACAAAATACCATAATATCGATTAGAATTCAGACATGGGAAAATTATATTCTTTTGATGTAGTAATCGTCGGGTCGGGTGCGGCCGGTCTTTCTCTTGCGCTACAACTACCCGTCGAAACAAAGATTGCCATTCTGGCGAAAAATAACTTTGACCAATACTCCAGTTATTTTGCTCAGGGTGGTATATCAGCGGTACTCGAACCCGATGATAGTGTCGAGCTTCACGTCAATGACACTTTGAATGCAGGAGCCGGTATTTGTGATCCGGTAGTAGTAGAACACACCGCAGCGTCAGGACGGGCATGTATCGAATGGCTGTCAGAATTGGGCATGCCATTTACACTAGACAGGCAGGAGGTCAGCCATAGCGGATTGCATCTAACCCGTGAAGGTGGTCATAGTAAACGCCGAGTGGTTCACGCGGCCGATGCAACAGGCAAGGCTTTGCAGCATACGCTACAGGCTCATATTTTAGAGCATGACAATATTCGAGTATTTAATCGGCACATGGGCATTGATCTGATTCAACAGAACGGCCAGTGCAAGGGCCTCTATGCCTTGAACCAACTCGACCAGCACGTCGATATATTTAGTGCCCAAAAGACTATTCTGGCCACCGGTGGTGCCAGTAAAGTATACCTTTATACCAGTAATCCCGATGGGTCCACTGGAGACGGAATAGCCATGGCCTGGCGCGCTGGATGTCGAGTCGCAAATATGGAATTTATCCAATTTCATCCTACCTGTTTGTATCATCCGGATGCCAAATCCTTTCTGATTACTGAAGCCTTAAGAGGTGAAGGTGGAATATTAAGACTTCCCGACGGAAATCGTTTTATGGACGAATTTGATGAACGCGGCGAACTGGCACCCCGAGACATCGTAGCACGTGCAATCGACCATGAAATGAAGCGCCTTGGCAGTGATTGCGTTTATCTTGATATCAGTCATAAAAGCAGAGCATTCATAAAATCACATTTCCCAAATATATATCAACGTTGCCTTGAATTTGACATTGATATTACCCGGCAACCCATTCCTGTTGTTCCAGCAGCCCATTACACCTGCGGCGGTGTCATGACCGACATAGACGGTTGCACCGATATTGAAAATCTTTACGCAGTTGGAGAAGTTTCTTATTCCGGCTTACATGGTGCTAATCGTATGGCCAGTAATTCTTTGCTTGAATGCCTGGTATTTGCCCGATCAGCAGCAACCCATATCACTCAAAACCTGGCTAAAAGGTATAAATCTCCCGTTATTCCCCGCTGGGATGAGTCTCAGGTAACCGATTCAGATGAGGACATTGTGGTCGCCCACAACTGGGATGAGCTACGACGATTTATGTGGGACTACGTCGGTATCGTCAGAAGTAACAAACGGCTTGAACGAGCATTGAATCGTACGCATTTATTGAAAAAGGAAATTAGTGAATATTATGGTAACTATAAAGTTTCAGCGGATTTAATCGAACTGAGAAATCTCGTCGTGGTTGCCGAGCTAATCATCCGATCAGCCTTATCTCGACAGGAAAGCCGAGGGCTGCATTTTACGCGAGACTTTCCAGAGAGTAGTGACCAATACGCAAGACCTACAATACTTGAGGCTGATGTACCAGAAACCGTAAAAAATACAGTCCCGAGGCTCTCTTAATTTTTAATCCAGAGCGCCCAGCCAGTCATTAACTGAAGATATTAATTCATCATTCATATCGTCAAAAAAATGATTGGCACCATCGATTTCAAGCTGCTTATAATTATTATTACCGCCCTCGAGCGCTAATTTCAACCGGTCCTCACTATGGAATAAGACTGATTCTAGATCGTTGCTCCCAAACAGATCCAATACAGGCAGTTTGAGAGACCCTATATGGTTTAACACATTTTGATCTGCATGCATCTCTCCACCACCCATTCCAATGGCTATAAGGCCCTTAACACCTTGACCCCCCTGATCTGATAGATTAAACACCGCCATTGCAGCACCTTGACTGTGGGCCACTATAACAACCTCCTTGTTTCCCTGTTCAGATAGAAATTTTAGTGCGGAAGTAATTCTTGGATGCACTTCCGGATATAAAGTCGCATATTCAGAATGATCTGCTTCCTTGCCAAGTATCGGCATTTGAATAGACAGGGTATTCCAGCCATATGAGGTCATCTCTACTCTGACGGGTTGAATTACCTGCTGCCAATTTGGATGTATACCGGTGCCATGCAGGACGAGAAGGGCCATCCTGGTTGAAGTTTCAGATTCTGTATAGATCGATAGAAAGGTTTTCCCCGAATCGCGCTCTAACCAGACAGCCTCACCGTCAAGAATAGAATCAACCGTTTGTTCGGCCCAACGATGTTCTCTAGCTATATCTGACGCAGACACATGAAATATAGGTAATAAGATTGCTAGAAAAACCATCATAAAATATACTTTGGCTGCTATAATTTTATCCACGCGTTCGTTCCTCACTCAAATTTTGCATTTATCGACTTTATGTTATTTCAGAATCACATTGAGAGTCAAACTCGCGGACGTGCGCTAGTCAATATTTCAGGCGAGATAGCCGAAGTTATTTATCGTGCGGGTGGTTACGGCAGGAATCTGCCATGTATTTTTACACCACACGAGCGCTTCACTCATTATCACCGAAAATGCGGACCCCGATGTGCATCATGACCTTGAACATTTTATGAACAAACTCGTTATCGATGGAAACCCCAAATATCAACATGACCAGGAAGGTAAAGATGATATGGCGGCTCACATCCGTTCTGTATTAACTCAAAGCGAAATCAGCATACCTATTTCAGCCGGAAAACCCGATCTCGGAACCTGGCAAGACTCTATTTATGGGAACATCGATATCAAAAAAATTGCCGACGATTGACCATTTCGATCTTCGGTGCCAATACCTAGTATTGAGATTTAGAATTGTGAATAACACACGATCAGGCAGAATGAACTTATTTAATTATTTACCAATAACTCTATGAAAATCATATTATTAGGTCCCCCAGGGGCTGGTAAGGGTACCCTTGCCAGACTGCTTTCTAACCACGATGGTTCAGTCCAGATATCGACCGGGGAAATTTTCCGTTCTGCTATTTCCGAGGGCTCTTTTCTCGGTAAAAAAATAGAAGAATCTATGAAATCTGGCAACCTGGTTCCAGACCAGGATGTCATGGATATTATGGAACAAAGGCTTCGACAGCATGATTGCAAAAACGGCTATCTGCTGGACGGTTTTCCGCGAACATTGCCACAGGCTCAGGCACTCGAAAAACTTTTAGCAAAATTAGATGAAGAACTCGATTGTGTTGTCGAACTGGACGTACCCAGAGCAACCATTATTGAAAGGTTAACAACCCGAAGAACCTGTACTAATTGCGGTGAAATATACAACGTCAAATTTAAACCTTCAAAAGTCGAGGGGGTGTGTGATGTATGTGGAAGTAGTATCGTTCAGCGCGACGATGAAACGGAAGAAGCCATTTTGAATCGTTTGGAAGTTTATCAGGCGCAAACAGCCCCTCTGGTAGATTTTTATCGCGAGTCTGGGCTGTTGCTAAGTCTTCAGTCTGATAATAATCAGGAAATTGTTGGAAAAGTAGTTTCCGCCGTTACGACCTAGTTAATTTACCTCCGGCTAAGCCGGAGGCTTATTAGATGACGC
>JBLHGU010000336.1:0-4333 GCA_047615875.1 Parasphingorhabdus sp.
AATCTAAGCTTGAATTTGAATGAGTTAAGTCAGAGCTGTTTCGTTGTTTTGACAGGCTGTTCAAATATTGACTAGTCGATTCCAACTGTGGATATCAGGTAGATCGCCCATTTGGATTCCAACGAGGTGTTGATAAAGTTGTGCGGAGAGTTCGCCAGTTTTTCCCTGATTAATTTCAATGAGCTGATTATCAATTTCTATTCTGCCAACGGGTGCTATGACGGCAGCGGTTCCAGCACCGAAAACTTCCTCTAATTGACCATTGCTGGAGGCCTCAACTATTTCATCAATTGAAATTCGACGCTGTTGGCAAGGAATGTTGAGGTCTTTAAGTAGTTGAATCACACTTTCTCGGGTGATGCCAGGTAGTATGGTGCCTTGCAGGTCCGGTGTAATTACAGTGCCATTGATTTTAAAAAAGATATTCATCTGACCACACTCTTCAATATGGGTGTGGTCTTTTCCATCTAACCATAGAACCTGATTATGGCCTGCCGCGATACTCTCGTTTGCCGGGTATAGAGAAGCTGCATAATTACCGGCTGTTTTTGCGTTACCCATGCCACCCGCTGCAGCACGTGTATAACGACGCTCCGCCTTGAGCGATATTGGTTTCGGATTATCACCAAACACTGCATTTACAGGTGAGGTCATAATGAAAAACGAATATCGTTCTGAGGCTTTTACGTTGAGATGAGCTTCTGTGGCGATAATAAGTGGTCTGATATACAGAGCATGACCTTGCTGGCCAGGGATCCATTGGGAGTCTACTTTTATCAGAGCATCAATCGCCTGCAGAAAAAGCTCTTCGTCAATGGTTGGTATACAGAGTCGCTGGCAAGAATTAATTAATCGGTTGGCATTCCTGTCGGCACGAAAAATTCGAGCTTTACCATCTTTTCCTTTGAATGCCTTGAGTCCTTCAAAAACAGATTGACCGTAGTGCAAACCCAAAGCCCCTGGTTCAATAGAAAAAGGTCCATAGGGCAGAATTCTGGGGTTAGACCATTGGCCATGATCAAAATCCATTTGAAACATATGATCACTATACTGATTGCCGAAGCTTAGATGATCGAAATCAATTTCATGAATTCGACTGGCAGCTATTTTTTGGGTTTCTATAGATTTAGTCATCGATGCGAACTCACATTCAGTTTCGGTTGTTCAAGTCTTTCGTGTGCAATACAGATTAATTAGTTCATAGGCTATTGTTGCTGCTGCCAAAGCCGTTAATTCGGCGTGATCATAGGCTGGTGCAACTTCAACGATATCTGCAGAAACCAGATTCAAGCCTTTTAAGCCACGTAATACGTGAAGCATTTCCCGGGTTGTCATACCAGCGATCTCTGGCGTACCTGTACCAGGCGCATGGGCAGGGTCTAATACGTCAATATCAATGGAAAGATAGAGAGGATTATCGCCAACCCGATCGCGAATTCTCTTCACTACGTGATCAACGCCGTGGGTTTGAAACTCATCACAATGGACTATCTTAAAACCAAACTCTTCATCCTCAATAAGATCGTTTCGGTCATATAAGGGGCCCCGAATTCCAACATGCATCGAGGCGTCGTCCATGAAAAGCTTTTCTTCAGCAGCGCGACGAAAAGGCGTGCCATGAGTGTATGGCGCGCCAAAATAGGTGTCCCAGGTATCCAGATGTGCATCGAAGTGCACCAGTGCGACGGGCCCATGGTGATGGTTGATGGCACGTAGTAGAGGCAGGGCCATTGTATGGTCGCCACCAAGGGATAATATGCTGCCAACATTGTTTAGGAGTTCGGTGGCGTGTTCCTGGACTGCAGTGACCGCCTCGTCAATGTTAAAGGGATTGCACGCTACATCACCAGCATCGGCGACCTGCAGTGAATTGAATGGCTCGGTGTCGTAGGCCGGGTGATAATTCGTGCGTAGATGCCGAGAGGCCTGGCGAATAGCGGTTGGTCCAAAGCGTGCCCCAGGTCGATAACTGGTTCCAGAATCGAATGGAATGCCTAAAATAGCAACGTCGCAATACTCTACGTCACGTAATTCCGGCAGACGAGCGAAACTGGATGGTCCGGCATAGCGTGGCAATATCTTGCCACTAACCGGTTGAATAGGTGGGTTTTTACGTTCTTTTTTCATAACTTGGTTCTACCTGGCTATTTTGGTTGGTGGTCTCTGCCAACTCGATCGAAGTCTTGTTGTGCTTTGTTAGACTCCTCAATAATCCACTCAGTAAAAGCTATCACCGCGGGATAATTCTCTCGTCCTCTGGGACACACTAGATAATAGGCAACACTTGAGGGGCTGTAAATATCAAAAAGCTTAATCAACCGACCCGCGGACAGATCGTCTGCAACATGGGCGCTACGCGCCAACGCGACGCCTTGATCATCGATAGCCGCCTGTACTGCCATGCCTGTGTCAGGGAAGCGGGTGCCTTTGGGTAATGACTTTATTGCGACTCCGGCATCCTGGAACCAGTCACGCCAGCGTGGACAACTGTCTCTGGCGTGGCGATACAACAAAGGCAATCGTAGTAATTCTTTCGGTGTTTTCGGGGGTTGAATTCGTTCAAGAAACCTTGGGCTGCAGACGGGGAAAACGTACTCGCGCAGAATCAGTCGACTGTGCAGATTGGGCCAATTGCCGTTGCCCAGACGGATAGCAATGTCTACATCAGTATTGAGCAGATCGATGGTGTCTTCGGTGGTGGAAATCCACACATCAAGGTTAGGATGTCGGGTGTTTAACCTGCCCAGGCGTGGAACCAGCCACTTGAAAGCAAATGATGGCAGAAGGCTGATTTTAAGCGCGCTACTTTGATTCTCTTTTTTAACTTCGTCCAGCGCAGTCTCAAGATTCTCTAGAAATTCTCTCACCACAGGAGCCAGCGCCTGACCGGCTTCTGTCAGTATCAATCTGCGGCCACGCCTTTCAAATAACTTAACCTTCCAGATATCTTCTGCGTGTTTGACCTGATGGCTTATGGCACTCTGGGTGATAAATAGCTCTTCTGCTGCGCGGGTGTAGCTCAAATGTCGGGCAGCAGCTTCAAGCGCTCTCAATGAAGCAGTAGGGGGAAGGCGAATGCTCAATTTAAATCGACATTTTGGGATGAAGGATTCTTCATGCAAGTCATGACAAACATTCGTTTGTGATTGGCATCGCTCACTACTATATTAGCTATATCGAATTGTGCAGTGCACAAGTTTGATTTTCTTTTAATTTTCAATTGTATTGAGGTATTCACCATGGTTCAGGAAGTACACAACCGAGTCGGTCTTGCATTCATTGGCGGTCTTACTATGCTGGTTTTATTGCTCAGCATTGTATAACGAATCCACCTTTTCACCACAACTTTATCAAGAGCATTTGTAATGAACAGCAATGTTATTCATCTTCAGTCAGATTCATCAGTTTACGGCCCGCTAGTCGCGTGGTTTAAGTCGGTAAGCGATTCAGTATCCAGCTGGAGCCAAAAACGTCGGGCAAAAGCCGACCTGCGAGATCTTCCAGATTATCTTCTAGCAGATATCGGTATCGCTCGATCTCAGATCGAAAGCTTTGTCGAAGGACGCGATACCTTCTCGGTAGACGAATCTTCCGAAGCTAAAATAGCCCCGCGTGCTATCCAGACTACTGAGCTGGTGGCTTGAGTGATCAACGCAGGGTAGCGTTACTGGAATTGTAAAATCCACTATCGGAATGCCGATAGTGGAAAAACACTAATCGCCTAAGACAATTCCTTCTCGACGAGGATCCGCTCCTCCGGCAAGGCTGCCATCGGGTTGACGTAATATGCCATGCAGGCCACTATTAAGATTCTTCACTTCAACTTCGTGACCCAGAGTCATGAGTTTTTTCTGCCACTGTGACGCAATACTCTCCTCCTCTAAATCGGTTGGTCCATTTCGGTTACTGAAATTGGGACTGGCGATTGCGCTCTGAATATCCTGCTCAAAATCGATTACAGCAACTATTGTTTTGACAACATAGTTTATGATCCGGCTGCCGCCAGACGAGCCGATAACCATAAAAAGATTGCCATCCGGACTAAAAATCATGGTTGGAGCCATCGAGCTTCGGGGCCTTTTACCGGGTTCAATTCTATTTGCCACGGGCACCCCATCTTTTTCTGGCAGAGCTGAGAAATCTGTAAGTTCGTTATTCAGCAAAAAACCTCCACTCATTAAGCGACTGCCAAAACCGGACTCGATGGTGGTGGTCATTGACACAGCATTGCCATATTGATCAACAATGCTGAAGTGGCTCGTACCCGTTAGCTCGCGATGGTAAATAGACGCATAGGAGTCTGCTGACATTAGCCAGTCAGGCTCGCCCGCTT
>JBLHGU010000337.1:0-4275 GCA_047615875.1 Parasphingorhabdus sp.
ACCTATTACATCGAGACAAGGTAGGTGCAAATCAAATGGCGGGTGATGCATAAAAAGAAGCACCGGTTGGTCAGCATACTCAGCCAGTTTGTCGCTTAACCACTGACGGCGAATTTCGCAATACTCCCCACCATGAGACAACGCCTTCACTGTATCCAGCATCAAAAGCACGCCGAATGAAGTTTCTATAGCGTATTGCACAAAGCCGTTTTCATCGATGGGAGTAGTCGGAAAATAGTGAGTAAAAGTCGCCCGATTATCGTGATTGCCGATAATTAGATGATTATTTAATACACAGCGATCCAACTCGGCCCGAAGATGTTTATAGGCCGCATCTTCCGCACGATCAGCCAGATCGCCGGTAACAACCAAAAATGCAGCATCACTATGAAACTGATTAATGCTGTCTATACACGGCGACAGCCGAGCAACAGGATCAAGCCCCTTAAGTTTCTCTCCGGGCGTGATCAAATGGGTATCAGTAAGATGAATAAATTTAACAGGGTTGCTGGGTGTGTTTTGCATGGCTTGTTGGTACAACAATTTGAAGGGTAGGATAACTCGTGTGAATATACTGGTTTAGGACTTGAGTATAAATATAAAACGTGGCTGGCGAACCGATTTAAGGGTCAAATATGGACCCACTAATAATTTCAAGCATAATCTCTCATCACTGATCAGTTAACCAGATAATATTTATTAGCTGTAGCTACAATTGACGCTTTTTGTCGATTTTTTTCCCAAAGTAGTTTCATGCATTAACGGATAAACCATCTAAATACTTTTTTGCGTTCTGTATTGTATTGCCTCGGCTAGATGCGTAACTTGAATGTGACCTATTTGATCGATGTCTGCGATAGTCCTGGCTACCTTAATGATGCGGTGACAGGATCGTGCTGAAAGAGCCATTCTCTCCATGGCTCTTGATAACAAATTTTTACCAGTCTCTGGCAGACAACAATAAATTTGCAAGTCATTAGTATTAAGTCGTGCATTCAAACAACCCTGGCGAGCCAGCTGAACCGCGTGGGCCTCTTGCACCTGGCTTCGCAATTGTTCATTGCCCGGTGATACTGCCGACTCTGTAGTAATCTGCTCAAAAGTTACAGGCTTAACATCAACTTGTAAGTCAATTCGATCCAGCAATGGCCCGGACACTCTGCTTTGATAACGCAACACCTGATCCTCGGAGCATTGACAGCTGGTTCTGGCATCTCCCAATCGACCACATTTACAAAGGTTCATTGCGCACACCAGCTGAATACGGGCAGGGAATGTCCGTTGGCATGCCACTCTGGAAATATTTACCTGGCCGGTTTCCAACGGTTCCCTGAGTTGGTCCAGAACCTGCGCACCGAATTCGGGTAACTCATCAAGAAACAATACGCCATTGTGTGCCAATGAAATTTCGCCTGGCCTGGGATTGCTACCACCGCCCACCATAGCCGCCGATGAAATACTGTGGTGGGGGTTACGAAAGGGTCGTTCTGCCCAACTGGCTGGATCGAAGCCCTGGTGACTCAGTGAGTGAACGGTCGCCGTTTCAAGAGCGTGCTCAGTATTTAGTGCCGGCAACAGTCCGGGCAAACGTTGGGCAAGCATGGTTTTTCCGGCACCGGGAGGGCCCATTAATAGTAGGTGATGTCCGCCACAAGCTGCTAATAACAAGGCTCGCTTGGCAGCCTCTTGGCCTCTAACATCTCGTACTTCGGGATAACACTTTTGACTACTGTCATTACTTTTTTGCAAAGGCTCAAGTTCGGATTTGCCGCATAGGTGTGCCACCACTTCGGCCAGATGCCCGACCGGAAAAACGTTGGCCTGTGTAACAAGCGCCGCTTCTCTGGAGTTTTGAATGGGAATGTATATAGAT
Organism: Parasphingorhabdus sp.; assembly: GCA_047615875.1. Classification (GTDB taxonomy): domain Bacteria; phylum Pseudomonadota; class Gammaproteobacteria; order Arenicellales; family CAJQKF01; genus JBLHGU01. The sequence goes on from JBLHGU010000337.1 coordinate 1,874, forward strand.
CGTTCCGCTTCATTCGCAGCAACCACACTTGGCAATACGGCCCTAACCTGACGAAGTTCTCCACCCAGGGCCAGCTCGCCAATAAACTCGCTCTTAGCATAATGGGATCCCGGCATTTGATCGCTGGCAGCAAGTATTCCAAGCGCAATGGGCAGGTCAAACCGGCCACCTTCCTTGGGAAGATCGGCTGGAGCAAGATTAATGGTTATCCGTTTTGCTGGAAACTCAAAGCCCGCATTCAAGATGGCACTCCTTACTCGATCACGACTTTCCTTGACCGCGGTCTCGGGCAGACCGACAATGGACATGCTGGGTAATCCTCCACCCAGGTGCACTTCAACGCTGACTGGTTGGGATTGCATGCCCGTGTGGGCACGACTGTGAACGACGGCGAGCGACATAGTTTTTGCGTCCTTGGCGATTGATAAATTGCGCACTGAATAATGGACAACTATGGGTATAACATGCAGTGAAAAAATCACACTTTATGAGTTAACTATTACAGTATTCTATGGCATCAATATTCATAGGTGAAAAGCTGGGTCGTTACGGTTTTGGTAAAAACCATCCGTTTGGCACCGATCGTATGGACGTTTTCTGGCGGCAAGCGACAGCGGATGGGCTTGCAAAAAGACTGAACGTTTTAGCACCGGAGGATGCCAGCCTTATCGAACTTGAGCGCTTCCATGATCCAGCTTACCTACGACGCGCCAAAAGCATCTGTGCAACGGGATTTGGCTATCTGGACTATGGCAATACGCCAGCACAGTTAGGCATTTTCGATGCCTGTCGCACGGTTGTCGGCAGTGGATTATCCGCATTAGACAGCATAATAAACGGCGGTGACCCACGCTGTTTTATTCCTATTGCAGGCTTACATCATGGTCGACGTGACGGCGCCGAAGGGTTTTGTGTGTTCAATGATTGTGGCGTTCTCATTGAAACATTGAGACTGGTATATAAAATTCAACGCGTTGCCTACATTGATATCGATGCCCATCATGGCGATGGCGTGTTTTATGCCTATGAAAGTGATGCGGATGTTTTCATCGCCGATATTCACGAAGATGGACGTTACCTTTACCCAGGTACTGGCTTTGCCGAGGAGTGTGGAATAGGAGAGGGTCAGGACAGCAAACTGAATTTACCCATCCTACCGGACTCGAACGATACAGATTTTGCTCGGTTATGGCCCCGTATAGTAGAGAGAATAAAGGACTTCAAGCCGGAGATCATATTATTTCAGGCTGGTGCAGACAGCATCGCCGGCGACCCCATCACTCACCTAAAGCTAACACCCGATAGTCATCTATTAGCAACTCAAAGTTTATGCTCATTAGCCGACACCTATTGCCAGGGCAGACTATTGGTAATGGGTGGCGGTGGGTATAACCGACGCAACATTGCCACCACCTGGTGTACGGTTGTTGAAGCCCTGCTAACCTCGTAGCGCTCATCTCTACCACATTCCGTCTGCACTTATCTTGTGCAGTTCGTAATCCCCTTACAGTTGTGTGCCCTACATTAACCCGCCCTAAGCTAAAGAAATTAGCTTTTAGCGTTTTAAAGTTCAGTTTCTCCCTCTTTTAGCTCTTGGCACGTTTGTTGCAAGGACAACTTCACTTACTGTGTAAATAACTGGAGACCAACATGAAACTGGTAACTGCAATCATCAAACCATTTCGGCTTGATGACGTTAGAGATGCCTTGTCTGAGTTCGGCGTTAAAGGAATCACCGTTAGCGAGGTCAAAGGCTTCGGTCGTCAGAAAGGTCATACCGAACTTTATCGCGGCGCGGAATATACCGTTGACTTTCTGCCAAAAACAAAGCTTGAAGTAGCCGTCGACGAATCAATAGTCGACCAGGTTATCGAGGCCATCGCCGGGGCCGCTCGTACCGGAAAAATCGGTGACGGCAAGATTTTTGTTTATGACATAGAACAAGTGATGCGCATACGAACGGGTGAATCCGGAATCGAAGCCCTTTAGAGCCAACGTTTTTATTTAAACCCAACTGGAGTTTTCCGTGGAAGATATTCTCAATTTAAGATACGCCCTCGACACTTTTTACTTTCTTGTAATGGGCGCATTTGTCATGTGGATGGCAGCAGGTTTCTCGATGCTTGAGGCCGGAATGGTCAGAGCAAAAAACACCACCGAGATACTTACAAAGAATGTCGCTCTTTACGCGATAGCATGCATCATGTACATGCTGGTAGGCTACAACATCATGTATCCAGCTGATGCTATTAACGGCTTCTGGCCCGGGTTAAGCTTCTTATCCGGAGCTGATCACGATCCCCAGGCAGTTCTGAGCGCATCTGGAAAAAACTGGTATGACGGCAGTTACTACTCTGCAAAATCAGACTTCTTTTTTCAAGTGGTGTTTGTTGCTACTGCAA
>JBLHGU010000338.1:0-4254 GCA_047615875.1 Parasphingorhabdus sp.
TGTGGGTTTCTCGCTGAATGGGGGTTTAAACTGTCTCTAATTGTCGGGCTTTTATCGGGGCCAATGACTTCACTATATCGGTGGTGTCTTGAGAAAAGTGACGCGTGGGGGCGCAGGCTAGGAACCCTTCTATTGTTACTATGACAAATGCACGCCGTTGTTTTTAGCAGGCAAACTAATATAAGCTGCACAAACCCACTACTAGTGACCGAGCGCGCTGCACGCATCCATGACAAAAGCAATACCGACCAAACCGCGAAAGCGTATCCAGGAGCGTACCGAGATAACAAAGGCCAAGCTTCTTGAAGCAGCCTCTGAGTTGTTCTCGTATAAGGGTTACGATGGCGTCACCGCGCGTGAAATAGAGAAAGCAGCGGATGTTCATCGCGGCCTGGTTGCCTACCATTTTACTGATAAGGCCTCCCTGTGGCGTGCCGTAGCGGATCATATCCTCGGGGAAATGCGCAACCAAATTAGTCAGCGGGAAGATATTCTCAACGAAGTTTCCAAAGAGGAACAGCTGGCTGTCATCGTCCGGTTTTACGTTCGATTCAATGCCAGGCACCCCAATGTTAGTGCGTTGGTTAGCCAGGAAGCCAGGATAGATTCCTGGCGTATCCGATACTTAATTGATAAACACATAAAACCTGGCTGTGATGCCATAGAGGCCATGGCAGGTCAGTCATTAGGGATAGATCGAGAGGGCTTTGTGCATTGGTATTACATTATGATCAGTGCCAGCTCCACCCTGTTTTATTTTGCGCCAGAGTGCCGTTTGTTGTTTGATGTCGATTCCACAGACGAAAAAATCATCGATCGGCATGCCGACTTATTAGTTCAGATGCTAGTAAAAAACCCGCCAGACTTCACTTCCGCTAAATAGTCCCGTTCGTCGCACCCGTTCCCCTTAAAGCGCCAATGGCAATGCAGTACCTTATTTTGGTCTAACGGGTATTTTTTCAGGAGATTACAGTCATCTATCGACCAGTAATACCGTGGAAATGAAGATTTTACACTCAGTTAGCCTGATTCTCCACTCAACGTCGCGAGTAAGTACAGTTGGAGCTTAGTCAATTTTGGGCCCTATAATTCGTTGACAGATTAAATTAACACTTATATATTAGCTCACATACTAATTTTGTAATTCACGCAGATAAGTAATAAAGCGTTCTTGTTGATAACGACTTGACGTGGCGTAATCGCTGCACAGGTCTTTTTAGTGTTATGCCGGCCCGGTACGACACGGGAGAATTTCCATGATGCCTCAGCTTCAAAAATACAGTCGTACCCTGCTCTTCACCTCTCTGACAAGTCTAGTCGCGAGCCCAGTTATGGCGCAAAAGATGTTGGAGGAAGTTGTTGTTGTTGCACAAAAACGCGAAACCAATCTGATGGATACTGCAGCCGCGGTAAGTGCGTTTAACGCCGACACCCGCGATGATCTCGGTATCGATAATCTTCAAGATTTAGCCTTACACACGCCATCGCTAACAGTTGCTCCCAGCAGGATCAGTATTCGAGGCTTAGGACGCTCAAATATTGCATTGGGTTCTGATCCCGGTGTCGGAATTTACTGGGATGGTGTTTACACCACCGAAAATGACATTTTCAGTTTTTCAAACTTTTTGGATATTGACCGTGTGGAAGTCCTTCGCGGCCCGCAGGGTACGTTGTATGGACGTAATTCTATAGGCGGTGCTGTCAACTTCATTAGCTTCCAGCCCGACAGTGAAAAGTGGGGCGGTAAAGCAATCGTTGAAGCAGGTAACTACGACTATTTGGTGGTTCAGGGTTTGGCGTCGGGACCCATCACTGAAAAGTTGTCAGTGTTACTTGCCCTCTCAACCATAGAACGTGAAGGGTTGCAGAAAAACGAAGGCAGTAACAAACGCTTTGACGAACTAGACAGCGACTACGGCACCATCAGCCTTAAGCATGAAACCACCGATAGCTGGACCAACACACTGAAAGTAAGCAATCGGAAATCTAACCCAAGAGGCGCTCAGCCCTATACGCTTGATGCCTACTCAACAGACTACATTCAGTTTATCCCCGATACATCGGGGGCCATCCTCAACCTGCCGGGTATGTTTCCCGGGCAAAACTTTGCCAACGGCAATCAGGGCATGACAAGACAAAATCCGGCGTTACAGGACGAGAGTGCGGTGTCGGTTGACGTCAATCCTTTTGTCGATCAAGAACGTACGTCAACCACCTTCATCAGTGAGATGGACTTCGACAGCTACACACTTAAGTATACCGGCGGCTATTCTGATTTCGAGTACAAATCTGACTTTGACGCCGACGGAATCAAGGCTTCTGAGTCAGGTCTGGACTGGAGTCAAATTTTTGTAGCGCCGGGCACTCCGGTATCGTTGCTCAATGGCGGCTTTACGTTAACCCCGGGCATGACCACACGGCCCTTTAGCCAAAGCAATAAGGCTTATTCACACGAGCTGCAGATTATCACCGACCTCGACGGCGATATTAATTTTATCGCTGGGCTGTATTACTACCAGAGTGATGAAACACAGACATTGAGCTTTATCGAATCTAACGATGAGCTTATGGCTACTTATCGCGCTCTTTCTGCAACGTTTTTAGGTAACGCTCCTGTCAGCGACGAGAACTTCTTGTTTGAAGGCGCGGCTGAGTTAGAAACAACATCTTATGCAGCCTACGGGCAGATGGACTGGGACTGGACCGATCAAACGGTGTTGACCGTTGGCCTGCGTTATTCTTATGATGAAAAAGAAGGTTCTGATCAGACCTTCGTTCAGTACGTGGGTGATCCGGGGCAGCGATCAGCCAAAGATGATTGGGATCAAGTGACTTGGCGTGTGGGTTTAGATCACGCCTTATCGGACGATCATTTCGTCTATGGTTTTGTTGCCACCGGTTATCGTTCGGGCGGCTTTAACCTGATGTCTCCCACCGATAATCTCAATGTAAACTCGGTAGATCCGGAAGAGCTGCTGTCGTTTGAAGTGGGCTATAAAGGTAGTTTCGCAGACAACCGAATGAACCTTACCAGTGCGTTCTACTACTACGACTACACCGATATACAAGTACTAAAGACCGATATTGTAAATGGTGTAGCAGTGCCCATTTTTGAGAATGCTTCCGATGCCACGGCATGGGGCCTTGAAACAGAAGTGTTGGCATTATTAACCGACAACCTGACCTTTAGTGCCACGTATTCCTATAACAATAGTGAATATGAGGGCTATGACTCTGTCGACTCTAATGCCTGTGCAGTAGGGCCGTTGGCCGAGGGTAATAGCCTGGCGCCACTGTGTACGCAAACCCAGGATCTCAGCGGCAACCAATTTCTGCTGACGCCTGAGCACAAGGCAGCGGCAAGTCTATTGTACTCCTGGCAGATGGCATCTCTGGCATGGCAGGGTGTGGTCAGTTACCAATACATAGGCGAGCAATTCACTTCTGCCTTTAATAATGACACCTTTGACAAGCTTGATTCTTGGGGCCGTTGGGATGCACGTTTAAGTATGGCATCACAGGAAGAAATCTGGGAAGTGACCGCTTATGTTAAGAATATTGCTGACGATCGCGAAGCGGTGTTTAACAACCGGCCTAGCTCAGTCTCACATCTGTCTGGGGTTACATTGACCGACCCTCGCACCTATGGTGTTCGGTTAACCTACAACTTCTAACCGCTTGGATTGTGGGATACAGGCGCGGCCTGTCTCCCACATCTTCACAATGGGAGCCGACAATGAAAAGTTACGAAGCTCGGTTATTCAAAACAATCCAAGTTATAGTCGTTACTCTCTTGCTGGTTGCCACCCCGGGCTTAGCTGCCGAAATACCGGTTGAACATCAGGCGATCACTTTCTGGAGTGATGGCATACGGTTGCAGGGTGATGTCTTCAAACCGCAGGGCCTCACGGCGGATCAAAAAATTCCGGGAATAATATTGGTTCACGGCTGGGGGGGTAACAAGTCAAATCTGAATAAAGCTTACGCCACGCAATTTGCCGCTTTGGGTTTCCTGATTATGACATTCGACCTGCGTAGTTGGGGCGAGAGCGATGGTTTTTTCCTTGCTGACGATGCCTTGCCGACAAAGCAAGACACGGACGAGGTCAAGGTCGAGGGCCGACATATACGTTCTATCGTAAACCCGGTGAAAATGGTCGAAGATGTTCGTGCGGCATTGTCGTGGTTTGTTGCAGAGCCAAATCTCCAGGCCGACAATATTGGTATGTGGGGTACCAGCCTTGGTGGTGGTCT
>JBLHGU010000339.1:0-4240 GCA_047615875.1 Parasphingorhabdus sp.
TATACTATAAGAGGTAGATGTTTATGAAAATTGTATTTTTACGTAAAATAAAACTGCTATTTGTTAGTGGTGTAGCGTTGTTGCTAATTCCATCTGTTGGTTTTGCGCAGGTAGCAGCGTCGAAATCGAGCACACAATCGACTCTCGAAGAGGTCATTGTCACGGCACAGAAGAGATCCCAGTCATTGCAGGAGGTACCTATTTCTGTTGCCGCATTCAGCGGTGACCAAATGAATCAAATACATGCATCGACACTTGAGGCATTGCAAGGATATATCCCGAATATGCAGGTGCACTCTTTTGCTAACGTGTCTCATGGGTCCGCTTTTAATATCCGAGGAATGGGCGTAATCGAACCAGATCCAAATGCCGGTACGACCGTTGTTGTTGTGGAGGATGGGGTTCCTCAATTCTTCAATATGACATCGTTTCTAGACACGTTTGACATCGAGCGGGTTGAGGTTCTCCGTGGCCCTCAGGGTACGCTTTTTGGAGCCAATGCCACCGGCGGTGTAGTCCAAGTAGTCAACACTGCGCCAAGTGGAGAGTTAGGCGCCAAAGTGGAAATTGGTTTTGGTAACTATGATCTTGTTGAGGTAAAGGCTGCTGCTGATTTCCCAGTATCCGAAAACCTATCTGCCAGAGTCACAGCTACCAGCCAAAATAGGGAAGGTTTCGTTACCAATATCGTTGATGGCGACACTCTGGGTAGTAGAGATCGATCTGGTATTCGCGGTCAACTTCTATATGAGGCGGATGATACGTTCAAGGCAAGACTTATTACATCCGTAGTGAGGCATAGGGATGGTCCGCAGGATACTGTCAGTGGCAGTTTGCCTGGTGAAATTACGTATGTCGCGCCAGGTACGATTTTCCCTTCAGTTGGCCAGTCCAACTCGGCCCTTTATCCGATGTACCAGTCACCCTGTGTACAGGCAAATCTGAGATGTAAAGCCCCCGACAAGTATTATTCCGCCCAGAGTGATGAAAAGGGGGTGTCGGACATGGACACTTACTCGGCAACACTTCAAATGACCTGGCAGACCGATCTAGGTGAAGTAACCTCCATCACTGGGTTTAAAGACTTTGAATTGCATGACATTAATGATCAGGATTTCACTCCGGCTTTTATTGATGATACAGAGCGTATGACAACGGGCGATCAGTTGTCACAGGAAGTCAGAATCAATATGGAAATATCTGATAGGGTAACCCTGATGGTTGGCGGATTCTATGCCGACTACAGTTATGATCATCTGCAAGATTTTCGTATCGGCTGGGTGCCGGGATTCCGCCAATTAACAGAGTATGGTGGGAGCACAGAGACCTATTCATTATTTGCCCAGTCATATTTTGAGATGAGTGACCGATTCCGATTGCAGCTGGGTCTTCGCTATACCGCAGAGGACCAGGACTTTTACACAACAGTGTCCAACTTTTTTGATAGTAGAGGTGTGCCCGCTCACCTACAGGGCAGGGGAAACAATAACACGCCCGCTCCGTTTGAAGCTTTTCTCGGTGCTGTTCCCGTTGTTAAAGACGAGTCTTGGAACAATGTTGGAGGTAAATTCGGAGGCGAATATGATCTTAATCAAGACGCTATGCTCTACGGCTATTATGCCAGAGGATTTAAATCGGGTGGCTTCGTTGGACGTATAGTGATTCCCGAAGATTCAGGCCCTTTCGATGAAGAGTATGTAGACACTATTGAAATCGGTATTAAAACTGAAATAATGGATCGGACTTTGAGGCTAAATGTGTCTGCATTTTTCAATCAATATGATGACATGCAATTGGCCAATATCTATTTTACTGAAGACCAGTTCGGCAACACGGTTAATGGAAACACCATCCTCAATGCTGCGAATGCTGAAACAAGTGGGTTAGAAATGGATCTACTTTGGCTTCCCAATGACAAACTGACTATTAATGCTTCATTGGGTCTACTTGATGCGGAGTATAAAGAGTTCATATATGGTGCCGATGATATCGATTTGTCAGGTGAAGTTTTACAAAATGCACCTGAAACAACTGCCAATATTGGTTTTCAATATATTGCTCAGACCGATAACCTTGAGATTAAAACCTCACTTCAATACAAATATGTATCAAAAAAATGGGATGGCAATATTATCAATTCGCCACGATCTGAGGTGCAGCCAACCAATTTAGTTGATCTCAACATCAACATCTCTGCTCCAGGATCGAATTGGTCTTTAGGTCTATGGGCGATGAATCTTATGGACGAGAGATACATATCAAATAGCTTTGTTGCTGCTGGCGTGGTTGGGCTCATTGACTATCAAGATCCAAGGACATTAGGCATTACTTTGCGTTTAGATCTTTGATAAAGGCGATAACCGAAACACAGCTACACTGTATCGAAGCGAGCGGTCGAGTGATAAGCATTCTTTTATCACTCGACTGCCGCGACGTTTAGCAGAAACCTAATAAGGCTGATACCGCCAGATCATTGAAGGATGATGCGGGTCGGCAAGATTAACAGCTGGGGGTAACTTTAAATGAGCGATTCGCAACAGTTTAGTCAAGAGGAAGTTCGAGAGCTGCGCACGCTCCTCGAAATAGAAAAAATTAGAACCCTGCGAATGCAGTACTCCCATTTTATGGATAGCCGGCAATTGCCCGCGCTCGTGGGACTGTTCGCTGATGACGCCCTATGTGAGTTTGGGCCCTATGGCAACTGGTCGGGCATCGATGCGATTGCAGCTGGCTTTAATAATGAGTTTAAGGACACGCTGGACCAGCCGTTTTGGTCTATGCATTCCAACACTAATCACCAGATCAAACTTACCGGCCCAAATTCTGCTGAGGGAACGGTTTATCTACTGGACATCGCCACCGATCGAAAGCCTGATGAAAATCCGTTTTTGTGGTTCGCACTTTACGACGAGGCCTATGTAAAAATTGATGGGCAGTGGAAGGTAAAGCGCACTAGCATTCACTTTTTATGGCCGGAAAAGCACATAGACACAAGTTTTCTGGCTCGCTGAGTAACAAATTCGGCCGTTCACGGACCACCATTTACGGGCTCTATACTCTGGATGGTAAAGCGCCCTAGCTGATAATATCTTCGGCTAGTTTGCCATTCCAAGCATCTTTATAAAAAGCTAAGTCAGCAATGAATAATAGTTCATCCTGCGCATTAATGAATGCAACAGGGCCATGGCCAAAATACAGAAACTCAGTCTCTACGGCGCCACAGGCCTCTTCGTGAATTTCGCCAATCTCCTCATAACCATAGACCCCGGCCTTGGCGGATCCTCTTTCGAAGAGCAATTCTCCCTTCATGATAAAAAATTCGGCCGGCGTTATATGTTTGTGTCGGCCAAACTTAACATGGGGTTGCAGCTGAACATATAGCACCCAGTCACCAGTAACATCGCAGTAACGCAGTAACTTAAACTTCACGCCCTCACCTAAGGGTACCCAATCAATCTGATTGATATCGGCCAGCATAGCCCCGCGAACACCTGGTTCATGCTCCCCAGCAGCTGAGCGCGATGTGGCCGTAAGGTTGCTGTCTACAATCATGGTACTCTCCTACCTGCAATATGTGATGGCTGTAATACTCGTCTTAGGAGATATCTGGCTGCGAAATACCCGCAGCGAGATCTCGTAAAAACTCATGATTCATAATAAATTTGATTGACCCATCATCCTCTGTATAGGCTACTGCACCCTGTCCCATAAATAGAAATTCGGTCTGTTCCGAGCAACGCGCCTCGGCATGCCTGGATCCCACGGGTTCATAACCATAGGTGCCCGCTGGCGCTGAGCCAACGTCATAGATTAGCTCTCCCTCAGTAACGAAATACTGCCCTGGCCCAAGGTGCCAATGAGGCGCAAAGGTAGACCCCGGCGCCATACTGACCCAGAGAACCCAATCCCCGGTCTCTTCACTATACCGCAAGAGCTTAATTTGCGTTCCTGTACCTAACTCGTAAGACTCCGCATCTTTAAGATTGATAATAATATCGCCAAGCTTGCCTGGGTCGTGAGAAACTGATTGCATAGAGCCGAACTCCGTTTAACTAGCCATTAATTTTCAACAGCATACTATTGAATTATATTCAAACACAACAGTTGGTAGTTCGATTTGCGGCGCCACTAAAGGCTTGGTGCCGATGGTGATAGACATTTCATTTTCTACACCTTCGTATTCTTGGCCAATAATTCAATTCAGAATTCGTTTTTCTGTCTTTTTTCCAGAGTTACCTAC
>JBLHGU010000340.1:0-4191 GCA_047615875.1 Parasphingorhabdus sp.
TAGTTTGAGCAAGGTGGCTGAACGGTAACCCGGGCGACCGGTATCAGCGGGTATTGTCTTGAAGCCTAAATCGGAAAGAACCAGGTGATCTACAAATGCATCGATGACCCGAATTTCGTTTTCGGCGCTAATGTAATCGTCGAGTCTATCGGGGAATAATGTGGCTTGTGTTCGACAGGCGCCTTCAATAAATCGACTCATCGGTTAGCCCATCAATTGGAAAGTATTATTATACCTACTTTGGCGTTTTCACACAGTCTGGGCACTTAGCTGCCCTCGATGTTTCAAATCTGAGCGGCAGTTATGGGTTCGTAAATTGTCTCCCAAGAATTGACTCTATGGGGCGGCTTTCTCCTTAGCTGCCGCTCAGATGAACTTGTTCAGACTTAAACTAACACCAGGAAAAGCTTTCACTAGCGTTAGTTAACCAGTCAACAAACAATCGCGTTCGAGTAGAGAGATAACGGTTCTGTGGATACATTGCGTAGATGCCCACTTCTGGATAAGTCGGGTATCCGGGAAACAGAGCCACCAATTCACCAGATTTTAGATAGGCATCAGCGCTGAAGGCCGGCAGCAATGCAACCCCTAGACCGCGCAAACAGGCTTCCAGTTGCATCTCAGCTGTGTTTGCAGCGAAGTTTCGATTCAGCTTTTGTGTGCCGATCACGTCATCGTTATCACGATAACGCCATTCTTCTTTTTGCGCGTGCTGGTTGTAGATAATGCCGGGGTAATCAGAAAGTTGTTCGATTGACTCCGGTAATCCATATTTCGCTATCAATTTTTCTCCAGCGCATAAAATTATTGGGCAGGGTGCTAATTTGCGGGCAATCAGAGTCGAGTCCTCCAGCGACCCGATTCTAATAACTACGTCAATTCTCTCCCCCACCACATCGGCCCAACGATCATTAAATTCGATCTCGAGCTCTACCTCAGGATACTGTTCGGCAAAGGCGGCAATCGGGCGAGTCAGAAATTGCGTTCCGAATGACATCGGGGCATTCACTCTGAGTTTCCCGGTAGGGCAAGCTTTCAGCTCCTGAATTTGTTGCTCGGCTTCGTTCAAATCCTCCAGCGCAATTCGAGCCTTTTCAAAATAGATAGCACCTTCCTCAGTCAGCGCGACGTGCCTTGTTGTGCGACTCAATAACTTGACCCCCAGTTGGTTTTCAAGGGATTGTACCTGCTTACTGATAGCCGGCCCGGTCAGGCCGAGGGCGCGCGCCGCTCCAGCGAAACTTTCGTATTTGACTACTTCGAGAAAAACGCCAACTCGGGAGATATGATCCACATTGAATACCAAAAGGAACTAATTAAATAACAATATTGCATATTATCATTTCAAATGGAACTGGTATTGTGTGCTCTCCATTAATCAACACGAGATATCAACAATGAACACTTCTTCAACTAATCACGGCGCTTTTCTGACTCGCGTCACTCTTGGTAGCATTTTACTGGCGCATGGTGCGCTTAAAATATTTGTTTTCACTATCCCCGGCACGGTTGGCTTTTTCGGCAGTTTGGGCTTGCCAGCAATCGTTGCTTATCTGACTATCTTTGGTGAAGTCATTGGCGGCGCCGCGCTTATTTTGGGTGTTTATCCACGCCTTGTTGCCTTACTCAGCTTACCGATTCTGCTTGGCGCAGCCTGGGTTCACCTGGGTAACGGCTGGTTATTCAGCAACGAGGGCGGTGGATGGGAATTCCCCGTGTTACTCGCCGTATTGGCAATTGTCGTCGCAATCCAGGGCGCCGGTAGTTTCGCCATCAAAAAGATACCCGGTGTGGACAGGTTCATCCCTGCACCACTAAAAGCGTAATTCGTATTAGAAAAAAACAACAGGAGACGAACAATGGTTACCCATTATCCCTATGCAAACCTCGGTCACGCTAACCATGGTTGGCTCGATGCACGGCACCATTTCAGCTTTGCCAACTACCAGGATCCACAACGACAGCAGTTTGGTGCTTTGCGCGTCATCAACGACGATGTCATAAAAGCAGGCGCAGGTTTTGATACCCATCCGCACAGGAATATGGAGATCATTACCTATGTCAGAAAAGGCGCGATCACGCATCGAGACAGTAATGGCAATGTTGGTCGCACCGAGGCTGGTGACGTTCAGGTGATGAGTGCTGGTACGGGCGTATTTCACTCTGAATTCAATCTAGAGAGCGAAGACACCAACATCTTTCAAATATGGATTGAGCCGAACCAACTGGACGTTAAACCTCGATGGGACAGTTATCAATTCCCCAAAGAGCCGACTGCAGATGCGCTCATGCTATTAGTATCCGGCGATGGCGATGCGCCGCTATCGATCCATCAAGATGCGTTTATCTATGCAGGACATCTTATCGCAGGCACCGAGCTGAAGCATCCGGTAAAACACCAGGCTTATGTTCTGGTATCGGAAGGGTCTCTCGAACTAGAGGGGCATTTGCTGAACAAGGGAGACGGCCTGGAAGTCGCAGAACTGTCATCTATCAACATGAAGGCACTGAATGATACCAAGCTATTGGTGATTGATGTGCCGCAAAACATCACACAGTAATTTTGGGCGAGTACCCCGGAGAATTTTAATGCATCACATATTACATATCGACGCCAGCGGCCGTGGAAAATCATCCGTATCCAGGCAGCTAAGCAACGAAATCGTACATAAAATCAGCAACGATCAAAGTAAGGTGACCTACCGCGATGTTAGTCAGGGCCTGCCCTTCGTGGATGAGCAGATGATCGGTGCGTATTACACGCAAAAAGCAGAACGCAGTGAAGAGCAACATCAAGCCATTGCGCTTTCGGATACGATTGTTGAGGAATTGATGGCCGCCGACACCCTGGTCATTGGTATGCCGGTCTATAACTTCTCCATGCCAGCGGGATTTAAAACCTGGTCTGACCTCGCCGCACGCGTCGGAGAAACCTTCAAGTATACCGAGAATGGACCGATTGGATTATTGGAAGGTAAAAAGGCCTATGTCGCTGTCGCGTCCGGCGGCACTAAAGTCGGTAGTGAAATAGATTTTCTCACCCCATGGTTACGTCATTTTTTGGGTTTCATTGGCATTTCCAATGTTGAGATTGTTCAGGCCGAAGCCATAAACCGCAACGGAAATAAAGCCGTTGAAGAAGCGCATACGTCAATCGCATCAATACAAGCTTAATGGTCTTTCAGTATGATGTTTATTAAATAGCCTGCCTGGATTAAGTCCAGGCAGGCAATAGTAAAAAAGGCCGCCCCCCCCTGTGGCCAACTACCGGTACCAGGCAATATGCGGTAGTAGACAGGGTCGGCCTTTGAGCTGCTCCAGGCGCTCCGCTAGTACTACTCCTGCTCCGGTAATGGTGTTGTCGGCAATAATAACTTCTCCAAGACTGATCCCAATTCTCAAAATTGGTAGGATTTCAACGCCAATTTTCAAATTGATTTCGTTACTCAATTGCTGAAAAGCTATCTAGTCACAAACTGCATCAGATGTAGGTTGAAATTCTGCAAGCAGCGCATCTCCGCGAATCCCCAGCGTTATTCCACCATAGGACTTGATGGTTTTAGAGAAATTATGAAAAGTGGTCTGGATGCGTTCGTGAGTGAGCGTTTCGTCCCGTTGGACAAGCGTAGTTGAGCCAACCACATCGGCATGGAGAATTACTGCAAGCTTGCGCGTTAGTTGATCCTTTTCCCTGGATGGTCCGAATTGGAGTTATTGGAGAAAATTCTACCATAGGGCGCTAGCTGCAGGCTGATCCTGTATGCCGAGCGCCTGAAGCTGGCCTTAGATCGCCACCTGGGCCTCGTAAATGAGCGGCAGTTAACGGGAAAGCTGTCTCTGACACTCTAGAATTCAACGGTGCCCACCGAACCGGTACCAAGTTTTAAAAATTCAACGTTTGGGGGTACAATTAAACCATCTATCCATACTCTGAGACTATCCATTGTGTCTGAAAGTTACTCAGGCCTATTTGAAGGACAGCCATATATTATTGGCAGGAAAGGTCATATCTATATTAGCGACGCGCATGTGAGCCGTCGCCATGCCGTCATCAGGCTCTATAAGGGCAGGATTACTTTGCGAGACCTGGGATCTGGAAACGGCACGTACATATTTAAAAATGGAAAGTATGTGCCTTTCAAAAGAGGTTTTGTTAAGGAAGATGACCGGGTAATGATTGGAACCGAGCGA
>JBLHGU010000341.1:0-4173 GCA_047615875.1 Parasphingorhabdus sp.
TGGTAATCAGATCCCATGCACGATCGGAGAAGGCAATAAGGCTAACACCGGGAATGGACGACAAACCCTTTTGCCCACCTGTTATTACTGCATCAACTCCCCAGTCGTCCATTTCCAGTGGCATAGTGCTTAGCGTGCAAACAGCGTCAACAATTACAAGGCAGTTATAACGGCTGGCCAGGGCACTGACCTGTGTCAGGTTTCGGTTGTATACAGTATTAGAAGTTTCGCCTTGCACCATGGTTAGTACAGCAGGTCGATGGATGACAAAAAGATGTTCTATTTCCTCCAGTTCAGCATTTTTGCCATCGGGCACATCGTGACGGACTACTTGTGCTCCTGCCCGTTCGGACATTTCAGCCAACCGATTGCTAAAAAACCCATTGCAAAGCGCCAGAACGGTACTGCCAGGTACGACCAAGTTAACAATAGCCATCTCCATCGCAGCCGACCCTGGTCCAGCGACACCCAGTATGTGTTCCGTGCTGGTCTGGAAAACATAACGGGACATCGTCTTGACCTGTTCGATAATCTGCGCCATGGTGCTGCCAACATGGTTTATGACGATTGAGTTTGCGGCAGCTACTCGGGCTGGGATAGGCACTGGGCCTGCACCCATCATCAATAAGGGTTCTGACGGAAGAATTTTATCTAGAGAAACAATATTTTCAGGTACTTCGATTTTCACAACGGCCTCCAGGCTGGGCGAAGAGGTGGACTCTTAGGGTAATATGGTGGGAAATACAGATTTATCTATATAACAAGGCAAATTCGAGTCAGGTTTATGCAGCAATCGCTTAAGAACAACATTTATTCTAGCAGATGACATCTTTAGACTGTTCCGAAAATACACTACTGAATACTACAAAAACCAATAATACAATTCGTGTCCTTTATGTGATTGGCTCGTTGAATGTTGGCGGCGCGGAGACTCAATTGCTTGCGCTAGCGGAAGGTGTTTTATTGCGCGGGCTCGATTGCCGGCTCTTTGCAATGGACGGCTCTGGTCCTTTGCGGGAGAAGTTTGAGAAGGTAGGTGTTACGGTTATAGATGGTGGCCATCGTGCGTCGCGACCGATGCTGTTGATACGATGTTTTTTCCGTCTGCTATATGCCATTGCGCGCTATAAACCAACTGTAGTGCATAGTGTTCTGCCTTTATCTAATTTGATGGCTGTTGTAGCTGCGACTTTCTGCCGGGTTAACGCCAGGCTAACTTCAAGGCGTAGTTTGGGTTTATATCAGGACACCAATCGGCTTTGGCGCTATATAGACAGAATCAGCAATTTTCTGAGTCATCGTGTCGTAGCTAATTCCAATGCAGTTCGTGATGATGTTATTGAGCGCGATAGTGTGTCCCCGCACCGGTTGGTTACTATTTACAACGGACTAAAATTTGATGACACCGACATGCAGTACATATCGAGTTCAGTGTTGCGATCACAATCGAATATTCCCAAGGATTATTTTCTGTTTATCAATGTGGCTAATTTGTTTCGCTACAAAGGTCAGGACTATTTACTAAAGGCATTCTCCCAAGTGGCCAAAAGTAATTCGAATTGCGGTTTGCTTTTTGTAGGTAAAGATTGCGGTATGGGCGATGAGTTGGCAAAATTGGCAATCAATCTTGAAGTGGAAGACCGTGTATGGTTTGTCGGTTATCAAGCAGATAGTATGAGCTGGATACGTGCGGCTGATGCAGCCGTTTTGTCTTCTCTTGAAGAAGGCTTTAATAATTTTCTTATTGAGTCGATGTTTTATGGTACTCCAGTTATCGCTACTCGAGTAGGCGGTAATCCAGAAGCTATTGCCGACGGAGAATACGGTCAACTAGTCCCTGCTAAAGATGTTGAGTCTTTGTCGAAGGCAATGAGTCAGGAGATTGATGACCGATCTACTCGCGGCCAGCGAACAAATCTCGCCAGAGGTTATGCTCAAAACAATTTTGATCACGAAATTATGTTGAACAAATATATTGAGCTTTATGATGAAATGATCCGCTAGGTTTTTCAACAGTCTATTTCGAAGACAACTCCATCACATTATTACTAAATGAATTTAGCAGAATTTGTAACCAGAAAGATTGGTCGGTCGGTCGATCATTTTGATGCTCTACTGCAGAGCGCAGTGTCGTTTTTATGCATCGACCAACTTATTGCTAGATCGGTCAGAGCTAGTAAGGGTTATCATTTTCTTTTCGATCATCTGATTCTGTTGTTTTTACTGTCCGTTGCGGTTTACTTTCGTTTAGATAATTTGTGGCACTGGTTTGACTTGCCCAAGGTCTATTTTCACGACGGACTGCCACTGATTTTAAACGTAGATGGTCATTATTATTTGGATCTGGCGCGAAGTCTGGCCGATTCAGATTACGCTGAAATGGACCAGGATAGGTTGATTCCAAGCGGTGTGCCGCGCTCCATTCCACCACCATTAATTTCATATCTGACAGCCTGGATATTCAAGTTTGCGAACGTTCCACTGCTATGGACAGCCATCATTTTGCCCGCAGTGGTTGGTGCGTTCGTTGTATTCCCCGTATATCTGATTGGTCGCGACCTCGGCGGTAGGTCATTAGGGATAGTTGCCGGACTGGTCACAGCATTGTCTCCACATTATTTACAACGAACCAGTGCTGGCTGGTTTGATACAGATTGTCTAGTAGTTACACTGCCACTCATGCTGGCATGGTTAATGATGCGTTTTGGTAATGCATTGGATGTGCGGCGTTGGGCATATCTGGCTGCGGCTGGTGTGACCACTTGGGTGTTTTTATGGTGGTGGGACTTTGGCGCAGCACCGGTATTAGTATCATTTTTTCTACCAGCGCTGGCTGCACTTGTGTTTGGTAGATCTGTATCAGGAAACCGATGGTATTTGATTTCAATCAGCCTGCTGATAGTTCTAACTATTGTGGTCGCAAAACCGGAAGTGACAGATGAGTTTTACAGCAAGTTCTCTTACTTGTCGGAAACTGAGTCAGGTCATTTTCCTTCCGCTGGCGGCAATGTGGTTGAGCAACGTAACCCTACGTTCACACAGTTAAGCAACCAGACTATGGCCGGTGAAATCGGTTTCTATTTGGCCGTGCTTGGTCTGCTGGGATTTGCCTGGCGCTTTAAAAGAGATATTTCCTATCTGGCATTTCCTATTGGTGTGGGATTGCTTTCTCTCGGCGCAATGAGATTTATGATCTATCTGGCGCCAGTTCTGGGCCTTGGCTGTGGATTTATCATTTACGGTCTGATGTCCAGTCGACTAGTTAGTGTCAAAATAATCGCATTGGGACTGGCCGCAATTATACTGGCACCGCTATTTATGAAAGCTCTTTCCGGTACACCCATGCAGCCTTTGCGACGTGCGTATCAGATAGAAGCTATGCGGGAAATGTTCCGAGCACTACCGGAAAATGCAGCCGTATGGACCGACTGGTCGCATGGTTATCCTTTATTATTTTATGCTCAATCCGGCACATTTGCTGACGGTTCTAATCACTCTGGTCGCCTTCTGCATACGTTGAGCTTACCACTGACAGTCAGAAGTCCTCGTGTAGCAGCAAACTGGATCAGATTTTATTCGGTCTATGGAGAGAAGGGAGTGGATCGTGTGCATGAACGGATGGGAAAAGATTGGGATCGTACATTTGCTATCTTTCGTAGTGCCTTCTTGGCAGGCCCGAATAATTTAAACAAATTGTTATTAAGACTGAAGTTTAAACCTGTAGAAATTAGTGCCTGGCGGCAATACTTATTTCCGGAAATGCTTCGACCCGTATATGTTTTTCTGGATTTTGACAAGATTCGAACGCCTTGGTATCGTTTTGGCAGCTGGAATTTTTCTAAACAACAAGGCGAAGGGTTTGTTCATGAACCTCTATTGGGTTTGAAGCCGTTTTTGCACTCGATTCAAAACAATAAATTCAATCTAGATCTTAAAAATGGTACCGCTATTTATCGAGGACGTAAGATGATGATCAAAGAAGTTGTGAACGCGCAGGGTAAAAAACACCAGTATCGAAAACAGGGACTAACTTTTGAGTATGATCAGAAGAAGGGTTATGGTCTGCTTTTGAGCCCTAACGTGCTGGAAAGTGTCGGTCGGCGTTTATACTCGGGTCATTTGAATGACAGTCGTTATTTTAAGCCGGTAGTCAATAAGCTGCCGTTATATGGC
>JBLHGU010000342.1:0-4135 GCA_047615875.1 Parasphingorhabdus sp.
TTTGTTTAGAGTCGACGTTGGTTCATTCATGATACTACTTCCTTCGCCGCTGCTATTACGCCATCAACAATTTTGCGATAGCCAGTGCAACGACATATGTTGCCAGACAGAGCATTTTGCACATCCGTAAGATCGGGCGCAGGATTCTCCTGCAACAAAGCATAAGCAGATATCAACAGACCTGCAGTACAGAAGCCGCACTGAACGGCACCACAGTCACGAAATTGATTTTGTAATGCCTGCATCAGTGGATCATCGGCATAACCATCTATCGTTCGCACAGTTTTTGATTCGCAAGCCGCCGCCAGGGTCAAACAAGAGCGTTGTGGTGTGCCATCAATCATTACGGTGCAAGAACCACACACGCCCTGGTTGCAGCCACGTTTTGGACTAGTAATGCCAAGCCCGTCTCGCAGTACGGTCAATAACGTTGCATGACCATCCGACTCAACGCTTTTAGAAGTATTGTTGATGTTCAGCGACAGGGTTACTTTTGTCGACATCATGCGGCCTCATTTTGTTGAAGCCCGGCAAAGGCATTATGCACAAGCTGTGGTATCAGGTTGCGACGATAAACTGCACTACCGCGCACATCATCCACTGGATCTGCAAGACTGGCTAATTGGCTAGAAAAATCATTTATCTCCGAATCTGTAACGATTTGTTCACTCAAAAAGAGTTCAGCCGTCCTTTGTCGGATCGGATAGGGTCCACAACCGCCAATTGCAATACGTACACAATCCTCTGCATTTACTGATATAGCGCAGCTGGCTACTGCAAAATCACCGGATACTCTGGCAACCTTACGATACGACGAATAAGCAGGGCAGGGTGCGGGTAATACCACGGTGGTAATAATTTCCCCGTGGCCAATGGTAGTTTCATACCAATCTGAAATTAGCTCATCAATGGCAATTGTTCGCGTGCCATCTGGCCCTGCTATTTCAACTTTGGCATCAATGCAGGTTAATGCAGCTAGATAGTCTGCCGCAGGATCGGCGTTGGCAAGCGATCCGCCCATGGTGCCCATATTGCGCACTGGCATACTGGCTATGGAACCTGCGGCCTGCCGAAGTACCGCCAGGTTACCCATAAGAATTTTAGAGGCGGCTGTATCACAATGCCGGGTCATAGCACCGATACGGACTGAACCATCAGTCTGAGTCGTGATGCCTTGTAATCCTTCTACGCGTTCCAGGCTAACATAGCGTTTAACATCAACTAGTCCGGCATTCCTCATGGCGATTAAAGTGGCACCGCCAGCCAAGGGATGACTGCCCGCTACACTGCAGAGAATTTCCACTGTTTGCGCAATGGTTGTCGGCCAAAGTATGGCGCTCTGATTCTCGGATGTAGATTTACTAACAGTATTTTGAACAGGCTCGTTTTCTGCTTCTACAGCGGGCGCTGAGGTGAGCGTGTGATCTCTTTCAATAGCGGATTTAACTGACAATTGGTCAGCCGGGGCTGCTTCATTCAGAATGCCCTGCTCGAAGTTAGTGGCAAATTGGCCACTCATTTTCTCGACGTGCTTACGCATAATGCCCAGACCAAACTTACCCAGGCGACCCGTGATACTCACTTCGGATTCATAGTCGACACGGGTGTGGCCATTATCTAGCTCGGCAAGCCAAACACGATTTTCTGCGTTTAAAGTACTGGTGCGTTTGCCTTCAAGGCCGCTGGTTCTTGAGCGCACTTCGTGTAGAGGGTTTTCCTCGGTCACTTCTATCAGTAAATTGAACTTTGCTTTAACCACGCCGACACCGATGGCGACAATAGCCTGATAAGTAGTTGCATCGATTTGTTCAATGCTCTCACATCCAGGTATACAGGCGGCCATCAGACCGGGATTGGTAATCTGATTCCAGACCTGTGCCCGCGGTGCGTTAATTTCGAAATGGCCTTGCAGTAACATTTTTCGGTCCCTTTATCCTAGCGGCGCACGCGAGGTACGATCATTTTTTGGTCAACCAGTCGACCTTCATCCACGACCACCTTGCCGTCCAGTGCAACAGTGCACTCGCGCATCGGTACATCGTAATGGCCGCGTGTAATTCTCTTACCACCGCCCTGGGTATTGGGCCCTGTTGAAAACAGAAAATTGCCCGGAAAACATCTTGATGCAGCACGACTACGTTCCGGTGAATCACCAAATAGCGCGATGGAATCCCAACGACATTGGGGATTCATGCCCCAACCCAGATGGGAGATCGCATAAGGGTCTCTATCACCTTCAAAGTCTTCGCCATCTGCGAGCCATTCACGCATTAGAGCTGCATCCAGCCCGCCTTCTATACTGCTGATATGTCCATCTTCGATGATTAGATGGATTGGATCAACGACGTATCTGCAGTAGGGCAGAATAATCACGTCGCCGGGTTGAATGACGACGGTACCGTGACAACTCCCCTCATTGGGAAAAGTGTGAATTAAACCAACACCCCAGTGATCAAATCGGCCAGGCTCGTCCGCCATACCATACTGGCTCATTACTGGATACTCGCCGCGAGTATAGTGAAGATCAGTGCCAGCTTTGCTGGTAACGTGAATTTCCTGAGTATTTTCATAGATATTATGGGCATGCAGAACAGCCTCTTTCAGGCCAGGGGGCGATTGCAACTGTTCCAGATCATCTGGTGCATCAATGACCATTTGCACCCGTACGCCGGCTTGCTGAACGGTACGCAGCCAGGCCGCAAACAATGGCACATGAAAAATCAAAATCATATCGCTGGCAAGCAGAGCTTCCAGCGTGCCTTTACATTTACCAATAGTTGGCACACCAACCTTGGTCCAACCTGGAATCATGTTGACGCACATTTCGTAAATATCAACGCCGATCTCGTCTGCAGCCGCAAAGGCCGCCTGGATATACTCACGACGGGTACCAAGATCCGAGACGATAGCAATGGTTTCACCTGCTTTTACATTGCATAGCTCGAACTGCTTTTTGTACAGCATGGTCAGTTTGGCTGGGTTGACTTCCATGGACCTAATGGCTGAGTCCATATTTTCCCCTCGAAGGTAATTTGGCTTTTGATTATTAGATCAAGCTTGGCACTAGGCGTCAATAGCGAATAGTATTCGTTATAATGTTAGGTTAGTAAATCTGGGCAACAATTCGTGCGAGTAAAAAATCAGACCGTTTACAACGCCATTTTACGTTCCGCGACCGCGGAATTCGTCGAGCATGGCTATGTTAAGTCGACAATCGGTAAAATAGCCAGGCGGGCTGGCACCTCCTCATCGAATATTTATGTCTACTTTCAGTCAAAGCTAGATATCGCACTGGCTGTCTACGAACCCTGGTTTAAGGCGCAAATATTGCAACTGGCGCGATCCGTACTCAAGGAAAATACACCGGAAGAGAAGGTAGGACGACTACTGGAAGGCCTGTGGAACGAAATACCGAAACACCGGAATGGTTTGACAACAACCCTGTTGCAAGCGTTATCCACCGCTACTCCCGAGGATAACTACAATCCAGAATTGTTACAGTGGACCGAGATTGAAATCGCTGAATTACTTTCCGAATCGGTGACCGGGTCAGATCAGGGCTCTCAGGAGTTTAAGGCTGTAGCCCATATGATCATGCTGGCATTCGATGGGGTTGGTTTGCGGCATAATCTGAATAAACCTATTGATCATCGTGTGGATATGATTCAACGGATGACCGCGATGGTCTGTGCGATGCCGGTAGATGCGATAGCTCAACCTGACTCTGTTGTCTTAAAGATGGGCGAGGGCTAATCGAAGCTTTTAGTTTCGAATAGCAATTGCTCAACCGGTGTGTTGACCTGCCATCAATAGGTGTTTCGGTGTGTCAATATCAAATAACACGCCTTTGTCATTTACTGGAAGTTCTATGAAGTCATTAGAATTGTTATCGATAACACCGCGTCCACCCCTATCCCCTTGAAGCTGTAATAGTTCGGCAAAATACTCACGACCGAAACCCACTGGATTACCTCGTACGCCGTTATGAGTGGGGGCAATAATGTGATTGGCACTGAGTGCTTCGTGCAGTTTTTCGATCGTTCTGATCTCGATTATTGGCATATCGCCAAGGGCGATTAAAACAGCATCCGTGGCCGATAGTTGTGTTATTCCACAGGCAATACTGTGTCCCATA
>JBLHGU010000343.1:0-4122 GCA_047615875.1 Parasphingorhabdus sp.
TAATAATCCTCTGTCATGTTTAAGCCCATTAACTAACCTCGTCATGTCATCAGAAATCGCTGACAGGTCGAAATCCTGCATGCTCACACTTTGCGTTGCTAGATTTCGTTGCCGCACTGTTTGAAGTGCGTTATCAATTACTTTGAGGTGGTGTGGCTCCAAATCAAAACACAGTGTTTCCTTACCGCCAAGAGAATCACCTGTCCATATGGCATCCCCAGTTATTTTCTTCGGTTTGTTCACAGTCGTTTTCCTCTACCTTATATATGGTTGGATGATAAAATTCTATCTCATTTCGATGACAATCCAAATCTGTATAAATACCCAGCCATTTTAGCTTGAATTAGCATCAGCTACTATCAAATATGACATTTCAACAACATCTACCTCTGGCAACAAATTCACCTCCCTATGAGATTATCGAAAAAGCGCGAGAACTCGCATCATCTCAACCGGGACCAGTTTACCTTTACCAATATACTGGTGGTTGGGGATTCACAAGAAAACTAACCGAGGTTCCAGGTGGTGCCTTAATCACCTTGATACACGGAGATAGTTATTCCCCGGAAGTCTGGAATACTGGCGGCTGTTAAAATTACTCTGAACATTTAGAAGATATAATAACTGACATTACCAAACAGTGAACCCCACCTGAGATCTAAATATGAACAAACTTTGGAAACTTCCGATAGACCTGCCGCATAATTTAATTGGATCCGCTGGAACATTAACATTTATTGGTGGTGCGGGAGATTTTGACCATTCTGGCTGTATTCGTAGCGCAGACTTAATTAGCCAGATCGAAGGTTGCCTGGAAAACATTTCGCAAACCCTACCAGTAGAGTTATGCAATATGGGCGATGTGGTTAAAGTTAAAGCCTACTACACCCCAGATGACACAATAAGTGAATGGGAAGTTCTTGCACAAATAGCCAACACCTTTAAAAACGTCCCATTACCAGTTATCTCCACTGTTCCAGTACCCATGCAACCCTTTGAGAATCAGAAAATCCAGTTGCAAGTTATAGCCCAAAGACAGTGGCGTAACCTGCATGATGTACGGATTCATGAAGACCTTGTGCCTGATTCCCAACAGCATCTATTCCACTACAAGTCATTATCTTCAGCACTTCGCGCAGGGGAGTTTATTGCGGTAGCCAATCGTACAGCGGCCTACATGGATGATCATATCGTACCAGGACAGGATTCGGTTGAAGAGTCCCATGCCATCATGAACTCAATGAACTCCGCCCTGCAAACCGTGGGCGCTTCGTTGCAGGACAGCATAAAAATGGAAGGTTATTATTTTGGTACCAATCGTGATCACTGGAAACCACTGTCGATGGCTCGAGCATCCCACTTCGCAGAACCCGGTCCTGTCGCAACTGTTGTGCCCTGCCATAATTTATCCCCTACTGGTGCCACGACCAAAATAGAAGTTATGGCCATGCGTGAATTACGCGCAACCTTTGACAAATACATAACTCGTGAAGACTATTGGCCACCAAGGGTCTGGGACTGGATGCTTAATCTGCCCTATCGCCAGGCGATTCGTTTACGCGATATGATCTGGTTAGGTGGACAGGTTCCTTCAGAGCCGTTTACCAATACCGGGAAACGAGTCCACCCATTTGATCTGGAGTCACAAACCACTTTCACAATGAGTTACATTGATGATTTATTACGCGGTTGGAATCGGGATGCTTCAGATTTAAAGCTTGCAGTTTGTTATTTCGCATCTACGGGAGAGGTCAGCCAAACAGAGTTTATGACTGATTTATTGCGCAAGGCTATGGGTGGAGTTTTACAACCACTGACGCTGGTGCCGCAACCTCATATGCAAACACCAGAGTCTATGGTCGAAATTTGGGGTGTTGCTCAAGGTTAGTAGGAAGGTTAGGAATCTATCGGGTCAAATTTTTCAGAACAAATACCGGTCTTCAACAGATAACATGTTTTCTAACACAGACAAAGAGAATGTGATGAGCATTAAGTCAACAACTCTTGCGTACTGTTTATGCCGCGAAAAATCGATCAATATTGTCACGTAGACGGTACCAGCTACCAATGGCGGGTAGAAACCACGGATTGCCGGAGTACAGGGGAACGGTGGGAAAGGGGATTTCTTCAAAAGCACACCGGCGATTGGTTTTGCCCAGAATTTTGAGGCCGATTTGGCGCCCGAGATAGCTCATCATGGCGACACCTGAACCATTGCAACCCATGGCGTAGTGCACACCCTGATGTGTGCCCATATGCGGCAATTGGTCAAAGCTGAAGGCGACAAAACCATTCCACGAATGGGTCAGCGCCACACCGCGTAGTTGCGGGTACACGCGACACATGTATTCATACATTCGAGGTGCAGCCTGGGCTGCTGATATCTCGCGAAAACTCGCTCTGCCACCGAATACGACGCGCCGATGATCGGGTGATGCTCTGTAGTAGTACAAAACTCTCTGGGTGTTGGACATGCCGCGGAAATGACGAAACATCTGCTCAACGCGTTCCTCGTCCATTTCCTCTGTGGCAATGATGAAGCTCTGCATTGGTACCAGGCGACGACGTTGCCAGGGTGTCAGTTTGCCGGTATAGCCATTGGTGCCGGTAATTACCTCATCGCAGGCAATTTGGCCTTTCGCGGTGTGCAGGTTAAAAGCACCTGACACACCGCTAATCGCGTCGACCTGAGTGTTAGAACAAAATACTACCCCATGGCGTTGGCAGGCTTGCACCAGACCCTGGTGATATAGCGCTGGTTGCAGGGTGCCGCCGCCCGGTTCGAGCATTCCACCGTAATAGTAGTCAGTCTCGGCAATTTCATGTTGACGCTGCCGCGGGATTAACTCGAAACCTTCAATACCCTGGGCTTCGTACTGCCTGAGTTTGTCTTCCAGAGTACGGAAAGCAGCCGGGCAATGGGCACCTACAAAACGTCCAGGTTGAGTAAAGTGACATGCAATGTTTTCTCGGTCGATGACTTCTTGCAGTGTGCTGGACGCAGCGCGGCCGTCTTCGAGTATGCGATCGGCCAATACGTCACCGAATCGGCTGACCAGTTGACTACGCGTAGCAAATTTCGGTTCTGGCAGAAACTGTCCGCCGTTTCTCGTACTGGCGCCGAAGCCAATGCGTTCACGGTCAAGCACAACCACTTTGCTCCCAGCACGAGAAAGCTCTAGTGCCGCTGACAAGCCGACGTAACCACTGCCAACGATGGCTATATCAGTTTGCTCTGGAAACGGGTCAGCACAGATTGTTTGTGGAGCTGCAGCCTCCCACCACAACGGTTCAGTTTTTAAAATCATCTTTCTTTGCTATCCGGATCATATCTTGTTGGAGTTATGGGTCGAGATGTATAAAAATTATAACCGATATGTAGCAGGCTGAAAACTCCTATCTATAGATGTTGAAATTAACCTTACAGGATGGTCCGGACGATTGGTTCAGTGACGGTGAGGCAGAGATTCAGGCCAATATCTCGGCAACGGTTGGATTGACTTTGACACAACGAAAGAGCCACACTTGGTAAATCTTTTAAATACAAACGTATACAGAAAATAATACCGGTAGCAAAATGGCCAACTCATTCAATCCCTCATTAACTCCGCTTGAAGAACGGACCGTCGGCCATATTCTGAGTAGTCGAGCCGAGAAGTATAAAGATAAAGTCTTTATAGAGACTGTTGATGGAGAGTGCATCAGTTACAGGAAAATGCATGAACGTTCCAATCGCTTTGCCCATGGTGTTGCGCAGTTTGGCATAGAGTTTCAGGAACCGATATTGGTGATGTTACCCGATGTCATCGATTTTCTAACAATTTGGCTTGGATTCGGCAAGCGCGGCGCAATTCAGGTACCCATCAATTTGGCTTATCGAAAAAATATCCTGTCACGACTGTGTAATGACTCAACGGCAAAGAAGATCATCATTGATCGCCAGTACCTTGATCGTCTCGAAGAGATTGAAGAACAGTTGGAGAACCTGGAGTGTGTAATTCTCTATTCTGAAGACCCGACCTTGAGAAAAGAATGCACCTTACCGCCGAAACTTGCTCAGCGCTGCCAGGTAGTGTGCTTTGAAGATTTGTTTAGCGATGACACATCCGACTTTGAACCAGC
>JBLHGU010000344.1:0-4112 GCA_047615875.1 Parasphingorhabdus sp.
CGGTGCTGCTGCCTATCTGGGTATGGCTGTTCCTGAATTTTCGAATTTCTTTATGCTTTACGGACCTAATACCAATGTTGCTGGTAGTATCATTTTCATGCTTGAGTGTCAGTCCAAATACATCGTGCGATCGCTAAAAACGTTGCAGCAGCGTGGTGCAAAAACCATGCAAGTGAGTGAAACGGCATTGGCTCGCTACGATCAGGCTGTGCAGCGACGTATGAATGCAACCTTACTGGTAGAGCCTGATTGCCATAGTTACTACAAGAATGCTGATGGACGAGTGGTAACGCAATGGCCGGGTTTTATGACTTCCTACCGCCGACTCACATCGAAGGTACGCCAAAATGATTACATCTACGAAAAAGATCAAGGGACATAGAGTTAGACCTCACAATTAACACAGGAGAACAAACAGATGCAACTTGAGCAATACCGAACCCTGTGGGGGAACATAGATATCTTTGACGGTCATCTGGTCGGATGTCCGCATCACGATATCGACACACTCTTGCCGCATCTTGCCTCTCTTGGATATGATGGTGTCGAGATGCCCCTTAAACTGGCGCTTTTCCTGGGCCCAGAACGATTGATGGCAATGTTGAGAAGCCATCAGATGTACCTCACACTGAGCATATACACGGACAGCTCGTTTAATGCCGGCAGCGCAGAGTTTGAGTTATGGGGGGGTGCGCACGAGGGCTTTACAGCGCCCACTTCGGCGGAGGAAATGGCTGCTGCATTGGCGAAGCGTACTGCGCAAGATGAAGCAGCAGGCTTGTCACAGAATTACGAAGTGATGTATGAATCACTCGAGGAACAGGCATCGCTGGCGCTGCAAGCTGTACTCGAGACGCATCTGACATGCTTCAAAGAAGAAGTCGGAGCTTGTTACGAAATTTTCGGTGACCGGAATGACGGAGGATTACTAACTCTGGTTGTCGCTCATGATCTGAGGGACCATTTCCCGTGGGTGATGGCAGCCCGTTACTTTCGAGACGTGTTGGCCTGGGAGCGAGAGAATAACTTCATTGTTGCTCACGAGACTCATCGCAAACGTTTCCTCTACTCTCCCTGGGCTATTCGTGATTTCCTTCTGAAATATCCTGATATTCGGGCTCAATTGCGGTTATGTGCTGACTTTTCTCATCTGGTCTGTGTTGCCGAAGTAGATACCTCGGATCCAGTACTGAATCAGACTGTGGAATTCCTGATTCCCAATGTGATTCACACTCAATGTCGTGTCGGCTATGACCATGGTCCGCAGGTTTCGGACCCTCGCGCGCCGGAGTGGATTCACTATATGGAGGGCTTTGAACGCTGGTGGGACAAAATTTGGCAGAGTCAGCAAGCAAGGGGATTCAAATATACCACGATGCTTGCAGAACACGGGCCGCCAACCTACCAGATGTGCGTACCAGGTACGCAGGAGCCTTTGGCTAATATCTGGGATGTGAACCACTGGGTTCAGTTACGTCGACAAAAGCGATTTGAGCAGCTTTTCGGCTCTGATCATCAAACATCGAAACTCGTACCGAGTGAAACACAGGGTTTCGAACCGGAAACAAAGCTAAATCCGTGACTTTGCTCGTGTATGGCGGAGATTTAAAAGGATTGCCTTCGGTCCCTATTCCTTTTAGATCCTGTCCTCATTGATGCTCGATTTCTGGACCAGATCACCGCCGCGCCAGATATACAGGGCCAACAAGGGCTCACCGCGCGTACGCATGGAGTGTTTGATATTGCTGGCGTGTTGTACCAGAGCTCCGGGAGACAGAAGCTGCCAGCCTTTTTCTTCGTGATACCAGTCGGCAGTGCCGCTCACCGGAAAATAAAGTTCTTCAGCGACATGCCAATGATCGGGATAGGTCACATCATCGCCGAACAGCACCAGACCACTGGATAGTTCGTAGCTGTGCCAGTAGGCATCCGGCCCTAGAAATTTAATCCAGCCATATTGTTGCAGGAATTCAGCACCGAAATCTTCGGCAGAATAAGTCTGGTTAAAATGCAATTCGGGTTGCAATCGAATCAGTTCATTAACAAGCGGTCGATTCTTTGTAGGTGCCAGATCGGCCATCTGAGGCAAAAACGACAAAACTGGCAAAGCTTTGGGTATCAACATCCGGTCAGGCTTTTTCAAATCTAATGTCGGTAACAGCTGGCGCCAGTCTTCGGGGCAACTATATTCGAGCATCGCCATCCATTCGGCGGCAAGTACGGTCAGGTCCGGTTGTGCTTCGGGCTTATTGTTGTTATCTGAAATCATGCGCCCGATTCTACACCCATGGAGCTTGTGTTCGCAGCGAGGACATTAAACACCTCCACCGTTTTATTTATAACAGACAAATATAGTAAGCTAATTCGAGGTGTCAGTGAACGTCAATGGCTGGTGAGCATGATATGAGCCACAGAAAAGTAAAAGGGTTTGTTCGAATTGATTTTATCGGTTCAATCGTGGGCCTGAATCGCCCAGGCTATTACGGCATTAGGGAATGGCCTGTCCGGGAAAATCGAATCGATGGACTACCTACTGGAAAATGGTGCCGACCCGAATCGATTATTACCGAATGGCGAAACAGACCTGATGGCGCTGGCCTATCATCCGCAAAAACAGGATCGTGTTCATCAAAAGACGCTGAATGACGTGCCCGCCAAAACCCGATAGCTAATTGATGCCGGGGCCGATCTGGTGCAAACCAACAAAAACGGAGAATCAGCGGCTGATATCGGGCTCCAGCGTGAGCTACCGGAGCTGGTTCATTTGTTGTCAGGGATTTTAGGGTGATATTTAAAGCGAGCGCCTCGCCTGAGACAACTAAAATGAATGCACTATTGGAATGGACATGTACCCAAAAGTTATCATGGCTCTGTACCTGGTTACTGTTCCATCGCACAGGTTCACTACTAAACGTAAGCGCATTGAAATGGCTAGATTGAGTATCCGTATATATCAATGAATGAAGTGATATTGCCCCAGGCTTAACCAGGATCTTTAGGCGTCTAAAATTAGATTTTACCTATTATTCTTACCTTATTGATGGATTGCCTTCTTGTTTTCAAAGATAGACATAATTGTCTATTTTATGAATTTACGAGTTGATTTTGAGTTTAATCAAAGGGGGAGTAATTCGATTGCCAGTCTTAATCAGTAACCAGGAAGCTGCGTCAAGTGGCCTTTACAGGAAAGCGCCCCTTCCCGTGATTATGTATCATTGGCAAGTGTCGAAAGAAAGCTGCCAATGATTAGGTTATAAATAAATGAGAATATATGGGAACAAAGTGCAGCATAAGTAAATATGCGAGCGTGTAATACAATCAGCTGTTAGCACCTAATGCATTCATGGGGTATGGCTAATTAGGCATACCCTTGCTGTTACTGCCTCATGACAGATAGTAACTTTGAATGGAATGAGGCCAAAAACCTTTAGAATCAAGAAAGTCACGGGATTTCCTTTAATGAAGCTCAACATGCCTTTCTTGATGAAAGTCGCGTCATTGCCGAGGATGCAACTCATAGCGAAGATGAAAAACGTTATTTCTGCTTCGGTCTAAACGAACACCAAACTGGCATTCTCACCGTACGCTTTACATACAGAAATAGCCGCATTCGTATATTTGGTGCCGGCTATTGGAGAAAGGGGAAGAAAATTTATGAGCAAACAAATCCAGTACACTGATGAACCGATTGGTAAAATCAAACTTACAGCTGATTTTTTACCATCACCAAACCAGCTTAAATTAAAGAATGAAAATACTAAAATCACGATTTCCTTAAGCAAGGAAAGTATTGAGTATTTCAAATCTGCTGCGCAAAAAAATCATATGCAGTATCAAAAAATGATCCGTCAATTACTTGATGAATATGTTGCTCACCAAAAAAGTGCTAATCGGGATAGGGAGCTACTCAAGTAGCCCCCTCCCACAGCACCGTACATACGGGTCCGTATACGGCGCCTAGCCTGCTATTCGCAGAGATACTTCGTCGGGCAAATCAACTTTGTATCAAGTGTCTATCGGGCCGTAGCCGGATGATGAATCTTGCACCATAGCGTGCGCATGGAGATGAGTCCGATCTGTTTGAAATGTGCATTGTCCAATCCTGCATTGGT
>JBLHGU010000345.1:0-4099 GCA_047615875.1 Parasphingorhabdus sp.
CCACCACATAGGGTTTACCGCTGTTCACGATCCGTTGAGCCGCTTGCACCGCCTGATGTTGGCTTCGTCCAGGACGAAAACCATAACTGTGCGGTGAAAAATGCGCCTCAAAGACCGGTTCCAGCAGTAATCTCAATGTTGCTTGTACCACGCGATCCCGCACCGTAGGCACCCCGAGCAAACGAACACCCTTGCCTCCCGGCTTGGGTATCTCCACTCGGCGTACCGGCGAGGGTTTGTAAGTCCAGTCCGTCAATTCCTGTTGCAACTGGCTTAGCTCTTCGTCTAAACCGGCTTCAAAGTCCTCTAGGCGTACACCGTCTATGCCGGGCGCGCCTTGGTTCTTCTTCACCTGTTCAAATCCTATTCTCAGACTCCATGTCGAGCATAGGGTGTCGAAAAGTCTGGGTTCCTCTTTCAATAGGCCTCTTTCGTTCATTTCACTCTCTTCTCTGCGGCAGTCCTTCACTAATCTCGCGCAGCCGATTCATTCACTGTTTACGACGTAAATAGTCGGTTGCTCCTATCAGGCTGATCTCTGACCGCCAGTCTATAATCAACGGCCGGGGCCGCTTACGTGTTCCGCCCTTCACCTCCGGCTTCCTGCCACTGGTTCGATGTTTTATCCTCGTCCATGTCACCATGGATTCACCGGCATCGAACTTTACGATTACTACGGCTTCATCTGCAGACCCTCGGTTCATAACGGCTACATTGCTGCTCCGCTTAGGGCTTAAGGTGTCGTAGTTACACCGACCCGATTCCGACGGCCCTTCACTGGGTAAGATAGTCACCCTTTTCCCGATCTACCTACCTTCAATACAACAACAAGTTACGATGAGAATATCGGGCTTCGGTGGTCGCGGGCACCTTACCCCCTTGTTGTCGCCTTACGAAGGTTCACTTTCGTTTAGGTGACCGGTTTGGCTAGAGCTTCCTTCAGATCCCGCATTGGCCATTAATAACCGTGTTTCCCTGTTGGGTAGCTACTAATCGTTTCTTTGGGCACCCTTGCTTTCGCCTACTCTTTCCCTTCTCACAGGGCAAAGGCTGGACTTCCACCAGCTGGCTAACTACCATGCCAGTCACACCACCAACAGATTGTCCGGTTGGCTCTCTATTTTAGGCACTTCAACGCAAAAATTATCGCTCTACAGTAGGTTCGAGGATTATTTTTACGCGATCACGTTACCCCCTTGGGCCTACTTCAGGTCCCGAGCTACTTCATCTTGACTTACCGGAGGCATCCAAGTATACCCATTCACCAACTCGGTGCATGCTTTCTGAATAGTCACGGATAAAGCTAAATCATGGATCCGATTTTGGTATAATTCTGCTCTTCATACTTTCCAGGCCAGCGTGATCTTCGCTGCTGTCTGGGCGCCATTTTTATCAACATCTATTTAGTCGACAATGAAATACTTCCGCAGAAACGATCTGGTAAGCCAGGTTGATTACGCCGCACGATTTGAACAACCCGCCGACGCCCGGGAAGCAATGTATGGCCTACCCCAGCAGGTGCAGTTCTGTAAAAGATGCGTAATTTCCAACCAACGCCCTAACTCCGCGGTGGAATTCAAACACAGCAAGGACAGCAAAAAGACCACCATCAATTTGGACGACGAAGGCGTATGCGACGCCTGTCGATTCGCCGAACGCAAACACCAAACCATCGATTGGAATCAACGCGAAGAGGAACTAAAGGAGCTGTGTGACCGCAATCGTCGCAACGACGGCGGCTATGATTGCCTAGTTCCTGGCTCTGGCGGTAAAGACAGTTTTTATGCTGCCCATATTCTTAAATACAAATACAAGATGCACCCGCTGACCGTCACCTGGGCACCGCATATGTACACCGACTGGGGTTGGAAAAACTTTCAGTCCTGGATTCATGCTGGATTCGATAACTTCTTGATGACTCCCAATGGCAGGATTCATCGCTTGTTAACCCGGCTAGCGGTTGAAAACCTGCTGCACCCCTTCCAGGCCTTCATGCTAGGGCAGAAAGGCCTGGCACCAAAGTTGTCTCAAAAGTTCAACATTCCACTGGTGTTCTATGGCGAGAATGAGGCTGAGTACGGCAATCCGATTGGAGATACCCAAAATGCTCAACGGGATTGGAAATATTTTACTGGCAATGATCCGGCAGAAATTTTGTTGGGAGGCACTTCCGTAAAAGACCTGGAAGAATCCTTTGGTGTAGAACGAGTTGACCTGGAACCTTATATGCCGGCCAACCCGGAGTCTGTTGAGACTCAATCCACACAGGTTCACTACCTTGGTTATTATCTGCCCTGGCATCCCCAATCTGCCTATTATTATTCGGTTGAGAACGGCGGCTTTATTCCTTCGCCGGAACGAACTCCCGGCACCTATAGCAAATACAACAGCATCGATGACAAAATCGATGACTTTCACTATTACACCACCTTTATTAAATTCGGCATTGGTCGAGCCACCTACGATGCTGCCCAGGAAATTCGCAACGATGAGATCACACGTGACGAGGGTGTGGCACTGGTGCGAAAGTTCGATGGTGAATTTCCGCACCGTTTCGCTGAGGAGATTTTTCAGTATTTAAGCATGCCAGCCAATGAGTTTCCCCAAGCCCATGCCCAGTTTGAACAACCGATAATGGATCGAGAGTATTTTGACCACCTGGTGGACACCTTTCGCTCACCCCATCTGTGGACGAAGGAAAATAATGAATGGAAGCTTCACCATCGTGTGTTTGACGAACAACATTCATAAGTGCAGCATAAGTGAGAAACGTTCGGCTAATTGCGCGACTGGATGTCAAGGCACCTAATCTGGTTAAAGGCGTGCAAATGGAAGGGCTGCGCAAGCTAGGATCGCCTAACGAGTTTGCTACTCGGTACTATGACCAGGGTGTCGATGAAATTTTCTATTGCGATATCGTAGCCAGCCTGTATGAACGAAATAGTTTGCTAGACATTATCAGCCAAACTACTGAAAACGTATTTGTGCCGATTACTGTGGAAGGTGGATTACGCTCTATCGAACAGGTAGAAGCCGCCCTGCGTGCGGGTGCAGACAAAGTGGCCATAAATACTGCTGCCATCAAGAATCCCGGCATCATCGATCAGGTAGCCACGCGTTTTGGCTCGCAATGCATGGTGCTTTCCATCCAGGCTAAAGATAATGGCTCAAGCTACGAGGCCTTGTATGACAACGGTCGCGAACACAGCTATAAGGACGCTATTGAATGGGCCGTTGAAGGCGAGGCCCGAGGTGCGGGTGAAATTGTACTCACCTCGGTCGATCGCGAAGGCACCGCGAAAGGTTTTGATGTCAAACTTGTTGAAGCCATTACACAACGCGTATCCATTCCGATAATTGCCAGTGGTGGCATGGGCAATCTTGACCACTTCACCGATGTCATTGAAAAGGCTGGCGCCGATGCAGTGGCCATGGCCCATGTTCTACACTACGACAAACTAACCGTAGGCGATGTCCGCGAACATGCTATTGAGCGTAATATTCCGGTAAGACGTATACATGGCTAGTTCAAAAATTGTTGTGGTCGATTATGGAATGGGCAATTTGCTCAGTGTCCGTCGTGGCCTGGAAACTTGCGGTGCTAGCGTCGAAGTAACTTCTGACCCCAATGAGATTGCCTCAGCAAAAAAACTAGTACTGCCAGGTGTTGGCGCTTTTCAGGATGGCATGCGAGGTTTGACTGAACGTGGTCTAGTCGACCCGATTCACCGTGCCATAGCCAGTGGCGCTAAGTTAATGGGCATCTGCTTGGGTATGCAGATGCTGATGGAAAACAGCACTGAACATGGCTTTTGTGAAGGACTGGGTCTTATTCCAGGCTCAGTGGACGCTATTCCATCCCATAATGATCATTCACTGATTCGAAAAACCCCACATATTGGTTGGACAGCGCTGTCCACTAATCGTGCCGGAGTCGAATGGAAGCAGTCTCTGCTGATGAACACCAGTCCAGGAGATTTTATGTACTTCGTACACTCTTTCACCGCATTGCCCAATAATGTCCACACTCTGGCAACCTGCGACTACCTCGGCTATCAAGTCACCGCTGCCGTACAAAAAGATAATGTGTGTGGGTTTC
>JBLHGU010000346.1:0-4093 GCA_047615875.1 Parasphingorhabdus sp.
CAGAAGTTTTATTCTGGTACTACCCTTCAGCACAACACGCCGAGTACGACTTGCCGTAGAGCCATAAACAAGGCAAGCAGGTATTTACGCTGTAAACAGTCTTTGCGAGAGTGTGACGGTAACGCACAGGCAGCGAAAGAATCCGGGTTCAGGCTATTGTCTGCTCCTGGCACCTTACTGCGATTAACCGACGGCTAGATCAATGCCAGTTAAATGCCGATATTTGATATTAATAAGCTCCGGCCAATGGCAACAATGGGTCGTTTTCTGCCCCTGAAGGTCTGATCCCAAGCGTCTATTTTGACGAATTTAGGGGTGGTGGCTGCTGCAAAAAACCAAAGTTTTAGATTATTTCACTCAATAATCCAGAAATTCCTCCGAAGGAGACGCTCAGTTGATCTTGCCGAGCTTCTCGAATCAGCCATTAACGGACCCCTGGATTTTAATCAAAGATTTTACGACTAGTGTTAAAATATAATTCCTTTGGTCCCAATTCCTGATACTTTTGCCCAATTAGTTGCAAATTAAAACCAATAAACCAATAATGCATGCTAATCGCCCATCTGTAGACTGGGTGACAGGGGGAATAATATGATCAGGCTTCTGAGCATTTTGTTTACTGTTTCTTTTCTAGCTGGCTGTGGCACAAGCTGCGACCAGGCCGAAAAGCTGGGGTGGGTGATACAAACGTCCGAAAATCCTTATCAACTATTTAGGAGGTCTACTGATCTCGATATCGTATCGGCTCGTTGGGAAAACCACACAACGAACGAGAGAGGTGGTGCTACCGTCTATCAAGATTACGGTTGTATTTTATTTTTTGGATGCGGCACGTTAACTCATATAGAAGCCTCAATCCCGTTAGCCCCAGGATTAAACAGGGTTACGTTTTACGAAGACGAAGGAGATTGCGAGTGGAAGGACGAGAACGAAATCACCTTGAATTAGCTGAACCATCAAGTTTGAGCAGTAATTTTACCATAAGCAGCCCCTCACAAAGCCCAGGCGGGAGACAATCTTCGGCCAACTGCAGACATTCACGGATATTGGCCAGGAAGGTAGCCCCCGATGTCCCCGTTCAGGGTTTATTCTATGACTCCCATCTCATTTAGTTTTATAAAGCTTGTTAGACAGGGTTAGTAATCTTCTCCCCTAATCTCTCTTCTAGAGATCCTGGTCGGATTTTGCTTTATATAAATTCGATTAGGATATCTGTTCCTTCTCGCCTAAAAAATAAAACCAAAGATAGAGGGGATAATCCATGTATGTATTCAAAAAACAAACTTTATTATCCGTTGGGTTTTTACTGACACTGAGTGCGTGTGGTGGCGGTGGAGGCAGTACGACTGCGCCGACCATCAGCAGTACAACGCCTGTAGATTCGGCCACCTCTGTGGCACGCAGCAGCACCGTCACAGCTACCTTTAATGAAGATATGTTTGCCATGACGGTGGATGCCACCAGCTTTACGCTAGCCAAATCAGGCGCTATTAATGGCGCGGTCACTTTCGAAGGCAGCACTAACGTAGCGACCTTTACCCCTGGCAGCGAGCTTGCCATCCTCGCCACTTACACGGCCACGCTGAGCACAGCGATCACCGACCTAAGTGGTAACCCGCTAGCTGCCGATTACAGCTGGTCTTTCACTACAGCTGAGGGAGCCTGGCAAGCCGCCGAACTGATTGAGACCGACAACGTCGGAGATGCCTATAGTCCTCAAGTCGCGTTCGATAGCAGCGGCAATGCCAGCGCGGTGTGGTATCAATACGACGGTGCCCGTTACAGCATTTTCGCCAACCGCTTTCAATAAACGTCACTCACTTAATTTAGCTTTAAATGACAACTTGTGAGGACGTTTACAACAGTATAGAAGACAAACAAAAAGGGCTCCTTCGGGGGCTTTTTTTGTTTAAACCCAGAGGCTATTATACAAAGTGGCAAGCCAATTTCAGATAATGTCAGGAACGGTAATTTCTTTGATCATACCAGAGCCTAAGAGACCGCTTACTTGATCGACATCTGGAAGTCATAATTAGCTTGTCACAATTTATCCTCTAATACCCACTATGGGTCGTTAATCGCCGTTGATTCATCGAGTTTGAGCGCCAGCTTTCTCGTAAGTGGCCCCTCAGCGAACCTTGGTATGAGGCAATCTTCGGTCAGAATCGGCCCTTGGTTTAAGCCTTCAAGAAGGCAGAAAACGACCCTGATAGGTTTCTTCAAAAATAATAGGCAAAACCAAGTATGCCCTCACCATAATCTTCTACCGTTTTTAAATCAAAAGTCAGTTCGCCATTTCGGGAAAGGGAAAATCGCTGATGCAATCCTGTCTCAGTGGCGTAACCCCGCTGGCCTTCGGTATATCGGGTACGGTTTACGACAAGCGCTAGACGCCACTTTTCGCTTATGTCGAACAACAAGCCGGCTGTGGCACCAATTCCCGCCCGGTGATCCGATTCGAATTCGTGATCGAGCTCGAGATTCACTTCGAGCAACGCGAAATAGACTTCCCGGCGATGAAGGTTTGACTGGAATGCCAGGCCTATTCCGGGATTGAGAATAAACGGGGTGCAATCCAGGCAACTGTTATCCCGGTTAGCTTCCCAACCAAGATTTATCTTCCAGGAAGGCTCCTGAATCAAAGCGCTAACCGGATACAACGAAATGATGTCGATCAGGGTAAAATTTCGCAACCGTCATGACTCCGATTTTGCTTCATAGCGTGTGCGCAGATTGAGAAAGTTGATCTGCGAATTGGGTGCCTGGCCGGCTTCCGCGGAAAGCAGATCGTGAAACCCGGGTTGAATGGATAGTTCTAAAAATGACTCATTGTCTATTTCAGCGGTATCGTCGTCAGAATGATAATAACCACCAGAAATCCCGAATCGAACCGGGTCATGACCCTGATCGGGTGAGACGGGGGGGTGTTGGGTTTCAGAACATTAGCATTGTCCTTCGCCAACTGGCTGCGTTGCACCAATAAAGTGCCCATATTGTTGTTTTGGCCATCATCAAGCTTTCGTGCCTGGTAACTTTGATATTGGATGAAATCTAATGCGGCGTCGATTATTCGCGCACGTCGCTCGGGTTTCATCAGGCTGAATGCCCCCGTGTCAGCTGTCGCCGGGTCATCGCTTAGCTGCTTGACGTAGCTCCTTTCCAGCTCATTCAGTTCGGTTAATCGATAATCCAGTTGTGAACCGAGGGAGGGTCTTCGCACAACATCACCGACCAATCCCGAGTGAGCGCTAAAAATCGCAGCTGGTCGGTATTGCTATATTCAGCATAGTTAATTAAAGTCAATAGGAAGTGAGGATATTTAGTGGCAGTTCAATTCTTGAAGTGCTGATCGAAAAGAGCCTGCATTAAATATTCGTCGGGTGCACAAAAATTTATAATAAAAACATAGTATGTGCATAGTCAGGCGCTATTTTATTGGTTCAAATTGTGAATGGATAACCATTATGCCGACTGAATCTGGACCTATGAAATTTAAGCTTGAGTCCTGGCTTAAGGATAAAAACTATCAAAATACTCGCTACAGACATCAGGATTGGTACAGAAAGTGCCGAACTCTGGAATCTAGTTTTGAAACTACATCCGAAAAATCTAATATTCAGACTTCTAGATCTGAAGCAATTCTAGAGTTTCCTCTACTTAAATTACAGAGACGATGCATATGAGTAATGCTTCCACAACTCGATTCGACCTGCGTTTCAACGGCATCCTCTTAGGATCCTTTTTGCTTCTTGTTATGGCATGTTCGTTTTTATTTACGCACTTTCGGGCTAACCTGCAAGACGAACAAATCGTTTTAAACGCGGATAAAACACGGGGCGTGGCCATGCTAATTCAGATGTGGCTCGAAAAGCGAAAAACGGAGATCGCCACGCTCGCTAACACTCCAGTTATTCGAAGTATGGATTGGGAGCAATCGGGCTCGTTTTTGAAGAACAAGCACCAGAGCATGCCTTGGTTCTACATCTTTGCCCACATTAACCCCGATGGAAGTTATTACAACTCCAAGGTCGGCTTTGCAAAAGGCAAAAACCTGAGTGACCGCGCCCATGTGAAAGCAGCCCTCGAAGGAACA
>JBLHGU010000347.1:0-4080 GCA_047615875.1 Parasphingorhabdus sp.
CCCTTCGGCATATAGCTGCCTGAGGCCATCCGATTCCAGAGCTTGTACAGGTTCTTACTGAGACTCTGTTCAAACACTTCTATCGTCTCGCCATCAATGCCGGGACCTCCTCGGTTACGCCGAACACTCTTTCAAGCCTCCCAGACTTCCCGTTTGCTTATTGCAAATGACTTTGTCTCAATCATCGAGTCATCCCGTTTCCGGTTGTCCGAAAATCTTGACAGGTCAACGTTGCCTCTTCGCTCCACTGCCATTACAGCATCTTCATCACTACTACGGACAACTCCGCCCCTGTGCGGCACATCGGTACTCTCCCAATCACGGGTTTAACCGCTCTCGGTTCTCCCTTAACATTGCAACGACAGGTTCCCACGTTCCACACAATAGCCCAGATTCGAATCACGCTATCTCCACACCGGATGCCATGTGGCCCATCAACAGGCGCTGTCCACACTAATCCCGAAAAATACTGCTTTTCTCGGTTTTGACATCATCTTGTATTTACGACACGTCATCAATAGTTCATTTTCATTCGTCTTTCGAACCCATACCTGATGGTGTCTTGCACCACCTTTTCCTTCAACGCTCACAACAATGGCTCTTTACCAATGCAGCTTGAGGTGGTTTGATACCAGCGCCTGTACGCCGATACCGAGGGACCTACCCTCATCTATTATGTAGTTACAACTTCAATCATCTTTACCCTCCAAATTAAATAGGTTATCGTGGCACACGCAGTAACATACTCAAAGCTGCCATTGGGCTAGAAGTTAGAATCAGTCTCTTCTACACTTCGTAAAGCCATGAACTCATATATTAAAATTCAGGCCTTAGGAATGTAGCTTGGTTGCACTGGCCGATTTAGTTCTCAAATAATTGACAATGAATTTGACTTGCTTATGAACGATCCTGAATCTGAATTCCTAGAGCGTTGCGCCCTTGAAGACTTGCACCGCGCAGCGGATGAAAATGATATTAAATCTATAGGCGTCGCTAGCCACACTGTAGGTGCTGCTTTTGTATCTGTAGCGCCCCAACTACCATCAAGCGCTATTATTGTTAACCGTGTGATAGGGCTGGGGCTTGGCGCTGCGACCTCCAGTGAGGAGGTACAGGAACTTG
Source organism: Parasphingorhabdus sp. (assembly GCA_047615875.1). Taxonomy (GTDB): domain Bacteria; phylum Pseudomonadota; class Gammaproteobacteria; order Arenicellales; family CAJQKF01; genus JBLHGU01. Next base: position 1,123 of record JBLHGU010000347.1, read on the forward strand.
TATCCATTTATCGCGATAGAAATGTAGCCCGGTATTTCGTACAACTTCATCCTAATCATAAACCCGCTATAACCAAGGAATGGCTGAAGGAAGAAGGTCTCAAGGAGGGGCGCGGATGGCAAAAATTTTCTCGAGGACGTAAACCCGTTATTGCACACCAATCAGATTTGAGTGTCCGTGAAATCGATCAGGCCCATGGACGAGACTTTGGATCGATATTATGTGACGCATTCGACCTTGGTGACAAGGCGATTCCCTGGTTATCGAAATTAGCGGCAAGGCCTGATTGGCACATTTTTATGAGTTTTGACGGTGAGAACCCAGCGGGTGTAGGTGCGCTCTATGTTAAAGATGGTTTTGGGTGGACAGATTTCGGAGCTACGGCACCAGCATTTCGACGCCGCGGAAGCCAGGGTGTATTAATGGCCGCACGATTGGAATGCGCACTGGACTTGGGTTGCAAGAAAATATTTAACTGCACGGGTGTGAACGTTCCTGGTGATTCACAACATTCCTACAGCAACATTCTCAAGGCCGGGTTTACTGAAGAGTATGTAAGGGGAAATTATGAGCCTTTTTAGACTCATCGCATTGCATCGGACCGAAAGGAAATTTAATCGTGTCTGAGGAGCTTGGATTGAAATACGTACATGCTATCGCTGAGCAGAATTTTGAATTGATACAAAATCTGTTTACTGAAGGAATCATTATTACCGTCGCTACACCGGCGAAAACTTGGCACGCAATCGGATGGTTGGAAACAGAGAAAGTTTTAAGGGAGTTTTTCCCACAGGAGGAAAAAGTTTCCGAAGTGGTGAGTGTCAACAACTACCCAATGACTGGACGCTCGAGAATATCTTATGTTTTCCGTGGCCACGAAAATAATTTTGGGTTGTTCGAGTACGAGCACCAAGCTTATTATCAGATTGACGGAAATATGATAAGCCACATGCGAACCCTGTGCTCCGGTTTATACAATCCCAAAGGGTAGGTATTAACTAGTAGAGATTTAGTCGACTGTCTCTAAAGGGCTAAACTCGGACGGTCACTGCCTTACAAAACCTCACTAAATCGGTGTATGCGTAAAATCAAGTTCAAGTTCTGGAAAAGTACCTCACTTCGAAACAATACTTGCAATATACGCAACAATTCTATTGTGTTTTCAAATACTCAATAATTGCCATTCGGGCTTCTTCGTCAAGACCTTCAGCGGGATAATTATGGCCGATATTATGGTTGCCGCGTAAGCGTGTATCGAAGAGGAAACGACCCTCTGCTTCACCACTTTCTATACCCATATGCACCGTGTCTAGCTCTCTCCCACCGGTCCAGAATATTTCGCGGCGTTGCGACTCAGGTGACAGCAGTTCATACAGAGTTGGCACCGAACCATTGTGTAGGTAGGGTCCTGTTGCCCAGATGCCTGCAAGGGGGCCTGCCTTTAGATCGGTATAGGATGGAGGGGCAGAATCTCCCGTACCGGATCGAAAGCCGTTTAACTCCAGACTTTGCTGTTCGTCGAGAGTAGCTTTAGTCACCGCTTTTGCAACTACCTGGCCCACGGTTGTGGAAAAATATTGCAATGCCGGTACTACGCTGACAATGTTTAAGCCATCATCCGTTAATTTCTCTGCTCGGACGACGCGGTTCAGCAGTGACTCTACATATTGTCGATCGGTACCTGCCTCTTTGTAATTTACCCGACCAATTTTAATAAAAGATTTGCCAAAGTCGTTATCTGCTGGATCTGTTCTACGGTAAGGCTGGGAAGTGTGGCAGCCGTCACAGTGTTGCATATATAACGCCTCACCATATTCTGCTAACTCTGGATTTATACTGCCGAAGATTACCTCATCCCAGCGTGGCGGTTGCAAATCTCGAAGCCAATGCTCTAACAAGATCAACTCCGGGATTAACAAGGAAGAATCATATTTACTATGCCCTTGTTCATTCAGGTTAACCGCACCAAAAACACCGAGCACTTCACCGCCATTACGGTTAATCGGGTTAGTCGCTGTGGGATTCCATTGCACAAACTCCAGGTGAGGAGCCAACCACAGATGCGGATAGCTGGTTGGGGCATTTACCGGGCGAAGATTAGCCGGTTCTTTTAATGCTGTCACAGCGAGAGCGTTAATACTCTGGGTCAATGCATCCACCCGCCCAAACCCAGATTTCAATACGGCTGATCGTACTACTGCGTCGCCAGCCAGCTCTGATTGATAGCTGACTAATACTTCTTTCAAAGCAGTGATTTGCTCAACCGATGCATCAGGGCTCACCTGGTTTGCAAATTCTTTGAACGCAGCATCGTCGTAAAATGTACGATGTATAGCGGAGGCAAGATCTGCATAGAAGCCATCAAAGTCGAGATTGGCTGGTGCGCCATCTATTCGAACCGGTTTGCCTTCGACAATTAATTCTGCGTTATGGCAGGCCGCACAAGTAAAACCCAGAGAATTACCACGGCCAGGGATAATTACCGGATCTATTGCAAAACCTATAGGCAACCCATAAGGGTTTAGTGTAGAGGCTTGATCAACCGTAATAAACCCGTGGGCTTCGAGGTTAGCATTACTTGAAAAGAACTCTTTCCCGTCAACAGTCTCAATGGCCATGAACCATTCTGCAGGGATCATCCGCGAGCCCTGAGGTGTAAAGTAGTAGCCTTGTCGAACGTCTTCGTTCCAGCCCTGCTCCAGATATATTGGTTCTGCTCTGGTGATCCCTGAAAAAGTTAAGCAACTCAACACAATCATACTGGATGCAAAACTGAAACCTGTTAGATTTTTCATAACTTACTTCCGTTAGTTAACCTACTTACCATATGTTTGATTCGTTTACCCTACTTTCGTGCCAGTACACTTACCAGCATTGGGAACAGTAAACTCTAACTATTGAGTACTAAGGGCCGCCTTTGCATTTTGTGCCAGTGCCACAGATTGATCTGCAAGCACC
>JBLHGU010000348.1:0-4070 GCA_047615875.1 Parasphingorhabdus sp.
GGCTGTTTTTGCAGTACGGATAGGAACTATAACCGCCTTGTTGATGCTGAGCTAAAAGTATGGAGCACGCGTGTTTTCCATTCGAAAGAGTGGGGTTGCAGTGATACCCGGTCTGGGAGCGGCGTATGACCCTGGCACCCATGGGTACACCGCTGACATATGTATACATCGGCACACAGTACATTGTGCTGGCGGTTGGCGGTGCAGGTGAACCTGCGGAACTGGTGGCTTTCGCCCTGCCTTAACCTGAGGCTCTTTGATCGCTTCCTGGAACGCTTCCAGGGTTGCTGCGGTCTTGTTATATTCTACCGTGGATATCGGTTTCTAAGGAGCACCCATGGCCGCCATCGCCTGCGCATGCGTTTTTAAAGTTTTGCGGCGACCTTCAGGCATAACAACAATCGACCGGTGGCTACGGAATATTTACCACGGTTCAGAGGAAGTGGGATAAGAATTATGAAGTACAGAACACTGGGACAACTTGCAACCCCGATTTCCGCCATTGGCTACGGTGCGATGTCGTTCAGCGATTTTTACGGACCCACAGATGATGAAAAGTCGCACGCAATTCTGACGCGATGTCTGGATCTCGGCATCACGCACATCGATACCTCAAATGTCTACGGGGCTGGAATATCCGAGGCGCGTATCGGTTCTTTTTTGGCCAAACAGGGTAAACAGGCATCGGCGTCTTTTTCCATCGCCACCAAGGCTGCAATTACGAGCAAGCCGGATGGCACACGGTATTTCGATAACAGCCGTCAGCACCTCGAAAGCGAATTGGACAAGTCGCTGACGCGCCTGGGCGTCGAGCAGGTTGAGCTGTTATACGTGCACCGTCGGGACGCTGCCGTACCCATTGAGGAAGTGGCTGAATCGCTGGCTGCGCTCGTTGCCTCTGGTAAAACCCGCCAGGTTGGGTTTTCTGAGATCGCGCCGACCTCTCTTGCGGTGGCACACGAAGTCCACCCTGTTGCGGCGGTGCAATCGGAGTATTCCCTGTCAACTCGCTCACCCGAAATGGGCCTCGTGCAGGAAACAGCATCACGGGGCACCAGCCTTGTTGCTTTTTGTCCGGTAGGTCGCTCCCTTCTAACAGACAATCCTCTCGACTATGAAACCTCTCAGGGCCTTGGTTTTTTGAAGGTCAACCCGCGCTTCCAGGAGGCCAATTTGAAACGTAATCTTAGCGCCACAGAGCCATTCAGAAAGTTGGCCGCCGAGATGGGGACGACTTCAGCGAGCCTCGCAATTGCCTGGCTGCTCGCGCAGGGTGAGCACGTCATTCCTATACCTGGCACCAGGTCCACCGACCATCTGAACGAACTGGCCGCGGGTGTGGATCTAACACTAAGCGAAACTGATATTGCCGCCATCGAGCAGACACTGCCTGTTGGCTGGTGTCATGGAGACCGATATGCTGCGGGACAATGGAACGGTCCGGAACGATACTGTTGATTAAGGAGAACATCATGAAACACATCATGAAAATGATACCCGCGATTGCAGTCCTAACTGCCTTGCTTGCCGGTCAACACTCACTCGCCGAAGAACGGTGTCTAGCCTCAGGTATAACCTGGCCAGCCGAATGGACCGAGCCTTACCCCGCCCATCGCGTCGTCGGCAACCTCTATGCCGTTGGCAACGCGGGTCTCAGCGTCTTCCTCATCACGACAGATGACGGGCATATTCTTGTTAACACAGGGTTCGAAGATTCTACAACTGTGATTCGCGCCAATATCGATGCGTTGGGATTCCGCTTGCAAGACATCAAGCTGCTGCTCACCACTCAGGCGCACTTCGATCACACCGCAGCACTCGCAGAGATCAAGGCATTAACGGGTGCCGAAATGTGGGCGACACCCGCAGACGCGCGCGTACTCGAAGATGGTGGCGCCAGCGACGCCCACTTTGGTAACTGCATCGACTTTCGATTCAAACCGGTGAAGGTTGACCGTCGTTTGGCTGACGGCGAGGTATTTAATTTTGGCGGCGTAGAGATCACAACGCACCATCATCCGGGTCACACTGAAGGCAGCTCTAGCTACTCATGGACGACAAGCGAGGCTGGTCGTGACTATCGAGTCGCTATCATCAATATGGGTACCATAAACCCGGGCAAGAAAATGCTGATCGAGCCCACCTACCCTGGCGTTGCCGAAGACTTTGCCATGACATTCCACAAACAAAAGCAAATGCAGTTGGATGTCTGGGTCTCCTCTCACGGAACGCAGTACAACCTGTCAGAAAAGCACCAACCCGGTATGGCTTACGATCCTAATACCTTCGTCGATCCGGAAGGACTCATAAATGCTGTAAACGCCCTAGAGGACGTATTTCAGAAGCAGATAAACGAAGAAATGAATTAGGTACACTAACCGATATTGATCACCTCCAAGCTGATTGATGATTTTGTTTTCGAGCATAAAGAAAAGGCGAAGAATGCCAGTAAAAAAACGGTAAAGGCCCTTTGGAATATTTTAGGCGAGATGCATGAATATCAAAAATCTGCGTAGTCAATTGTTAGTGAATGATTTTTTAGTAGCCGTCCATCTTGGATGCACGGCTGCAGAACGTAAAATATCACAATCGGTTACCTTCTCTCTCGAAGTCAACTTTGACGAAATGCCCCCTGGCTGTGACACCGATCGACTAGAAGACACTCTCTGTTATGCAGTAGTTTGCGAGCAAATTCAGACAACCGCGCAGACCGGCGAATATCAATTAGTCGAAAGCTTGGCTTCGCAAGTTCTAACTAGCTTACTTCCCCTGCTTCCGCAAAATACAGAAATCAAATTAACTACTCACAAATTGAGGCCACCAATTGACGACCTCAATGGAGGAGTTCAGTTTGTGCTTTCGTGTTTAACCACATGACGTGTTACATAGGTTTAGGCAGCAACCTAAGGGATCGAAGAAAAAATATTTCGTTGGCCCATGACAAAATCAAATCCCTTCCAGGCGTTGAGCTTCTAAAAACATCAAGCCTATATGAAAACCCAGCCATGACTCCTCCCAACTCAAGTGAGGCATGGAATAAACCATTTTTAAACGCCGCCATCGAGATTGAATGCGAACTCAATCCAATACAGTTACTCAAAGAATTGAAATTCATTGAAGAAGACCTTGGCCGCCAAGCCGCGCAACGCTGGGCTCCCCGTCTCATAGATCTTGATATTTTACTTTTTGCGAATGAATCAATCGATGAACCAGATCTGCATATTCCGCAAAAAGACATAGATAAAAGAGCGTTTGCTTTAGCCCCCCTTTCAGAAATTGCTCCAGACTTAGTTTTCCCAGATGGGATTAGCCTTCGTCGAAAAAAACAATGTCTTCCAAATGGACTTTGCCAGTTCATGCACATTCTCAATTTCACACCCAATTCCTTTTCAGATGGAGGCCAGAACACTGATTCAAAAATTTGGATGACACGTCTAAATGACTTAGTTCAACAGGGCATTTCTATCATCGATATCGGAGGAGAATCGACCGCTCCCTTTGCACCTCTAATTAATGCCAACGACGAATGGCAAAGAGTTCAACCGTGCTTTGACTTTTTTAAAGATTACAATTCTGAAGATCCGTTTCGCGCAAAACTGAGTATTGACACCTGGAAAGCCTCGGTGGCAGCCAAAGCCCTTGAAAACGGAGCCTCTATTGTCAACGATGTAAGCGGCCTGGCTGACCCCGAAATGCTTCATTTGCTCAAAGGTCAAAGCTGCGACTACGTTTTAATGCACTCTTTGGGAGTCCCAGCTGATCCAAATAGAACACTCCCCATAAAAATAGACGCAGTGGACGAATTAAAAATTTGGCTTTCGGAAAAACTCGAACTCTTAGAAAAGCACGGCATTGACCGGTCACGAGTCATATTCGATCCGGGACTAGGTTTTGGAAAAACTAAAAATCAATCCCTAGAGATCCTGCAGAGAGTCGACGAGCTACTAAACCTTCCTGTTCGGTTGCTCATCGGTGCTTCGAGAAAGTCATTTATGAATTTATTTACCGACGCTTCCTTTGCGAATCGCGATCCAGAGAGTATTGCCATCACTATACAAATGGCGCAAAAA
>JBLHGU010000349.1:0-4062 GCA_047615875.1 Parasphingorhabdus sp.
CATATGCTGCATAACGTTTTTAACACCAGTCATTCCCATTGCTGCCGCGCCAGGATCAACATTGGCACCGCCATACAATTCAGTGGAAATAAACGGTATGCCAGCGCGATTGGCAATTGGATCGAAACCTGTTGCGCTAAGCTCACCTCGAACCACCAACGTGTTCGGCGCATTAAAGGCATCTATTAATGCCAGATTTTTTCTGGTAATGGCTGGGTCAGCTGCAGTACACAGATAGGCACAGGGCAGGTAGTAGGCAGTACTCCCGCCGGAGTGTAAGTCGATACCAGCATCACTTAGTGGTAATAGTTGTGTAGTGACGAAATCAGCTATGGCTGAAGTGGGGGAGCCGCCTGCTGAGCCTGGAAAGCTGCGATTCATATTGCCCTGATCTAGTGGCGATACTCGGGCATTATCGAGCATGGCAGGATAATTTAGCGCAGGCAAAATAATTAGCCGACCATTAATATCTTGTGCTTCGGTTTCATGAATAAGACGACGTAGAATAACCTGGCCTTCGTATTCATCACCATGATTGCCAGCGCTTAATAATAAAGTCGGCCCATCGCCGTTTTTTATACAAATAATAGGTGTCGGTATCTTGTCGAAGGCATGTTGATTGTTAGAGTATCCCAACTCAATATTGCCAAACTGTTTGCTGTCTCGATCAAAGTCGAGGCTACATTTGAGATAGTCGATTGATATCATCTTGTATGGCCTTCCATTCAGGTTAGCCAGTGATCATTTTCAGTGGCAATAATCAGGCTCGGTCCAGGGCGTTCACAGGCCGCACGGAATACAGTTCGGAATTCGTGCTCGCTGCTAACGTTGAATCCGGGGCACCCAAAGGCGTCTGCCAGTTTGATGAAATCTGGTGCAACAGGGTTGACGCCGATTTCTGGAATTCCGCGTTTAACCATGCCATCTCGGATCATCGCGTAGCTGTGGTTGTGCCAGATTATAATTGGAATTGACAAGCCTTCTTCGACCGCTGTCGCTAGCTCATTAACGGTGAACATAAACCCGCCATCGCCGACTAATGCCACTACGGTTTTCTCTGGCCTGGCTAATTTGGCTCCAATAGCATCGGGTAGGGCGCAACCCAGAGTGCCAAACCCGGCAGGGTAAAACCAGGTTTTTGGCAAACGCGCTTTAAAAGCGGCGGTGCCGGTATACACCAACTGTGCGATATCGCCCATAACAACGGCGTCATCAGCCAGCTCGTCGCGCAATGCATCCAGCAATCGAATATGTTGGCGTTCAATGTCGGTGTAATTGGCACTTTGCTGTGCGCGTACTTGCACTAATTCAGCTTGAGTATCTCGACCTTTGGTACGTATATCTTGATTTTTCAGCGTAGCCAGCAATTGCGTGCAGGCTGAACGTGCATCACCTAGTACAGCAATGCTGGCAGGGAATGCGTCGCTGAACCTTGCCGGATCAATGTCTATGCGAATTACTTTGCCATTAACAGGTAGGTCGTAAATAAAACTATCTGCCTCTCCCAACTCGGTACCGATTGCGAGTACCACTTCGGCTTCTGCAAGGTATTTCTGTACTGCAGGACTTATTACTCCCCCTCCTAGACTGAGCGTATGATCGTCGCTAACGATACCCTTGCCAGCATTTGACGCAATGACGCCAACATTGAGGCATTCGGCGAGTTGGGTAACTTCGTCACTGGCATGTTGGGCTCCACCACCAACCATGATTACAGAGCGTTCGGATCGGGCTAACATAGCAGCGGCTTCATCAATGACAGCCTGGCCAGGAATAGGTAACGCAGGTGTCTTATAGGGTTGCCAGTTGTCTTCTACAGGCATCTCCATGATATCAATTGGAATGGCTATATGAACTGGACGAGGTCGTCTGGATCGAAATACGGTAAATGCCTGGGCGATTAGTTCCGGCACTTCAGATGGATCGTGCACCATCGTGCTAAAAGCGGTGATTGGCCGTGTAATAGCACATAGATCGGAAGTTTCATGCAACCGTCCCCAACCTTTTCCTAACGATGGACTGTCATTAGCACTTGAAATGACTAACATGGGGATCGAGTCGGCATAGGCCTGACCGATACCGGTGGCTGCATTAGTGACACCGGGACCTGTGATAATGGTGCAAACACCAGGTTCGCCGGTGACTCGAGCGTAACCGTCAGCCATAAAACTCGCGCCTTGTTCGTTGCGGGGCGTGATAGCGCGGACATTGCTCTTCTCAATGCCTCGGTACAGCTCCAGCGTATGTTCACCAGGGATGCCAAAAACAGTGGTCACACCGTAGGCTTCCAGTAAGTGCATCAAAGCTTCACCGCAAGATTTGCTCATAGTTTTATGTCCAAAGATTGAATTGATCAGATATTACTGCCAGCGCTGATGCTACTTTTATAATTGTATCTCGTCAATTACTGTGATCACAGTTATAATCGTGCCTATCTATTTCCCCGGGCAACAAGGCATGACTATTTCTCCCAAGCAAGCTTTATCATCAATCGATTATTACATGGTTGGTATATCCAAACTGCCTGGTTGGGATGAGCCAGTCAAACTGTCGTCGAACGAATCTGTGCTTGGTATGAGTCCGTCAGCGGTTGAGGCCGCACAGCGAGCAATACAAACTAGCCACCTCTACCCCGAGGTAGATACCGAAAACCTGGCTGAAACCTTAGCGCAAAGATACCAGCTTAAACCGGAATGCATGGCTTTCGGTCCGGGGTCCGATGAGGTCTTGCAACGTATCGTCAATACGTTTGCCGGCCCAGGGCAGGAGTTGTTGCATAGCAAATATGCTTATATGCAATTCCCAATCTATGCAAAAGTTGCTGGTGCAACACCAGTAGCGGCCGACGACAACGATTTTCACTACGACGTCGACAAAATTCTTGCCTGCTTAACTGAAAATACCCGCATCGTATTATTGGCTAACCCAGATAATCCCTCGGGCACCTATTTATCTGCTGTAGAAATGCGTCGTTTGCATGCAGGTTTGCCCGGCAATGTGCTATTGATTATCGATTCGGCTTACGACGAATTTGCCTGTGAGGACGACTACGAATCAGGTGTTAACCTGGTTCACGAGTTTGATAATGTTATCGTCACGCGCAGTTTTTCCAAGGTTTATGGTATGGCTGGATTAAGACTGGGGTGGTGTTATGGGCAACCCGACTTAATTGATGTAATGACAAAAATTGGGCCGTCTTTCCCGATTAATACTGCCGCCTTTGCGGCTGGCGTTGAAGCAGTGAAAGATACCGCTCATGTGGAAAAAGTCCTGGCGCATAATCGAAGATGGATTGATGAGCTTGGTCACCAGTTTACCGCCATGGGACTCAAGGTTTATCCCAGTCAGACCAATTTTATTTTGGTTGAGTTTGCCGAAGAGGCAGAGAAAACGGCTGCCGAAGCTAATAGCTGGTTAAACAAGAATGGCATTATTCCGCGTCAGTTTGCTGTCGATGCATTTAACAACAAACTTCGGTTTACCATTGGCGACGACGCGGGTATGCAAAAAACCATAGCGGTCATGAGAGAGTTCTTAAATAGATAAGCGTCGGGAGAACTTGTCTATCATCCATCGGAGGTTGTCATGCAATACAAGAGAATAGAGATAGAACGACGTTCACCCCATCTCGGTGCATTTATTAGTGGGGTCGATCTTTCCAGGGGCCTTAATGAGGAAGAAATTAATGAAGTTCGCCAGGCACTGTTAGAATTTTGCGTTATATTTTTCCGCAATCAATCGATTACGGGCGAGCAACAGCTTAAGTTAGCAGCACAATTCGGCGAGATCGATAACCCGCATCCGGTCTTTGATAATGATGAACGCGATGCACGATTAACAATTATTGAATCGAAAGGCCGTGCCCACGACAGCGAGCATTACTGGCATACCGATGTTACCTACCAGCAAGCGCCGTCCATGGGTTCTATTCTGGCTGCCAAAATAATCCCCGAGTCTGGCGGCGATACTCTATTTGCCAGTCTTTATGCGGCTTACGATACATTATCTGGCCCGATTAAAAGAATGTGCAAGGAACTTACTGCACAGCATTCTTTCGAACGT
>JBLHGU010000350.1:0-4035 GCA_047615875.1 Parasphingorhabdus sp.
CCGTCAGTATTTCGGTTACTGAATCTCGATATTGGCCACAAATGTACGTAGTTATGCTGTACATGTTTGTGCTATTAATGTTATGTTTATAGAGGTATAAGTAAGAATGAAAAGGAGCCTGATATGGCCAAATCCAGAATTGATATGCGCATCGACGATGCCGTGAAAGCCGCCGCAGAAAAGGCCGCCGCCCTTAAGGGCATGAAAAGTCTCACCGAATATGTCGTGCGTCTAATTGAAGAAGATGCTGAACAGGTCATCAAAGCACATGAGTCAATCACCGTGCATGATGACATATTTGATCGTTTTATTGCGGCCTGTTACGCCGCAGAAGCGCCAAATAAGAAACTGCGCGATGCCCTTAACCATACCCAAGAAACGGGTATTCAGTGAGACCAGCTAGCACATTCGTAGAACTCGACAAGACATACCATGACCGCAAAGGCTTTGATTGTGGGACGGAACAACTCAACTCCTTTCTTCAGCAATTTGCCGCACGTCACCGTGCTGCTGGAATCAACAAGACAATGGTGTTGCCATCAAAAGGTAACGGTGTGGATATTTGCGCTTATTACACACTATCACATACTGAAATAGGGCGGCAGACGCTTCCGAAGACTATCGCTAAGAAATTACCGCATTACCCCATACCCGTAATGTTGATTGCTCAACTTGCCGTGAGTGAACTTGCACAAGGGCAAGGACTGGGTAAAGTTACATTGATCAATGCATTAAAGCATTGCTACGCGATCAATCAGCATTTACCATCGAACGCAGTTGTCGTTGACGCACTGGTTCAAGGAGTTCAAGGAGTTCAAGGATTCTATGAACAATATGGTTTTCAAATCCTTGATACCGAAGACGATAAAATCCGCTTATTCTTGCCGATGGGTACCGTTGGCAGATTGTTTACGAGTTAAGTCGAGTGTTAATGGATGTCGACGACCAGGGATAGTTTTAAGAAAACCGAAGATAGAAAAATCGAAGGGCCAAGTCTAGCTATTAGCCTTATCCATAATGAAAGTTGTAGGCCATGAAATTTTCGCATAAAAGAGGTCAAAACCATTAAATGAATTTTGGTAGATCCGGTGGGACTTGAGCTTACGACCAATAGATTATGAATTTTAGGTATTGCAAGATTTTCCGATGATTAACGTTTTCATAAAAATCTGGATCAACTAATACGTACGCTACAGATGCCTCTCAAAGTCCATCCGCTCATGCAGAACGGCCAGTATATAAAGAGCTTCAGTATTATAGGCATAGAAAATTACATGCTTCCCTACAGAATACGAATGACATCCTGCCCTCAGCTCACTCCGGCCTCTTCCTAACTCTGGCTCCTCAGCCAATGAGTAAAGACAACTGTCAATATCCCTTAAATATTTATCCCTTTGTTTTTCACCCCATTGATATTCAGTGTACTGCCCGATTTCCACCAAATCCAGCTTGGCTGAATCGGCAATTTTTATTTCCAGCATATCAGCTTTCTTTTACGTCAGACTTGCTCTTTTCAATTTCTTGCACAATAGCTTTTAACGAATAGTCTGAATGCTTCCCCTGCTTGATTTCCTGCGCACCAAGGGCTATGCGTTTCTTGAGGGCCTCCTGTTTTTCATCATCCTCCTCCATTCGACGAAGCCCATCTCTAATGACTTCACTCGTGTTTGAGTAGCGCCCAGAGCGAACTTTTTTGGTGACATAGGATCTGAAATGATCACCTAATATAATCGTTGTGTTTTTCGCTGGCATGGTTATGTGTTTGACTAAGGGGTACTACATTATAATACCCTGGCACAGCAAATATGCAAATCGATTTACTGAGTGTCCACTCTCTTTCGAGCTTCTCCAATTGTAATCCACAACTTACCTGACCTTAGGTGCAAAGGGCCTGGACGGGGTAATTTGATCCAGTCCAACACGTATTCGTGGGGTCAGGTCTATGATCTATGAATGGTTCGATGCTACAATCCGATAGTCAAAAATAGAGGCCTACAGACTACAATGGCAAGACCAATTCGTCTGGAATTTCCTGGAGCCTTATATCACATCACCTCCAGAGGCAATCGAAGAGATAATATTGTCGAAGATGATATTGACCGGGAATTAATGCTTAAACATCTCGACCAAGTTTGTGAATTATACAATTGGAAGTGTCACGCGTATTGTTTGATGGATAATCATTATCATCTATTGATTGAGACTCCCGACAGCAATTTATCCCGCGGTATGCGTCAATTTAATGGTAATTATACTCAGGCTTATAATCGAAGACATAATCGAGTTGGTCATGTCTTTCAAGGGAGATATAAGTCCATATTGGTTGATAAGGATTCTTATTTACTTGAAGTGGGCCGGTATATAGTCCTCAACCCAGTAAGAGCGAAGATGGTTCGTTCAGTGCGGGATTGGCCATGGAGTAGCTATCGAGCAACCATCGGATTATCTCCAGCGCTTAAATGCCTGAGTACTGATTGGTTCCTGTCTAATTTCGCTAAAAGAAAATCGATAGCGATCGAAAAATATAAGTTGTTTGTGCGTGAAGGAATTAAAGGTCCGCCACTATGGGACAAACTGAAACAACAAATATTATTAGGTTCGGACGCGTTCATTGAACAAATGCAAGAGAAAATAGACCAGGCGAAAGACATTTCAGAAGTCCCGCTGGCACAGCGAAGGCCAATTCCAGCATCATTGAAAAGTTATGAAATGGCTGCGGTTAGCCGAAATATCGCTATTTATGACGCCTATACAAGTGGTGGGTATACACTGAAAGAAATAGGAGATCACTTTGATTTGCACTATTCAACAGTGAGTGGCGTTATTAGGAATCATAAATCAAAGACCCCTTGTGCGTTTTCTACGGGTTTCCATGCCCATGAATAACCGGCACATTACCGGTAAAGCAAGAGATCCTTCAGCAAAGTGCGACCATTCCATATATTGATAATATTCTTTAGTCCCTGCTTCGGGGCGCAGACGATTTTCACTATCCTGATCAATGATGTACTCCATCACTGCACTGGATTAGCACAAGGTAATATCACCATCAACAATGACCGGCGCTTTATTGAGTGGATGCACCGCTTTCAAACTTGGCGGCGCTAAATTTGTTTTAGCATCGCGTTGATGATCAATACGCTGATAAGGCATTTTAAGCTCTTCAAGCAACCACAATACGCGTTTAGAGCGGGACTTATTTAAATGGTGCACTGTTAACATAATAGATTCCCGTAACCTTATTTTATAATTCGTTTGGCCCAATACGCATGACCTGTTTGCCAAAGTTATTGCCTTCTAACAAACCGATAAATGACGTTACACTATGTTCTAAACCCTGAACCAGGTCTTCGCGATATTGGATTTTTCCTTCTGCCAGCCACTGCGACATATCCTGGCTAAATTCATTATATCGATGACCATAATCGTCAAATACAATAAAGCCCTGCATTTTAATGCGCTTCACTAATAGTTTACCCATGAGTGCAAACATACGATCGGGTCCATCGGGTAATTCAGTCGCATTGTATTGAGAAATTAATCCACACAGAGGAATGCGCGCACAACTATTCAATAGCGGTAAAACTGCGTCAAAGACCTTGCCACCCACGTTTTCAAAATACACATCAATGCCCGAATCGCAGGCTTGCGCTAACTGCTGTGCTAAATCATCTTTAGTATGATCCAGGCAAATATCAAAGCCGAGGTCTTCAACGGCTGATTGACATTTCTTTGTCCCACCAGCAATGCCAATAACTTTGCAGCCTTTTAGTTTAGCGATTTGTCCGACTAAACTACCCACCGCCCCCGTCGCTGCAGCAACTACAACGGTTTCTCCCGCTTTTGGCTGGCCAATGTCTAATAGCCCCATATAAGCGGTTAAACCTGGCATACCCATAACACCCAGGGCATAAGACGGTTGCTTCGGTTGCTGTCCTAGTTTGATTAAATTAATACCATCGGATATGGCATAGTCTTGCCAGCCCGAAAACGAAACAACCCACTCACCCACGTCATAGTCAGGATGATTAGATT
>JBLHGU010000351.1:0-4007 GCA_047615875.1 Parasphingorhabdus sp.
TTGTGATAATCGGTTGGCAGTTTTAACTTTATCCAAAACTGCCATCGTATAGTATGTGTTGGTATCAACCAGATGATGACTGGCTACAATGCTGATTCCTTCGATATCATCCAGATTTACATGAGTTCGTATTTCGATATCGACGCCGTCAAACTCGCTGAGTTGGCCGGAGTTCGAACGATACTCCTGGACGATATTGGTTTGACTTGAAATGCTAACTTTGATCTGCTCAGCAAGACGGGAATAAGCCATTTTACGTGCATTTTCCGAGTTACTTCCCTCACCCAGAGCGGTAATAAACCTCGAATGCTGAAACTCATCTAATTCCCCGCTATAAATCCATTTCGGTTCGGCTGCACCAACATAATTCGATATGAATATCAAAAATACCAGTCCGAGGTATCTCATTAACTTCCCCCTATGTTAATCACGTCGCTCAAACAGGCTGAAATCACCACTGATCTCAACTACACAAATTTGAAGAATTAAACTAAATTGACTCATGATTCACTCAAAAAGAATGAATGAAAGGTCTCTTTAAAATACCAAAATGAACCATCTATCTTATCTCATTGTAATACGTCAGCTATTTTAATACCGTGTTTCTTTTTGGCCCAGAATCAGATATTTAAAGTCTCGTTTGCTAATATTCGGGAACTCAAAATCCAACATTAGCTCTTTTCATCGATCTCCCAGGCAATCATTTTGGAATTCGATTTGTGAACCAATAGCTTTCCCGCTTTACCTTCGCTAGAACATGGACTCGTTTAGTCTCCAATAAAGCTAAAATATCAACGCTTTCAGGACTGATTCTATGACCAATTCTAAAATCAACACTGATCAGTTTGATGATCGATTGGCAGCAGTCTATAACCGAACTGATGATAAAGAGCAGCAGTACGACGAATGGGCCAAGAACTACGATCACGATCTTGTAAACGATATGGAATACGTCGCATTTCAGGCTGCGGGGGATATATTCATGACTACGGTCACTGACACCTCGCTCGGAGTTCTGGATGTTGCTTGCGGGAAAGGTCTGGCCGGCGCTTATCTGACAGATCACTGCTATCAAAATATTGATGGCGTCGATTTTTCGGTTGAAATGCTGGTCCGCGCCAAAGATCGTAAAATTTACCAATCGACTCTACAACACGATTTCACCAAACCCGCAGATATAGAAAATCTTTATGACGCGCTTATTTGTGTCGGTATGTTTTCCTTCACGATTCCAAAAATAGCCGACATGCACCATGTGGTCAATTGCGTAAAACCGGGAGGGTACTGTGTCATTACTGTTAACGGTGCAGCCTAGAAACAATTAGACCTCGAACCCGAAGTTCATAAAGTTGCCAATCTACATAAATTCACCATCGAAGGCATTAAGGCTGCAGACTATATTCGTCGTGAATCCATCGATTCCCGCGTACTTATAATCAGGCGATAGCAAGCATGGACCTTAATTCTACAATGCCACTCGCGAATCTACTCGAGAAATTGAAGGCGACAGCACACACTCCCTTTGAATGTACAACGCACATGCCTGCAGCGGTTTACCATTCTGAGGCCTTTCATCAACTGGAACAGGAGCGAGTCTTCTCTAACTCTCGTATCTGCATTGGGAGAGAAGATGAAATTTCAAACCCCAGCGATTATTTAACCCACGAAATAGCCAAGGTTTCGGTTGTCGTCATACGCCAACAGGACAATACCATCAAAGGTTTTGTCAACGCCTGCACTCATCGTTTAGCCTGCCTGCTAAAGGCTGAGAAAGGATCAGCTAAAAAGATCACCTGCCCCTATCATTCATCGACCTACAATCCCGCGGGTGAACTCATCCGTAGTCCTTATATGGAAATGAAACCTGGCTTCGATCAGCGCGAGGTAAAACTTAAGGAACTGCCTGTCGAATGTTGGCAGGGATTTATTTTCGTTTCACTGGATAAACCCGATGAAGATAGTCTGGAAAAAGTATTGGCTCCGCTAACTAACAATATTGTTGGACGTTAGCAGATGCCGGTTTATCAGACGATATTGCGGGAGACCATGACCTGGGATGCCAACTGGAAAAATCTGGTTGAGAATTATACCGAGAGTTATCACGTGTCAATGGCTCACGGGAAAACTTTTGCGCAGCATGATAAAAGCCTGGAAGGCTATATATGTGGCGAAGATAATCTGCATTATGGATACCACCGAGCGGCAAAAACTTCTGACGAGGGCCCGGGCAGTGCGCATCCCGCCAATCAACGACTGGATGGAGAATGGCGTAGGATGATGATCGACTTTTGTATTTTCCCGGGGATGCTGGTCACCTTGATGCCCGATTATCTCTGGTACGCCAGTGTTCAACCCGCTGGGGTTGATCGATTCAAAGCAACCTGGGGAGTTCCATACCCCCTGAAGTTTTAGCCGACATCCCTGGAGACAATTACGAGCAATGGGTCGCTGACTTTAAAACCTATATCGACGTTGCTAACGACGAAGACAGACTAATTGTCGAAGCATTACACAAAGGAACTAACGCCCCATCGTTACCGCCAGGACAATATCATCCGCTCGAACGAAACCTCTGGCAATTCAATCGATATCTCGCATCGAAATGTCATCGATCTACAGCTGACGAATAATCTAACTGGCTCATCCGCATCTTCCCTTTTCCGGGTTTTTCTTTGTTCAGAACCTGGTTAGAGGAATGCTGTTATCCGTCATACCACTGCAGGCGCTGGCACTGACAGGCAATGCACGTGATACCAGTGCATTATTATTTACCGTTAGTCTGGGCGGTATCTTTGCGGCCCTAACTATGCCGTTTGTTGTAAAACATCTGGGCGCCAGATCTACTTTTTTATTATCCAGTGCCGTTATGATTTTTTCCGCAATATTAATGTCATTTGGTACCCTGCCCTTTTTTGCCGCAGGAATATTTTTCCACGTTTTCTCGGTGGCATCCGCAGAAGTTGTTTTATCGCTTTACGTCATGCACAAAGTACCGCGAAAGGAGATTACACAATTCGAACCGCTACGAGTTTTATTCAGCATACTCGCACTTACGATAGGTCCCTTTCTCGGTGTTTATTTACAGAGCAAGATACAGGTTAATTTACCTTACTTGCTTTGCGGCATTTTCAGCTTTTGCGCCATTCTCATGTTTCATCGGCTAGGTTTGCATCAGATCAAAATTGCTACCTCCAAAGTAACTGCAACAAATCCATTATCAAATCTCCCCCGATATTTCAAACAACCCCGCTTACGCCTCGCTTATGGGCTGGCTCTAGCACGATCAAGCGAGCTCAATCGAGTGCGCATCGAACAGGAGAATGAACGCAAAGCATCCACAGCCCAAATCATCCAAGCGTCCAAACTAGCAACACTAGGAGAAATGTCGACATCAGTTGCACACGAATTAAACCAACCACTGAACGTCATTCGCTTGGCGGCGGAGAATAGTCGCAGGAAGATTTCTAAGGGCACCCCTGACCTCCAATACCTGCACGATAAACTGGAACGCATTGAGGAGCAGACGGTACGAGCCTCTGTAATCATTGATCACATGCGGATATTTGGACGCAAGGCAAAGGAAGAGCCGCAACCAATTGATCCTCGAAAGATGATTACGAATGCTCTTGCTCTGGTGGGAGAGCAATTACGATTGGCTGAAATTGAGATTGTGACCGAGCTTCCCGAAGACTGTTCGTTGATTTCAGGCCATCCCATTCTAGTTGAACAAGTGCTCTTAAACCTTATAACCAATGCAAGAGATGCCATGGCTGAAAAACGTGGAGAGTCGAAGATTACATTGCGGGTAATTGAAGACGGTAAAGGGGTCCACATAACATTGGAGGATACCGGCGGGGGTATTCCCAAAGATGTGATGTCCCACATCTTTGAGCCGTTCTACACAACAAAAGAAATTGGCAAAGGTACGGGCTTAGGGTTGTCTGTAACTTACGGCATTATCCGTGATATGAACGGCATTATTGTCGCTGAAAATACCGACCATGGTG
>JBLHGU010000352.1:0-3841 GCA_047615875.1 Parasphingorhabdus sp.
GATACAAACAGGCTGTCTGTCCCAATATCCCATTCGTAGATTCCATCACTGGAGGCTCTGGTTATTAGCTGATAACGCTCTTCACTGGCCGCCAACTCGGCTTCCTTGTTAATTCTCTCGGTAATATCCTGAATGGCTGCCACCATGCGGATTGCCTGTCCCTGATCGTCACGAATTGAGGTTCCATGATCCGATACCCAGCGATACTCTCCCGCGGCATTTTTGAAGCGATATTCACACTGCCATCGAGCCAATTCCCCACTGCGATGCATGGCTAGGGTTTCTCGGTACAGGGCAACTTCATCGGGGTGAATATGATCTTCCCAGCGCCAGTGTCGTTTACCTGAGGAGTCGAATTGATGCCCTGTGAATTTCTGTAATCGTGGTGAAGCAAAAATTCGATTACTGGCGACATCCCACTCGTAAATGGCCTCTTCAGCAGCTTCTGATATGAGCGCATAGCGTTCCTCACTCAAATTTAATGCATTTTGGGTTTTTCGTTCCTCGGTTTTATCTTCATACGAAACCGTTAACCCACCGTTATCGAGTTGTTGATATCTGATACTGAGAATCTGTCCGGAAAACATTTCCCGCTCAATATGGCGCTGGCCCGATTGCGTGATTTCGTCGATACGCTCTCGTACCTGTTGTTCAACATCGCCGGGGCCAAAGTCACCCCGTTCGGCATTGAATCGCAGCATGGCAGGTAGGGAAACACCGGGTAAACACAGTTCATCTGGATAGCTTCGTAGCATTTTGAATTGCTTATTACAAAAAACCAGACGCAAATCGGTGTCAAATATGCCTATTCCTACGTCAATCTGATCCAGGCCCTGGGCAATTAAATTCTCGCTGACAATCACATGACTCTCTTCATCAGATGGTTAGTCGAACAGGCTTGTAATCAATGCTATATGATTTACTCAACTGTCCGACAATGCACTTCAATATAACATTACCCGATTATATGGGTTGTTTACTATCGATATTAATCACGTTGCCCACCTGCAAGCGTGTGCTTTGCAAATTTGCATTCGCAACCTGGTCAAATTGATCTTGACCCCAAGTTCGCTGATCAGACCGCTGGCTATCAGATTCTAAAAGTTCTCAGGTCCCGAAGCTTGTTTCAGGCGGAACTGATGGTCCATAGCGTCAGTAGCTCTCGACTCGGATTAGCTTACGGTCTCGTTCAATTGGTTATTTCCCAGGCTGCAATTGTATACAATGGATAACTCAGTCACCAAATTTGCCACATGGCCCACTAGACATTGATGGAGAGATAGTCATGCATCACTTTTCATTAGTCCGACGACACTGGCTGTCGAGCGCCGGTGTAACCTTCACTTCCCTGATTACGGCTGTAATTACACCAGTTCAAGCATCTGATGGATTGACACAACCTGAAAGTCCGGATGCAAAGGCATTTATGTCTCGCGCTATCTTAATGAGAGACCAGGCAGTTAGTGCTGGTGATCAAGCTTTCGGTGCAGTGGTGGTGCGAGACGGGAGAATTGTTGGGCAGTCGCGGAGTCGAGTTATGACGCACTCTGATCCTACTGCACATGCTGAAATGGAGGCCATTAGAGATGCCGCCAGTCGCCTCGGTCGAAGGCTGACAGGTTGCACACTATACTCATCATCAAGACCCTGCCCGATGTGCGAGGCCGCTGCCTATTGGGCGAATATCGATCGCATGATTCATGGTCTGTCACTGAATAATGCGGGCTCCCCAACGCTGTGTGGATAAATAAAGGCGGTACAATGCGTACACTAATTTTGTGCTTTATAGCCTTCGGCCTCATGACTCCAATGACCCGCACGCTCGCCAATGAGATTCTGTTCCAGGCCGCTGCCGGCAACGATGTCGTGATCCTGTCGGAGTTGATTCAGGATGGGATTGATCTGGAAATACGGGATGACCGTGGCCGTACCGCTTTATTAATAGCAACTCGCAATAGCGCTATTGCAGCGGTGGTGCTGCTCATGCAGGTGGGGGCTGATGTCAATGCAAAGGATGATATTGAGGATTCCCCATACCTTTATGCCGGTGCAGAGGGTCCGCGAGAAATTCTCCAACTAGCGCTGGCCCATGGCGCCGATCTAAAAGCCGTAAACCGCTACGGAGGCACAGCGTTAATTCCGGCGGCCCATCATGGCCATGTGAATATCGTGCGTGACCTCGTCGAGACCGACATTGATATCAATCATGTTAACTACTTGGGCTGGACCGCGCTGCTAGAGACCGTGATTCTTGGTGATGGGTCGGCTCGTTATGTTGAGATCACGAAAATTCTATTGTGTGGCAATGCACGAATTGAAATCGCCGATGCCGATGGTCTGACACCGTTAGATCACGCACAGCAATTGGGCCAGGAGGATGTCGTCCAATTACTTGAAGCACGGCGGGATAATCAGACTTCAGGATGTTGAGAATTCAATGGTGGTACAGCTACCTGCGGCTGAAACTTCCTGCTTAATCAGTGCATAGTCAAAACTGGCTGCGTTATCTAGCCCAATAATCTTTATCGTAAGAGTCTTTTCGGAGTAATCTATTTACTGCAGTCAATTAAAGCAGTAAGTAGTAACAAGAGACTATTAAGTGGACGAAGTCTTCTTACCGAAAAGTTCTATCAGCGCGACGCCACCTATAACAATTGCACCACCAATCAGCAGGTTTTCGGTTAAGGTCTCGCCTAGTATAGTCACTGAGCCTATTACTCCCGCCACCGGTAGCAACAGTAGATAAGGCATAACATGAGATACTGGGAACTGCCGCAGTAGTGTGTAGAAAATACCGTAGCCAATTGCCGTCATAACAATACCCAGATATAGAATAGTGCCCCAGCCAACCCAGGTTGCCTGCTGTATAGCCTCCATCTGACCCTCTTCAATGGCAAAGGATGCTGCCAACATTATCGGCCCCGCAATCAATGCCAGCCAGGCAATCAGGCCAAAGCCTGAAATGTTCTTGAGTGATTTCACCATGACCTGTGCTATCGCCCAGGTACATGCTCCACCCATAACAAACCCAACGGCAAGCCATTCACCCTTAACGCTGGGGCTTCCAGCAATAAATGCAACGCCCACAAAGGCCACCAGGATGCCTAGCACACGCATCCAGCCCACTTGCTCTCGATATACCAGCCAGGCCACAATAACCCCAAACGGAACTTCCAGTTGTACCAGTAAGACCGCAGTCGAGGCATCGAGTATTTTCAGGCCGGTAAAAGTCATACCGTATTGCAACACCGAACCGATAATGGCGATCTGAAATACCCGCCAATATTCACCCTTGGGTCGAGGCACGAACCAGATCAGTAAGAGCGCAGTCAGGCAAAAACGCAGTCCCATTAACATGAGCGGAGGAAACTCCTCCAGGGCAGCTTTCGAGAAGGTAAATCCCAATCCCCAGATAATTGGCACACTGATGGCCATTAAAACTTGGGTGGGATTCATAGATATTCGCCGAGGTAAGATGCAGCGGGCGATTATGGGGCCAGGGCAGATAATTAAAGTTACCGGCCACGACTAGTCATGTGTAAAAAACGTAAAAGCCGAATTTACCTAAAGGAGATACAATTCAGTGAAGTTATTCAGTTGAGATAAACATTATGTATACCGTGTATGGCGATATTTTTTCTGGCAATTGCTACAAAGTGGCTTTGTTGCTGCATTTGCTGGAAGAGCCCTTTCAATGGGTGCCTTTGTCGGTTTTAAACAGCGACACTCATAAAGAAGATTTTCTGGCCATGAATCCGAATGCCAAGATACCTCTATTAAAAACAGAGGAAGGCACGTGTCTGCCAGAATCAAATGCCATTTTGAATTATCTTGCCGACGG
>JBLHGU010000353.1:0-3729 GCA_047615875.1 Parasphingorhabdus sp.
CACGTTTTGCCGTTGCTGAAGGTCACGTCGATTTAGTTGGGATGACACGTGCTCACATGGCTGACCCACATCTGGTAAATAAATTAATAAGTGGTGAAGAGGATCGAGTGCGCCCTTGTGTAGGTGCCCAGCACTGCCAGGCAGTACACCGACCAAAATGTCTGCACAATGCCGCAACTGGTCGCGAGATGACCTTATCGCACTTGATTACTAAAACAAACAAATCACGGAAAGTGGTGGTAATAGGTGCCGGACCTGGTGGGCTGGAAGCCGCTCGAGTATTGGCTGAACGTGGCCACGACGTGTCCGTTTACGAGGCCACGCCGAATGCGGGTGGTCAACTCGTCCTCGGCAGTATGTGTGAATGGCGTCGTGACATTATTGGTCTGGTTGATTGGCGGCTTGCCGAGCTTGAGCGTCTCGATGTAAAAATTCACTACAACCAGTACATGGAATCCAGTGATATTCTAGCACTCAGCCCCGATTTGGTCATTCTTGCCACTGGCGGTTTGCCGCAAACCGAATTCGGTGAGGGTCATGATCTGGTAGTTTCGAGTTGGGATGCGATTACTGATCAACCAGGCAGTGCTTTTAACGAGGTTCTGATTTATGACGGCACAGGGCGTCATCCTGCTCCGATTGCTGCCAAACGCTTACACGACAGTGGCACTAAAGTGACGTTTGCATCCGTCGACAGCGCAATCGCACTAGACCTGACCTATCCAGAAACCACCCGTTGGCGCAAGGAGTTTCAACAAATGGGTATCCGGCCATTCTGCGAACTTAGTTTGGTGCGCGTGGAGCATGCCGAGGGACGACTTAAAGCGACGCTAGTCAGCGACCTTACCAATGAAGAAGTGACTTTCGTTGTTGACCAGGTGGTAGTTGAAATGGGCACTATGCCAATAAGAGCGCTGTTCGACGAGTTGCGGGAACACGCGGGAAATAAAGGCGTTACGGACTTAAAGGCCTTGATTGCGTTACAGCCACAGGAAATGACAAAAGAGGGGTTTGAACTTCATCGTATTGGAGATGCACTGGCCAGTCGAAATGTTCATGCAGCGATTTATGACGCCTTTCGACTTGGCACCTGTTGCTAAATAAATACAGCAATTACGCAGGCTTTGCGCCTTTGTGAACATTTTCACCATTCGATAACTGGCTTAGTTATTAACCAGCTGAAACACTTGATCAAAATGCTTCAAAATAGTGTCAAAGTCGGGATTATAAGTCGTGCGCGCCACGGCGATAGCATCTGGTGACTCGGTATGCTGTGCGCCATACCAATGACCGCTGGCACGCATGCAGGCCATAAAAATGGGGTATTCATTTCCGTTGCAAATTAATTGTGTTCCGTTTTTACCCAACAACGAATTATCAGGCGAATTAATCAAGCTCAAATGTGCCTGGTTTATAATACGGAGTTTTGGGTATTCACTCGGACGTATAACTTCGCGTTGATTAGCTGCCAGTGAAGTATTGTTTGAATAGAGTATCAATTTCTTTTGATTTGAAATAAAGCGTTTCTGGAATATTTGGCGGGTGTATTCGACATCTACCACCGAATCGTTCATCGAGGCGACCATCAAGACAGGTATGTTTAGTGTTTTCTTCCCCCAGTTGTCCTTCAGATATTTTGTTGTATTGTAGTACTGCTTACCTGAATTGATCGGTATTGAGTTATATTTGATGGGATTATCTTCAAGAATCAGGCCACCAAACATCCAGGGCTTAAATTTGGCATATAACCATGCCCAGCGTAACTTCGAATCCAAGCGACTATGAAAAGCCGGCGACACCAGTAACAGGCCGGCAATATTAGAGTTTTCTAGTGCAAGAATAGAGGCAATCACACCACCAAGTGAGAAACCACCGAGATACATCGGTGTTTCGTCGACATTCCACAACGACAGATGTAGGCGGGTTGCACTTAACCATTGTCGGTATGAAACATCCAGCATCTTAGCCGGATGCGATCCATGACCGGGTAACAAAACAGCGCGCACATCAAAGCCTCTTTGCGATATTGATTGCGCCATGTCTCGCCAAACATAGGCCGAATCATTGAGTCCATGAATAAGTAAAAACTTCCCCTGGTATCCCACTGTTTTATTAGCGGGAAGTTCGAAAGGCAGATTCAATCGAATATCTGCTTCGGTTCGGTCGGGCAGGCTGTATTTTTTGAGATAACCTAGCAGGTTCTCGCGATAGACCGAAAAATCCGACGACGGGGCAGGAAAACTATCGTTGTTTGCAGGGCGCTGCTCGGATGTATCTGAATGGCTATGCACAAAGCAGCCTGATTGAACAACCAGTAAAAACAAGAATAGAAGAGACTTAACAATCATTTTTGAATCTATGGATTTTGGACATGAGGCTCATTAAACTGCTGGATTTGGAAATGTTCATTATGCCGGTTCTCGGTAGCATTACCGGTAGGAAAAATTGATGTCCGATAACCAACAAATATTGGCGGGAAGACTCCGATCATCAGAAGTTGAACAACGCATTCTAAATAACAAGGGGTAGAAGTCGTTTAAGTGCTGAATGGAACCGACCCTTTAACTCAGACCCCATTAATTTCATTCCTCTTCAATTCCACTTCTTAACCCTGTTGTTGTTCATCCAGCCACAAATAAAATTCCAGATTCTGATACATTTCCAGCTCATCTGTCGAGCTGAGCATCTCTATATTTTCTATCTCAGTCAATGATTCGACTACTGGCTGGAGCTGGTTACTTGGGTTACTGGATAACCACACAGTAATAGAAATGACTACGACACTGGCCATTGCGGCTGCCGGTTTCCAGTTGAGCCAGTTGTTTTTCCAGTTTGATCGGGTCTGTTCACTGTCTAGCGCGCGATAACGTGCCAGTTTCAAACCTTGAAGAGTTTTATCATCGACTGTTATGTTATCCAGCTGTTGTTTGATTTGCTGGGTCATGAGGTCTGGCTGGCCTGTTGTATTCTGTTTTGATTTATTCATACCTGGTTCCAGGTGACTCAAGTGTTTGGCGTAATTGTGCGATCGCGCGGGAATAGTGGGTTTTGACGCTGCCTTCTGAGATATCTAATGCAAATGCTGTTTCTTTAACGCTAAATTCCTGCCAGGCACGTAAAACAAAGGTCTGTTGTTGGCGTAATGGTAACGCGTTTAGCGCAACTGTAATTTGTTGCAGTGAATTTTGCTGTTGCAGATTCTGTTGTGGGCAATTTGTTTGTTCATAGGCAATCTTCTGCAGAGCATCTTCTTGATCTAATTGATTTGGTGAAGTCGGTAAAAAAGCCCGAAAAAGACTCCGAAAGTTACTTTGTTTATAACGGTCCTTGATGCGATTGTGCAGGATGCGGTAGAACAGCGGTGACCATTGCTGACTGTCTCGCGTGGCATATTTTTGCACCAGCGTGAGCATGCTGTCCTGCACCAGTTCCAGCGCGTCGTCGCGGTTATTGAGCATTACGTAGGCCATTTTGTAGGCCTTTACCTCGTGTTCTCTGAAAAACTTTTCCAGTGCATTGCGTTGTTGGTTGTCCATGAATAGGTTTTTTCGATGGATAGCTGCTATAGCGACCAGCGTAAACCGGCGGCTACTTGCTGTTCCAGACCTTCAGGCTGGCCTAGATTGAACACTATTTGCAGACTGTCGGTGATTACGTAATAGACCCCTAGCAATCGTCCTTGCCGGGTTTTTTGATCGACGGCTGATGTGGTTTCACTAATCGCGATAG
>JBLHGU010000354.1:0-3708 GCA_047615875.1 Parasphingorhabdus sp.
AGGGTAGCAGGTGGGGTTTCTCCTCCGAACCATCGAGTTACTTCTTCCCATGCAAGATCCAAATTTTGCTGTTTTCCAACTACATATATCACAAACTGGCGGATATCAGACAGTACGAATTCATGTTGTCGAATGAGATAGCTAAGATTATCCAAACACTGTTTTGTTTGAACTTTCGGGTCACCAATACCTATCAAGCTTGATTCCGAATTTAGAGGAACCTGACCAGCAACAAATAACTGCAACCCTAAACGTTGTGCGTAACGATAACCTGCTGGACTAATTGGAGGAAATGACATTTTTCTAAATTATTAAACATAGCTGACTGACTCAAACGAGTATGTTACTGCCCGATTGATTTGTAAAGCGACCGTCGCAAAGTGGCCCTTTACAGACAGTTCCTGATTAGAGAATATTTGCTAATTTTTGTTTAGCATTAGTCAGTATTCAGAGAAAATAATCCATTACACCATGATATTAATTTGTCGTTTCTTCTAATGTCATAAAACCCAACAAGACCAAAGCCATAGCTTCCCAAAAACTGAATTATTTCGTCCGGTGACGATTGCTTTGAATAAAGACTGGCAAAATTCAGTTCAATAAACACGTTATTTATCTTTCTCTCTACTAAACTTCTTCGAGAGCCACGAAGGACTTCCAAATCATAACCTTGCGTATCAATTTTTAGTAAGTCTAGCTCCTCAATATTCTGCTCATCGAAAATATGGTCTACAGTGGTTTGTCTAACCTCCTCCATTCCATGAACTTGAATGTTCTTAAACTGTCCTTTTGTCGATTGATCTAACTCCAGGAACGAGCTTAACTTAGATGCCTCATAATTAATAAGTTCTTTTCTAGATTCTTCTGCCCCTAGTGCATATTGGAAAATATGCACGTTGTCGCAAAATTTTCTGTTTTCTAGGATTGTGTATGTTTCTATTGAAGGTTCGAATGAATAAATATCGGGTTGTTTAAAGATCTCTAGAAAGAGATCAATTGTTTGTCCTTTGTTCGCGCCAACGTCGAAACATTTTGGGTTTTCGGAACCCACGGAATATTTCAAATCACTAATAAAATCGACACCTGTTATACCAGTCTCTGGACAACATACAACCCGATAGTTGTTACAGGTAGTATGAACAATACTATAACTTGTTTTGGCCAATATTTTTTTTATGTATCTCTTAATCATTTGAAACTACTTTAACTGAGGAAAATCGGCTAGAAGCAAGGGCTGTTCACAGCGGCACTTTCAAGTGCTGATACTTTCTTTGGGTGACGGCTTCGAGTATGTTACTGCCCGATTGATTTGTAAAGTGACCGTCGCAAAGTTACCCTAAAGGGACAGTCGGCTAAGCTCCAATCTATCTCAGTTTCGCCCTTTCCGTCCAATTAACCATAGTATTAATTTTACCAATGAGTGATCCGCATCTAGTGTGCTGTGATCTATGATCAGGTGCTATTCCGGTAACCCGGCTTTACGCAAACCCTCTTCGAATCGCTCCAAATCCTGGGGATTTTTATAGGACACTTCTGCAACGTATTTTTTGATTGAAAATTCAGGGTCCTGCTCGAGGATTTGCGCCACTGACTTACTGGCTTTTTCTGGCGTGCCCAACTCTCCATAAATTGAGGCGAGATTGACATGGCCTGAGGTGAATTTAACACCTCGCTTAATCCCCGTTTCAACTGTAGCAACAGCGGCATCCATTTGACCAGTGTAGCGATAAGACGAGCCAAGAATACTAAGGAACCATGTCGGGTAAATCGGGCTGAAACGCATTGCCTTTTTAATCAGTTCGAGGCCCTTCTGTGGCTGTCCGGATTTGTTGTGAACGACTGCGGATATGCCAAGAATTTCGGCATGGCTCGGTGACAACATAACGGCCTTCTCTGACATGGCAACCGCCTTGTCATATTCTCCTGTTGACAAGTGACATAAACTCAATAGAGAACAAGCGTCGCCACTGGACGTGTCTAGTACAAGCGCTTTTTGTCCACACTTCATTGCTAATTTTAGCAGCGACTTCCTATCCAGGTTTTCTTTAGGTGAGGTGCCTACATCTGCCATGTCAAAATGGATCCATCCCTGAGCAACCCATGCCATAGCATACTCCGGATCAAGCGCAAGCGCTTTTTCGCACAAACCCTGGGTTTCCTGACGGTCATCTGGTGTGCCATGACCAAGCAAATCCATACATAATCTGATTTGTTCCCAAGCTTCGATACATTTGGTTCCACTTGATCGGACGCGCGCCTGTATACCACTGCTCAGATGAACATCGAGGACCAGGGTTACCTCTTTGGTGATTTCGTCCTGTACTGCAAAGACATCATCAAGCAATCGGTCGTAACGTTCAGCCCACACATGGTGACCGCTCACGGCGTCGATAAGCTGAACGTTAATTCTCACCCGATTGCCCGCCTTTCTTACACTGCCTTCAAGCACATAGCGAACTCCCTGTTCCCGGCTTACTTGCTTTACGTCTACTGCCTGGCCTTTGTAGGTAAATGTCGAATTACGCGCTACCACCAGCAACTCCCTGATTTTCGACAAAGCGGTAATGATATCTTCGGTGATACCGTCCGAGAAAAACTCCTGCTCCGGATCAGCACTCATGTTATCGAATGGAAGAACCGCAATCGAGGGTAAATTAGGAATTGAAAGATCTATATCAACAGCTGCTGCACCTGACGTCTTGGAAGGGGCTTCCTGATCAAATCCAGCAACGATTTCAGTCTTTGTCCCTATTGCATCCTCCGCCACTGTATCGTTACCGAATGAAACGTCGAAAACATGTACTGGTTGCGGAATATTTTTTACCTGCTGTTTGCCACGGTCTACGAAATTTACGTCTAATTTGCCTTTGACGTGATCTACAACTGTACCCGATACACATATTCCACCCGGGTCTGAGATACCTTCAAGACGCGCCGCAACATTGACACCGTTGCCATAGATATCATCATCTTCCACGACAACGTCTCCGATATTGATACCTATACGAAACGTGATTCGCTGGCCTTGTGCTATATTGAGGTTGTAACGACTTATGGATTGCTGTATCTCCACGCTGAAATTCACGGCGTCGACAGCACTACCAAACTCCATTAGCGTCCCATCGCCCATTAGCTTGACAACTCGCCCATGGAACTTAGTGATAGTGGGATCTATGATTTCTTTGCGAAGTGTCTTGAGGGATGCCAGAGCACCCTCTTCATCAGCGGCCATTAGACCGCTATAGCCAACCACATCAGCCACCAGGATGGTTGTCAGTCTACGCAATACAGTCATGTCAATCTGGAATAGTTAGCCACGTGAAAGGGGTATTTGTTATTTTAGCAGTTGTTTGGCAGTAGTACATGCAGTTCCAGTATTCCCCCCAACTGTGTGTGCTTTTGCAGTAGCACTATTTCTGGAAGTTTCTGTTTGAGATTAAGTATACGCAATGACTGTTTCGAGTATTGATTAGACAGTCTTGATGAGAGTCTTTATATATTTTCGGGTCTCTTCATCCCACTCATTTGCGTCCTCATCGTGGGCGATTTTTGCGTGCAATTCTACGAGCTTCCAAACCTCTTCTTCTGTTTCCGCAATAACTTTACCTGGGCAGGTTTCCATACCTTCACAATCTGCACAAGAATATGAATAAGCCATGACTTAGTCTCTCCTATATCGATGTTAGAGTAAAAATGTTGTTACCAGAG
>JBLHGU010000355.1:0-3663 GCA_047615875.1 Parasphingorhabdus sp.
TTTAGATTAGACACGATTCGGCGAATGCAGGATGCATAGGAACGTGTAACGCCATTCTATTGTGTCTGCGGACAATTTACGTAAATTACCCAGCAGCCTGCAGTGATGTCACTGGCTTATATATCTGGTAACTTTTACTCGCGATTGCGGGTTATTCTTAACCCTTTGACCGTATTGGAATGTACCCTCACTACAAAATTGGACTTAAATAAGCGCTTCTTGATCAACACGTCTTCACCATCATCTCTCTCGATGCGGAAGTGGTCTGATGGCAGCTGTTTTCGAAGCCAACGGACAATACGTTTGGCAACTCGGTTCTCGCTAGTTCCCTGGTTAATAGTTATCTCGGCCCGAATCAGTGGCGCATCGTCGGGATTAACGAATATCGTAACCAGACCATCTGATTCAGCATTTCCACTCACTTGCAAGCGCCACTTATTGGAAGATGCAGCGTTTGCTGTAACTGTCGCAAAAATAAGTACTGCGGCTATTGCGTATTTATAAATATTCATAGGACATCCTTAAAATTAATTGCATGCAGTAATTCCACAGGCAGCGTGAAAGTTTTGAAAATGGATTATTCCATACCCAGGAAGAGAAGTGGCACCGGTTTTCAGATATCCGCGTTTATGACTTCTGAAATTAATAGCGCGGGTGTAACGCTTATGGGGTTCGAAAATAGCATGCGCTGGTAGCCTCTCCGGTACTCCGGGAATACAATACAGAACTATCCGGATTGCTAAGGTAGATATTTCATAGCACGCGAGAAGTCACCCGATCTAATATAGGTTGGGAGGAATAAATGATGATTTTGTACGAGTATAACCAATGCTTAGTCGGATTCCAGAGTGGGAACGATATCTCTCAGAATATACTGGCAATCTTGACAAGACTTTAGCCTTGCATGGGCGAACCGGTAGGTCACTGGGTAATGACGACTTTACTACTCAGTTAGAAATAATCGCGGGGCGTTCTCTGCGCGCTGGAAAACCTCAAACCAAAGAGGCCGCCTTGCTAATGCGTATTACATCCCAGGATAACACTCGCAATTGCTCAGACAAATGCCACGGTTGAAAGGGTACTTAAAGAAGTAGCCTTTCAATTTAAGGAAAATTACCTGGTGATACGGCAGATTAGAGGCGACAAGAAGAAATCGGGGACATCGGTTAGATATCCCCGATTTTTTTCGTATTAACCGTAGCGATAAGGACGCCCGGCCTTCTCCATTGTGTTGTTATAGTCCTTAAATATCTGTACTACCCGAGCTTTGGTTTCGGACTCAGCGGCAATTTCATCCCAGAATTTTACAGCTGCGGCCTCTACCTGTGCCCACTCTTCATCAGGAATTGAGGTTAGTTTCATCTTTGGACCCTGTGTCCTTAAATGTGCCTCACCACCCCAATACCACCACTGTCGATAATAGTGGGAACTATCCATGGTTAGCTTGAGAAGCTCTCGTAAATGTTCAGGTAGTTCGTTGTAGCGATCCATGTTTGCAAAGAACGAACCAGCCCAGGCACCAGAAATATTATTGGTTAGAAAATAATCTGTCACATCCGCCCATCCTACCGTGTAATCTTCAGTTATGCCGGACCAGGCGATGCCATCCAATTCACCAGTTTGTACTGCAACCTCAATATCTTCCCAGGGCAGTGTGACCGGTACAACTCCAAACTGTGACAAGAAGCGTCCGGCAGTTGGGAAGGTAAATACACGTTTACCCTTTAGGTCTTCGAGACTATTTATCGGCTCTTTGGTAGCGAAGTGACACGGATCCCAGGCGCCAGCGGATAAGTGTTTTACACCCACCTTAGAATATTCTTCGTCCCATATTTCATTCAACCCGTATTGATTGAACAACACAGGAACATCTAGTGAATAACGACTGGCGAAAGGAAAATATCCACCAAACACAGTAACCTCGGTGGGTGACGCCATCGAATCATCATCGGACTGAACCGCATCTATAGTACCCTTTTGCATGGCCCGAAATAATTCACCGGTTGGCACCAGTTGATCCGCAAAATACAACTCGATCTCCATCTCGCTACTGGCGATCTTGTTAAAGCTATCGATCGCGGGCTTAATCACATGCTCAGCTAGTGCGGGTCCCGCATAGGTTTGCAAACGCCATTTTATCTTCGTTTTGGATTGTGCATGTATTGCGGGCGCCGCCAACGTGGAAGCACCAGCGATACCGGCTGTGGTAATAAATTTTCGTCGTGTTGTCATCATCTTCTCCGAATTAATTTCAGGGGACTAAGGTACGTGCTGCATTAACCTCATCAATCGATTATCACCATTAGCGCGCATAAATTGTTTCTGGCAACCAAAGCGCAATCTGTGGAAACATCATGATTAATATTAAGGCGAATAACATCACGCAAACAAAGGGCAAAATAGAACTATAAATATCCCGTAGACTTATCTCGGGAGGTGCCATGGCACGCATTAAAAACAAATTGTAGCCGAAGGGCGGGGTCATATAAGCAATCTGAGTCGTGATGGTATACAACACACCGTACCAGATTAAATCAAAGCCAAGAACATGAACCAGCGGTATATATAATGGTGCAACAATTACCAGCATCGCGGTATCGTCGAGAAACATACCCATCAATAGAAATGAAAGCTGCATTAAGATAAGGATTATCCATGGATTCAAACCAAGTTGATCCGTAAACAGACTATCAATTGCTCGCACTGCACCTAAACCATCAAAAACGGCACCGAATGCCAATGCGGCCAGAATAATCCACATGAACATACATGAGATGGCAAGTGTTTGACGCACAGACACCTCAAACACTTTCTTGTTCATCCTACCTTTAATTATAGCTGCACAGAAAGCTGTCATAGCACCAATTGCAGAGCTTTCAACCAAACTTGTCCAGCCATTGATAAACGGTATCATCATGGCGAGGAAAATAGTAATTGGCAACAAACCAGCGCCCAACAAGCGTAACTTCTCAGCAAGTGGCACATCCCGTTCCGAGGCCGACAGTGCCGGTCCCAAATGTGGTTGCAGGCGACAGCGAATATAAATATAAGCGATGAATAATGCGGCCATCATAAGCCCAGGAAACACACCCGCAAGCCATAGCTGGCCCACAGGTTGCCGGGCAATCATTGCATACAGAACCAGCACCACAGATGGCGGCACTAAAATGCCCAATGACGAACCAGCCTGTACTACGCCGGTCACCATACGTTTGTCGTAACCACGCCGAAGTAACTCAGGCAATGCAATAGTGGCGCCAATAGCCATACCTGCTACCGATAAGCCGTTCATAGCAGAAACCAGCACCATTAAGCCGATCGTACCAATCGCAAGACCGCCGTTGATTGATCCCATCCACACATGAAACATCTTGTATAAGTCGTTCGCTATGCCGGACTCAGACAAAATGTAGCCCATAAATATAAACATAGGCAAGGTTAACAGTGGATACCACTTCATTAGTTTCATGGCAGATGCGAACGGTATATCCGAACCACCGGTTCCCCACAAAAACAATGCGGCAATGGCAGCAACTGCTCCAATAGCTCCAAATACTCGTTGCCCCGTCATGAGCATAAGCATCATGGATGCAAACATTAAAATTGCAATTAATTCATGAGACATTAAAGCGTCTCGCCTTTTATTGTTGCGATGTCCTTAAT
>JBLHGU010000356.1:0-3646 GCA_047615875.1 Parasphingorhabdus sp.
TCCCGTAGGCATTGTCCCGCAGTAGCAGTATTACCAGATTCAACTTTAGTCTCACTGCCGTTTCCATTTCCTGCGAGTTCATCATGAAGCCGCCATCGCCACAGATTGCGAGTACATTGCGTTTCGGCTGCGCGATGCATGCCGCCATGGCTCCCGGCAGCCCAGCGCCCATGCTGGCGAGGGCATTGTCCAACAACATACTGTTATGACGTCGCGACTTAAAGTTACGCGCAAACCAGATCTTGTAGAGGCCGTTATCGAGCGACAATACTGCTTCTTCTCCTACCGCTTTAGCGACGTCGTGCACAACACGCTCCGGCAGCATTGGGAAGTCATCGGCCTGTGTATTTCGTAAAATATGTTCGTCGAGAACTGACTTCACCTCTTTGAAACACTTAAAGTCCCAATGCTTCTGCGGTGTGATCGTCGAAACCAGACGCCATATTGAGTTAGCTATATCACCGATAACCTCGGCCTGTGGAAAATATACTGGATCCATTTTCGCGGGGATGAAATTAATATGAATAACTTCGAATCCATCTTCCTTCATCAAGAAAGGGGGCTTCTCCACCACGTCGTGGCCCGCGTTAATCAGCAGATCGGCTTTCTCGATGGCACGATGCACGAAATCATCCTGGGACAGAGCGGTGCAACCAAGGAAAAGGTCGCTCATTTCATCTACGACCCCTTTGCCCATCTGCGTAGTCACGAAGGGAATGCCCAACTCATTTACCAGGCGAGTCAACATCTTGGAAGTCAGCTTCCTATTCGCCCCAGCTCCGATCAGCAATAACGGATGCTTCGCGCTTTCGATCATCTTGATCGCGTGACTGATAGCCTTGTCTTCCGCTATTGGTCGGCGAGTCATGCTCAGGGGAAGGATGTGAGCATTGGTGCTATCAGCAGCGATGTCTTCCGGCAATTCGAGGTGGGTAGCCCCTGGTCGCTCCTCCTCGGCTATTCTGAATGCCTCCCGAACCTGCGAAGGAATATATTCGGCGCTCACAATCTGCTTCGTGTATTTGGTGACGGGCTCCAGGATGTCAATCACATCGATGATCTGGAATTCGCCCTGCTTACTGGTCTTAATGGGTTTCTGACCGGTGATCATGACTACCGGCATCGCGCCTAGCGTCGCAAATGCAGCGGCAGTTACGAGGTTGGTGGCCCCAGGACCAAGAGTTGCCAAGCAGACACCTGCCTTGCCGGTCAATCGGCCCCACGTAGCCGCCATGAAACCGGCGGCCTGTTCGTGGCGACAGAGAATTAATTCGATAGTTGATGTTCGTAACGCATCGATCAGATCGAGATTCTCTTCTCCGGGCACTGCAAAAATGCGCTCTACGCCCTCTGCTTCCAGAGCCTTTACCATTAATTCTGCTGCTTTCAATTCGCGTCCTTCGGCGTCGCCGTCTATGCGCTGTAAACTTCAAGAGATTTCTGGAGCACGGCGCAACAAGCTCACTCTTAGCAAGAGCCGGCTCAATGAAGCACGTCCACTACCTGGACACTTATTCAATGGCGGCCTAGATAATTTAATCTGCTGAAGGTTTGAACCTCTTCTTCTCGCCTGATCAAACTTCTCACCAACCTACCCTACAGGGCTTATCGGCGAATTACTAACCGTGGTCGCGATGCTGACAAGTTAACTCTCGCCGGGGGATGCTTGTGTCATGAACTCATCAAAATTGTACAAACGTCACCGGGTTCCACCTGAAATTATTCAATGTGCTGTTTGGCAACTCTGTGAAAAGTAGATATAGGGGGAAGAGGGTTTTTAGGCTTTTATGCTGAGGCCAACGGACCGCGAAAATGCATAGTCCGTCGCTCCAAATCATAAGCGCATGAAAGATAAGGGAAAAAAATCGTGGGCCCACAGGGACTCGGACCCCGGACATACGGATTATGAGTCAGTGCAACTGGGAGCTGTCTGAGCCGGTAAGTTGCAGAATTCTAAGAATTTCCCCCTTGGCTGTCTACAGATCCCGACCGAAACCGAACCTCTTCCGAACCCGCCTGGGATGGGATGGCCGACCGAGCCGCGTAAGTGGCAGATATTCAAACCGTTTCTCTGACCGAACACCGAACTGTTGCCGAGATCGAATATTCAGGTTGAGATTTGGCGGGGGAGGGTGGGGAACTGAAAAGCTGGTGAGCGACATCAGTGGAAACCTATCGGTATTTTCGGCGGCGTACCTTTGCGTCTTGGGAAAAGGTAGCGGCGATATGGCAGTTGGAAATAGTGGGTTTTCTCGATTCTAGTAGTTAGCTTGTCAATACTAGGAAAGCCAGTGAATCTATGAAAATATGATTTCAGGAAAGTAGTGCAATGCTTTGTTAATAAGAGCTTCCTTGTGACTTTTTTCTAAATGCAATGCAAAAATCTCGCGATAAAAAATAGGTGCTTCTTCAACCAAAAATAGTTTGTCCTCACTGATATGTTGCATCACTAACTGTCGTGGTAAATACGCACAGCCACCGTTAGATAAAATATAATCTAGAGCGACTCTTGGCTGGCTGATTAAATGTCTGGCTGGTGGTGAGTTGGGATATTCTCTTAAATATTGCAAATTTATCGATTCACCATAATCCACCATAATAAAATCAGTAATACCCTGATAATCCTCTGCTAAATCAGGGTCAGAAGTCACTAAATGCAAAGGAACCGAAGTTACCTTTTCAGTAATGAGTCCATCGACCATGATTGAATCAAAGGTAAAGGCAATATCGGTGACTCCATTGATAAGGCTCTTTTTTAAATCGATTTGATTATAGGTTTGGGTGAAAAAGCTGACTTCTTCAATATTGCGGGTAATTTTGTTTAGCCATTCTTGAAGGGCTATATCCCATATGGACATCATGCTACCTATAGAAAGCACGCTAAATTTCTCTTCCACTAACGACACTTCCTGCTTGGCTTTTTGCCACATAAAAATCAATTCTTTGGCATGCTTAACCATCCGGTTACCTTCCGGTGTGATCTTCAATTGCTTCTGACTACGATCGAAAAGTAATACTCCTAAATCGTCCTCTAATAGTTTTATTCGGGCACTTACTGCTGATTGGGTAATGAATAAATTCTCAGCGGCAACTCTAAAATGCAGTGTTTGGCTTACTTCCAAAAAGGTTTTTAGCAATTCAATTTTCATAATGTATTTGCTTCGAATGTCTATATTAAGACAGGCAGTCTAATCAAAAAATTTGATCAAACCAATCAATATATATCATTTTATTGTTTGGTGAGTATTCCCTAGACTCCGCGCAAATGATTACAAGCTGTAATCAAAACTCTTAAAAAATGAGAACAAACTATGAAAATAGCCATTTTATCCAGAAATCGAACGCTCTATTCGACCCGTCGTCTTAAAGAGGCAGGCGAAGCTCGCGGCCATGAAGTAGACGTTATAGATACGTTGCATTGCTATATGGACATTACCCAAAGTCGCCCTACAGTTAGATACCACGGTGAAGAGTTGCCGAAATACGACGCAATAATCCCGCGCATTGGGGCATCAGTGACCTTTTATGGCACTGCTGTGGCGCGGCAATTTGAAATGATGGGCACTTTTAACGTTAATGAGTCGGTAGCCATAAGTCGCTCTAGGGATAAGTTGAGGTCCTTGCAGTTATTGTCACGCAAAGGCAT
>JBLHGU010000357.1:0-3638 GCA_047615875.1 Parasphingorhabdus sp.
TTAGTCCAAATATAATTAATCTCGAAATTAGTGGGTGCGCCAAAGGGCATATGATTGCAGGCAGATTATTATCGGGCCTGGGGAAACTGTACGGTAGAGTCCTCAGCTAGCGCTAGTATTGTATGCAACAGCACATTAGACCCGGCGACTAAATCAGGTTCATTAGTCGCTTCAGCAGGATTATGCGAAACACCATTTATTGATGGTGTGAAGATCATAGCTGAAGGACAGATTCTAGACATCATCTGTGCATCATGCCCAGCACCGGATGTCATTCGTCGATAGTTGTAATTCAATTTTTCCGCTGTGACTTCGATAATCTCTACTATTTTCTGATCAAAATTGACTGGATCGAATCGAGCCAGGCTTTTCGTTTTGATATCAACGCCATTATCTTTGCTGAGTTGCTCAAGAAAATCTTCGAGCCTCCCCTCCGCAGCACTAAGCAATTCGTTGTCGCCATTACGCAAATCGACAGTAAGTCGAGCCGTAGATGGAACTACATTAATTATATTCGGCTGCAGCTCAATTACACCCACTGTAGCTACCTGACCATTGCCCATCTCAATTGCCAAGTCGTGTACAAATGTAGTGATTGCGGCAGCACAGTAACCAGCGTCAAATCGCAAATGCATAGGCGTAGTACCTGCATGATTTGACTGACCGGCAATAACCACTTCGGTCCAGGATATACCCTGAAGATTTTCCACTGCACCAATAGTAATGCCCTCTCTTTCCAAAATTGGTCCTTGCTCGATATGCAATTCAACAAAACTATGAGGATTGATTTCCCCGCAAACTCTAGTGCCCGCATAACCAATACGCTGCAATTCATCACTGACAGTATTACCCTGTCGATCTGTAGTAGAAAGTGCTGTTCCCAGACTTAATCCTCCGCAGCACACCAATGATCCCATCATATCGGGATGAAATCTTGCCCCTTCCTCGTTAGTAAATACGGCCACTACTATTGGGCGCCGAGTCTGAATTCCATTCTCTTTAAGAGTTTCAATAACCTCCAGTCCAGCCAGCACACCTAGATTTCCATCCAAATTTCCACCGTTGTATACGGTGTCAATGTGTGATCCAGTCATTACAGGTGGAATATCGTGCTGACTGCTCCAGATGGCAAAAATATTACCTATTTGATCAATACTGACTTCTAATTCCAAGTCCCTCATCCAGCCAACAACTTTATCCCTACCCTGCTTATCCTCTGTGGTTAGTGCCAGTCTTCGGACACCACCTTCCGGCGTCTTACCAATAGATGATAGAATATCCAGTTTCGATTTCAGACGTGGGAAATTAATTTGTAGCTGACAGAATTTCATCACCCTATATTAGTCTATAGACAAACATCAAACCACATTCGGGCTAATTAATT
The DNA here is from genome assembly GCA_047615875.1 of Parasphingorhabdus sp. Taxonomy (GTDB): domain Bacteria; phylum Pseudomonadota; class Gammaproteobacteria; order Arenicellales; family CAJQKF01; genus JBLHGU01. Next base: position 1,385 of record JBLHGU010000357.1, read on the forward strand.
TTACCGCCCATTGGACCTCTTAACTAAGACTCGCAGGTTTTCTGACATGGCAAGCTAATGTAATCAAATACACTTGAGCCAGTTTCAACCTAAACTATGGATTCCAAAAACTCTCTATCATCTTGATTTAACAAAAATTTCTGGTAATCTATCGCAGTCCATAAAGTGGACAGGAACCAACCGCTCTACCAAAAGAGGATAGCTTGATGAAGACGTCCATACGTCTGTTCAAATCTGTAACCAGCCTACTACTACTGTTTACTCTATGCCATAACGCCTACGCTGATGAGTTCACATGGTTTGGCAACAAAGCAGAAGGTAACTGGTTAATTGGCCTAAAGGGTTCGTCGGTTCAAAGCGGACGAATTGGCCATGATGATTCTTCCAACAGTTCTGTATTGCTTGGATATAAATTTTCCGGCCTGGATAAATTTGGTGGAACATCGAGCCTTGAATTTGAGATGTCCAATGCATTCGATGAGGGCGATATTTTAAATGGAGGTCAATTTAGCGGACCTGGCGAATGGAAATCTAACACCGTCGGCGTGTATATTACCTACCGAGGTAAAGGTTCTGTATACGCTCTTGGCAAAATTGGCGCCCTTAAAACTGACGTTAGTACAACTATTGGCAATGTAGAACAAGAAGAGCAGGACACCAGCTTAAGCTATGGTGGTGGCCTTGGATTAAATCTTGGTGAGTCCGGCAACTTCAATGTAGAACTGGAATTTGTTGGCTCCAGTGGTGATAACGATATAAATATGATTACCCTGGGCGGCATCTATCGCTTTGAGTAGAGGTCGTAATTATCTAGTTGCAAATATGGGTGCTAATATAATTTTTATTTTTTCATTTGCTTCGCGAAGTGCTTGCTCTGCTAATTCTGGACTTTCCGCCTGACTGAAAATAAATCCGGGATAGCTCCCGCCTTCCGGCCAAGCCTTCAATACTTCACCTGTAGAGGTATCCACCTCAACCTGCTTAATTCCATTCACCTGCCGCGCTGCGCTAATACCCTCCACACGCCTGACCACACCATTGCCTGGTACCGGAATCATTAGAACGCCTGCACCGCCTTTTATCGACTGAATTTTAGGTTCCCTACCTATAGCATGCTGAATAACAATCTTCTCTAAGCTCACGCCGCTGGCAAATTCAAGCAATCGACCACATTTTCCACCGATCGTACGGGCTGCAAGCTCAAGGGGCCAGATACCATCATCATTTACTCTGAATTCACCGTGTATTGGCCCATTTGTTAATCCATACTGATAACAAACCTGTCTGGCAGCCTCCTCAATTTGAATTAACGTTGTTTCCTTGTGTCTAGATGGAGTTACATAATAAGTCTCTTCAAAATACGGTCCGTCCATCGCATCAGGTTTATCAAAAATCGCGATCACTTGAAGTTTTCCATTGGTTAGTAGACCTTCAATTGCAACTTCCACGCCAGCAATAAACTTTTCTACCAGGCATACAAAATCCGGGATTTTGTACTCTGCTGACAATATGCGCTTAACCCGGATAATGGCAGCCTCCAGATCAGAACGATTATTGCAACGAATTACGCCCCGACTGGCTGATAGAGCGCGGGGTTTAAGTACAACAGGAAATGCGGGCAATTTCGCTAACTCTAGTGGCTTATTCAGGTCTATTCTGAAAAATTCTGGAATATTAAGACCACTGTCAGCCAACGCTTCTCTCGCAAGCAACTTATCGTGGGTCAATTGAACCGAGTGGGGAGAGTTGCCAGGCAATCCCAGTTCTCTGGCACATCTAGCAGCGACTTCCATGGTGCTGTCATCGGTACCAATAATTGCGCGAAGCTTATTATTATCATGTAGTTCACGAACTGCTGCTACCACCCCAGCCTTATTGGTCAAATCCAGCAGGATCCCGTCGCGATTCTGGGGTAAAGATAATCCACCATCAGCAGTGGCCAACAGTGTACTTACACCCAACTGATGACAGGTATTCAGAAATGGAACTATGCGATAGCTCGCGTGGGGAGCCAACAAAAGAATATCGGACACAACTAAAAAGCCCGCCGATGCGGCGGGCTCAGTAAGTTTTTAATATCAACTCGACTTATGCCCCGCAACTACCGCCACCGCCGCCGCCACCGCTGCCACAACCACCGCAGGAGCCACTGCCACCAACCGCCTGAAAGACATTATTGAAGACAAAAGAAGCATTCATACCATCGTCAACGAAATCAATTTGTGCGCCAGACAAGTAACTAAGTGCAATGGGA
>JBLHGU010000358.1:0-3612 GCA_047615875.1 Parasphingorhabdus sp.
GAAAATCGCTGTTGCTCGGAACCGGACAATAGCCTCAAGGCGTGGATTTCCAGAAATTTTTGTGTACGTCACCATATTAAACGGTAAATCTATAGTTGTTTGCTTTCTGGGCTTGGTTCGCTTGTGAGGTTTATTATCAGGAGCATGCTTGTGTTCCCCGTCAGCCCAATTGGGACCAACTGAGGCAATAACTTAAGAGACACTCTGCAGCCAAGAAGGAGATTGGCCTTCCTTCGATCCAGTGGACAGGTTGTCTATAGGTTAGCGACCGCTGGGGCCACACCCATCTCATACTCGATTGGGCTGACATAGCCCACGGTCGAGTGCTTTCGGATCGGGTTGTAAAAGTCTTCGATGTAATTCCGTATCGCCTCGGCAGCCGCCCTGCGGGTTGGAAACGTCTGCCGATGAATCAATTCCGTTTTTAGCGTTGAGAAAAAAGAGTATAGGAAGCATAAAGCCTATGTTAATGGAAAAAGAAGCAGAGGGAAACGCACTATGGGATCCGAAAAGTTGATCAACAGGCTCTGATTCATCTTACTGACCTTGGAATCTAGCAATTTTTTTCAGTCAATAGACCACTAGTGTCCTTGGCGCCACAATGAAGTCGAATGCGCTTCTGCAGTGTGATTGAAACACGCCGCATTCCGTTGCGGTCAATCAGTAAAAGAGGTCGGCCTGAGGTGGCGCTCGATTGTCAGGCAAATGAAATGCGTTGGAAACCGCAACTTTACTATCCAGGTGGTCGAGTATTTTGTGGATTACAACAGGATCTTCGATGCTGGCGATGACTTTCATGGAGCCACCGCAAGTACTGCAGGTCTCGATGTCAATGTTAAACACCCGCTTGAGGCGCTGCGCCCAGGACATGGTTGCGCGTCGTTTAGCGGCTATTGACGAATCATTCGGCTGGTCACCTTTCTTAAGTTCTTTGCCTTTGCCTCGCTTTGCCGGTGTCACGAGGGCACGGTGCTTGCTGTTGGGTGCAAAAACACCGTGATAGCGGGTCAGGTTGGTACGTCCCGAACCACAAAGCCCTGGTTGCTGCCGAGATGAAAATACGCCGCATAAATGAGCGACCAGATAATCAGAGGAACCCCAATTTTGATCAGACGAGTTTGAATGTATCGTGCCGGTTCAATAGGTTTTTGTGTTTGAAGTACAATCGCGCCGCTGAGCATAACGAATAACGGCACACATACCGCAGCAAAAGATTGAGAAATGTTTACCATCCACCATTCGGCAATACCTAGCTGGTCACTGCGGAACATGATATCCCCTATGTGTACGATGATAACCAGCACCATCGCAACACATCGAATTAGATTATCCTGGGATTGGCTTAACATGGCATGATCTGTAAGGGGGCGGTTAGCAACCCGTATCGCCATCCTGGCCCAGAACCAGACAAAAACAATCGTGAAGCGCTTCTTTCGCGGTCGACCCGATACTGTCCGCATGATCCAGACAAGCACCCATTTCGCCCTTTTTGTTATGAGGCAAAATGGCTAGTGTCAAACCACCGAAGCTTCGAGCCCTCTTATATTTCGCCGGGATAGCGGTGGACTGCGCCTGGCTTCCAACATTGACATGGGGCGTGTTTCGTTCAAATTTCTCCTTGGCCGCTTGGGCACTTGTCATTGATGTGGCTAAGACCAGGACACCTAGAATCAGACTGAAATAATGTTTTTTCATGATAATACTCCGTTGGATGATGATTATGACTAAACTTAGTTATTCAGTCGTTCGCGGACCGAAAATGGTTCAAACGGAAGTTAGATAAAACAGGAATGTCCAAAAACAAGACTCAGAACTCTACGCTCGCAGCGCATTGAACTCTCAACTTAAACACCACAGGTAAGAACTAATTAATGAATATTCACTGACTTGCGTATTCCGGGCGAAGCCTGCCACTAACGGGTGCGTAACAACGCAGGGATTGGCATTATGATGTTGAACGGCTATGAGTCGCCAAGTGCGCTAGGCGTTTTCGCATAGATTCTCCTTTCAGATTGATTTTGTAAGCGTTATAAACCAGTCGGTCGAGACACGCTCGGTCATTTCCCGATCGATGAGCAGTCCGAGTCGTTCTTCGAATGCTAGGGCATTGATCTCTGGCAGATCGATTTGTTCGGCCAGGGCATTGGCCATACCGGTGAACTTGAGGGTTTTGAGTTTTTCAAGGGTAGGATGAAGTAGCATCAGGAGTCTCCGATGGGTTAGTGGTAATAGCCCGGACCACGGATGTTGCCGTGGTCCGGGGGTAAGGTGATGTCGGTTTGTTCTGTCAGCGGTTTTTGATCCAGGTTGAATTTCAAGATGGATTCAATGCTTTTGTAGCTGGTACTGCCGAGACTGAGTGCTCGACGGCAAGCGGCCTCAAGCCGTTGGGCCCCATAGGACTTGCCGAGCCTCAAGATGCCCAGGCAGGATCGGTACGCCTGTTGCGGGTGTTTGCGTGAGGCCAGTACAGTGGCGATGAGGTTCTCTGTGGACGGCCCAGTATCGGCAGCCCAGCGGCGCAGTCGCTCAGGGGTCCATTGCCCCATCTGGCGATGGGATTCGGGCATGTGGGCGGCAACGGTGGTGTGGCGACCCTTTAGGAAGGAGCGCACATGGCTGGCCACCCGTTGGCCCCGATTGAAGCATTCCACGTTGCCCTGGGTTAGTCGGGCATCGAGCTGGCGACGGATCAAGGCATGGGGAACCGAATAGTAATGCCCGTCCACCTCTACATGGTAATCCATATGAACCCGCACCTTCTTCCATTCGGCGTAGACATAGGGCTCATGGGGTAAGGGTCGCAGGACCGGTTGATCGAGTTGCTCGAACAGGGCCTGACGGTGACCGGGTAGTTTCTTGAAGGGCCGGGTATTGAGGGTGTTGAGCAGGTCCGCCATGGCGAGACTCAGCTCGTGTAACGAGAAGAAGGTACGGTGACGTAATACCGCCAGAATCTGTCGTTCGACAATCTGAACGCCTACTTCAACCTTGGCCTTATCCTTTGGTCGACGCACCCGGGCGGGTATAACCGTGACACGGTAATGGTTTGCCATGTCCTGATAGGTGGGATTGATATCAGGCTCATAGCGGTGTGGCCTGGACACGCCCGAGCGCAGGTTGTCGGGTATCACCAGTTCGGGTACACCGCCGAGAAAGGTGAAGGCCCGCACATGGGAGGCAATCCAGTCCGGTAGGCCCTGGCTCCAGGTGGCTTCGGTATAAGTGTAGTTAGAGGCACCCAACACGGCGACAAAGATTTGCGCCTGGCGCACCTCACCGGTGTGGCGATCCACCACCTCAGCGGTTTGACCGGCGTAGTCGATAAACAGCTTCTCACCGGCCTTGTGATCCTGACGCATAACCACATCGAGCTGGCCTCGCCAGAGCCGGTATTGATCACAAAACCAGCTGTACTGATAACCTTGTGGGTGGCATTGACGGTATTCCTGCCAGAGCAGAAACAAGGTAACCCCTTGACGTTTGCGCTCTTGATGGACGATTGACCAATCCGGCACACCGCGTACTGCTGCTGGCAATGTGGGGAGTGCTGGAAAGAGTTTCTGCTCCAGAGTCGTCTCCTCCAGATCAGCCGGCAGTGGCCAGCTTAAC
>JBLHGU010000359.1:0-3609 GCA_047615875.1 Parasphingorhabdus sp.
TAGACAATCAGGCTTCGAACCAGTTGGTCGGGAGTTCGAATCTCTCTGGGCGCACCAAACTAAAAAGCCCTCCATTGGAGGGCTTTTTAGTTTGGTGAGTTCAGAAGAAAGAACTCCCCAGTTCGAAAGGAGCGCAGCTCCGCAGACAGCCAAAGGCTGCCCCGCAGGGGTGAGTAATTTGGCTAAGCCAAATTACGAATCAATCTCTCGAGCAGCATCTCCAAAACCAAAAACTACTGTATATTTACTCTGACCCCATTTAGGTTATCCGCTGTTGATTATAGCGTCTATAGCATAGAAGGCCTAAAACCAGCAGTAACATGAGTACGCCGAGGAATGCGGGTAGATACGCGCTCTCTATTATTGCATCTGAATCTAAAAGGTCAGGATAACCTGTTTGCCAGAGTAACCATTGGGACCCAATGTTTGTCGCTAAAGATGGGTGCCCGGTTTCCAGAACAATAATTGCGTCTCTATTGTCTGGATTTATTCGGGCGGTACTATTAATCGCAGGGTCATTTCCACCATCGTGCCCGAAAACGTAATCGTTGTTCGCAGTCTGTGCATACAATATTGTACCCAAACCCCAAATATCGAAACCTAGTGTTTTACCATAGGGTTTGCGCATGCTTTCTCTGGTGTCCTTAGTGAGGATACTGCTTCCATCATCGTCAGGAATCTGTGCTAAAACAAATCTGGAGAGGTCTAAGCTAGACGTAGCAAATCCTGTTGCCGCACTTGACGCGTATTTATATAACGGTGCTGCCTGTCCATTTCTGTCATATGAGCCCGCGTTATTTTCAATGCCGCCGATATAGTTATATGTCGATTGGGTCATTCCCAAAGGATCAAAAATTGCTTCATTCATATAGTCCTGAAATGGCATTGCTGACACTTCTTCAATGAGTAGTTGAAGTATCAAAAAACTACCACCGGAGTATCTAAATTCCGTTCCAGGCTTTATTTGTACCGCCATATCGACATCCCTATCGGATGATGCCCGAGGGTTGGTTAGGGATTCCTCTAGAGTTGGAAGTGTTTCCTCTGAATTATAGTCACCGAAGCCTAAGTCATCAGTGAGCCCCGCAGTGTGACTGAGTAAGAGACGAACCGTGACTTCACTGTTGTCGAATTCGCTTGCAGGCAACTCCCAACGAGTGAGGTATTCTGAGACTGAAGTATCCAGATCTATCTTGCCATCCTGAACCAGTTTCATAACTGCGTTTGCAGTAAGCCATTTGCTCATAGAAGCAGTCGAGAAAACTGTATTCCTATCTATCGAGTCTTTAGCGGATGAATAGTATTCTCCTGATAACTGGCCGTTTTCAATTAGAAGAAGAGCTGCATTACCTTGATTCTGAGTTTCCAACATTCCGATAGCTTTTCGAAAAAAATCTTCTGTGTCCCCAGGAGACGAGACAGGCGTCATCCACCAACCATAAAAGGCGCTGACGAGAACAAATGCCAGCCAAAGAACTGTGGCAAGCAATACCGCTAACGTAAGCTTAAAATAGTACATCGAGAATCCCTCATTGTGAAAATTGGTGCTTCAGGTTAAATTTTACTGGCTCGAGTGTACGACGGTGTTAACCTGAAATAGTTACAGTCGCTTAGAGAGCTGATGAATCCCGGATATCAGGAGCGTCTCCGTATTGAAGCCGGTGAAATACACCGACTTCATCAAAAAGACACTAAAATTTCAAGTACAGGGATCAAAGGGGAGGTTCACTCTGACTCCTTTTTTTTTAAGCCAGAGAAACTATTCAGATGGCAAAGCCAAAATACCCACCACTTGATTCGCAGCAGCTGAGAGAGCTAGCCACCTTAGTATCGGCGGGTGTATCCATGGCGCAGGCCTGGGAAAAGTCCAGCGCAAAGAATCATCTTGCTGGTAATTCCGTCCTCTCACTACTGACCCGAGGAAAGACCCTGTCAGCAGCCTTGTTCCAGTTCGCATTGGTGAGTCCCTCCCAGAAGATAGTCATTCTTGCGGCCGAAAATTCCGGCGAACTTTCTGCCACGCTAATTCAGTTAGCTGACGAGTGTGAAAGTCGCGCGGCTTACAAAAAACAATTGGGTTCAAAATTGCGCAGCTCGTATTTATTGCTGCTGATTGGCTGGGCTACCGGGTTGATAGCTAATGGTGCAGCAGACCCTGATAGTCTAGGCGGTCTATTTTTTGTAAACACGGCCAAGTGTCTATTCGGTTACTGGGTTATCGGCCAGGTGATCAAAATAAGTTTGCAGGACGCCTGGTGGTGGTTTCGACTAGTCTGGAAATACGGTCAATTCGGTAACCAAAGTTATCAATATGCCTTTACAGTTTATTGGTTAGGATTACTGGGCACTCAGTTGCGGGCGGGAGTTGACGTCTCTACGGCCCTAACGGCGATGAAGGGATTGATCCCTGTATCGAGCTATAGTTCAGCAATCGCAAGCGCTGCTCATGAAACACAGAAGGGTCAAACTCTTAGCCTCTCACTATCACAGAATTCATTGCTGGCAACGCAAGAATTAGAACAGGTGATTTCTACAGCAGAAGCAAGTGGAAGGGTTGGCGATGAAATAAAACATCAAGCTCAGTTAGCACAACAACAGCTCGAAATTAATATTGCACAGTATATGTTTTGGATTCCAAAGCTTGCATACGCGTTTTGCGCGGTGCTGGCTTCATCGATGATATTGTTTTAAGACCACTCACGAATGGGGCTATGAGATAACAAAAGTAGGTGATTCTGCGGGAAAGCTAGCTATTAAGTGAAAAAAGCATTGCTTTATAAAGTATCACTTTATAAGATATCGCCTTATACAAAGGTATCTCATGAAAACATTCGTCCGCAAGAAGCCAAACCTCGCTAGAAAGCGGGATCCAGAGCTTAAAACAGTTCTGATTCTTAACGCGGCTAGAGAATTGTTCGCAGCACAAGGTTATGAAAATACGCCTACAGCGCAGATTGCTGAGACAGCCAATGTCTCAGAGGGTGCCTTATTTCACCAATTTCCCACAAAACGTGATTTGTTTTTTAGGCTAGCTGAGGACTATGGGCGCGAATGTGCGGCGGCTGTCATGCCGTTAGAGCACAATAATGTGACGCCCGAATCCATTGTTCGTGCAGCATTCGAATTTGCCGAGGAAAACCCAAAACTATTCCGGTTTTTTTCCACTGTAGGCCCGCGGCTTGATCAACATGATGAGACCCCTATGGGGAACAGCATAGTCTGGGTAATCCGTGAACTAATAGAACGGGCGATTGAGAATGGCAAGGTTCGGCAGTGCAATCCCCAAATCATGGCAGAGCTGCAATATGCAATTGTACTGCAGGCGTATAATTCTTGGCAGAAATCTGGAGTTAACGCTAACAAAGAAGAGTATATTTTAGAAGCAGTTCAATTAATGAATATTTCAATATGATCGTGTAAGTGACATTATAAATTTCATTAATACGATACTGTATTTACTTTATTCTGATGAGCTCAGGCGCACAGGGCTCATAAACACTTTTTTTCAATTTCACAATGCGATGTAAAATCGAGGATGTCACTATGTACGCCCGTATCTTTGCTTTAGCGCTCTGCGCTTGTTTTTCCAGTGCTTCGAGCTTTGCGCAG
>JBLHGU010000360.1:0-3606 GCA_047615875.1 Parasphingorhabdus sp.
GCAATCGAAAACTTTTCGCCCGAAATCTTGCTCACTAAGGTTGTTGCGAATATGCGCTGCGAGAAAACCCAGGCTGCTGTTAAGGCTACTAGACTCAGGCTTACCGATATTAAAGAGCTGCGAAATGGTAAAAGAATAAGACTATTGATAAACAAAAATGCCCAACACAACCTAGTGGCATAACCACGGGCCATTATGCTAAATCCCAACAGGGTTACTGGCAGAATAACAACCAATGCTCCTGCAAAAGCAAAAACTAGACTACCAATATCTGGCAGGCTCCAGATCAGTTGCTGAGAATAACTAGCAACGGTGCTATCCATTGGAACTAAAGACCACACCAAAGCTCCTAACACCGTGAAGTTTGCTGGCACCGATATTAGCGCCAGACCAAAAAACATCCTGGCGCCTTTGTTTTCTTTCAAAAGACTACTCAGTATAAAGCCACCTAACGCCAGCAAACCGGTTTGGGCGAGCAGCTTTATATACCGGTCGATATCATTTTCCACATACCATCCCTGTAGTAAGAAAATGGACATCGATGCGACTACAGCACTGGCACCCAAAATTCGCAGCACTTCTGACCAGCTGGCAAATGCTTTAATAGACGTGATAACTTGGGAGAAACGCCCCTTCTCTTTCACCTCTTCGTCGGACAAATTACTTATACTTTCAGACGGGTTCATTTGCCTTCTCCATTTTGAGTCACGAGCACGCCAAGCTCTTTTCTCAATTGCAAACTTTCTTCTTCGGCCACAAAGGCCGCCTCAAAAACATCCGGCCGATCTGTGTTATCGAATCCGAACTCATCTTCCGATAAACGTATCTCCCAGTTTTCAAATACCTCTTCTAGATCAAGTGGAGACTCCTCATCAATATGTTTGATTACGCGCATAGCATCTGCCGCGGATTGACGACTACGCATAACGTTTCGTTGGCGACTGATGGTTTCAATTCTCTGCTCAAGTTGGGATATATTTCCCTGTATTCTCGCCTGGAGTTGTAGCTGAGAATTGAGCGTTTTTTGCAGTTGAATAGCTTTCTGCTCGCACTGGATTTTTCTCTTTATACAACCCAGGGCTCGCTCCTCGTCCTGATTGGCCACTTCTAAAGCACGTACGGACCATTGTTGCTGGTCATCATTTGTCTGTTGTAGTTGTTTACGAAGCAAGTCGTTATCCCTGCTAACTTTCTTTAGGTGGACCCCTGCTTTGCCGGCTGCAAGCCGAGCATCTTGAAGGGCCTGCTTCACGTAGGCATCCTGATCTTCAACCCGGGTCACAAAATTCGTAAATGAGGCACTGAATGTGGTGGTTAGTCTCTTGAACATTTTCACTGTCGATATCCTTGTATGAATTGTGGGGAAATCGAAGCTTCAATGAATAGTTACTTATTGACAACCTAATCAATATTAGTTCAAAATATCTGACCATATAGTACTGTTATTCAATACCATGACACGATCAATTAACCTGGTGGATGCACTCAAGGTTCACCTTCGAAAGTCCGGGATTACCTATCTCGATCTGGCAAGTAAACTCTCGCTATCGCAATCGGCAGTAAAACAGATGTTTGCCCAAGGCAATTTTTCGCTAAACCGACTGGATGAAATTTGCCATGCACTGGAAATCGATCTGGATGATCTGATGGACCTCACCCACCAACAAAGATTGCAGATAGCCAGACTGGAACATACACAGGAGCAAGAACTGGTGACTGACATTCGCCTGCTGCTGATGGCTTACTGCCTGGTTAATCACTGGACTGTGGCAGAAATAACCACGCGCTATAACATTGATGAGCTACTGACAATACAGCTACTAGCAAAACTTGATCGCATGGGATTAATAGACTTACTTCCTGGCAACAGGGTTCGGCTACGTATCTCGCCCAATTTTAAATGGATTCGAAATGGCCCCATTGAGCGTTTTTTCACCGATCAGGTACAAGGAGAGTTTTTGAATGCAGATTTCAATTTGGACGGTTCTCTGCGTGTTGTTAAGAATGCCGATATAACGACTCGATCACAAACTATCCTCGCAGAGAGAATGCAGGCAGTGGCTCATCTGTTCGACGAGATTACGCATTCCGAGCGCCGTATACCCCACCAACAAAAATATGGCACCACCATGATACTGGCAATACGGCCATGGGTTTTTAATACGTTTAAAGCACTGGAGAGATAATGTTTGGCATCCCTGCCCTATAACTAGATTGAGAATTCACGCAACGGAAGGCTTAACTTCAACTTGTAATTCGTACACGACGGGCAATAATTAATTTACCGGGTCTATCCAAAGCTTCCATGTAATTGTGATCTTCTATGCGCACGACAACCCATTTGTTACCTTCTTCGAGCTGTCGGATATGTGAAGCATAATCTTCATCTCCAAAAGGTTCTGCATTCATAAAAATCACCACTAGCCCGTTAGGCACGGCCATAGAAATCAAACTACCCAGCGCGTCCGGTCCCATGTGACCTTTACCGAAGCTACCAGCACTGATCACGGCATTGTAAGCACCGTCATCTATAACTGAGTCTTTTTCTGCATCCTGCCAGAGCAAACTCCGGTAGACGTTTATTTTCTCGGCCTCGGCTAACATATTTTTCGAAATATCGATGCCGTCTATGGTTTTGAAACCTGATTCTGCCAATTCCAGTCCAACGAGCCCCGTACCGCACCCTACGTCGATGATACTTGCACTTTTATCTTGCAGCATTCGAGTCAGTGCCAATGTGGCTAGTTTGTGGGCAGTATAACCATACTCATTTAACAGATCGTCGTTGTACCTCGCTGCCCAGTCGTCGTAGTGTTCTGCTGGATCAATGGATACGTTCTTGCCAGTTACCTGCGCGAGCTTGCCTTGAGGAGCCTTACTCATGGTTTTTTAACTATTAATCAAAATTTGAATAACAAGGGAGATTAGCACAATCGATAAAAAACCAGACCTGTCTACTACACTTACCAAGCTGACGCGCGGCAACAATCAGGACATTTGTAACAGGCTAGGTTTATTCAAGCGGCCCTCCGACCATAGGGTTCGTACGGCCAAATCTATTACGGACGTTTTGGTGTGGCGTAATCAACTACTTTCTGAAAGGGTTCCCAGATAGTTTCATAACCAATAAAACCTTTATCATTAGCCTCCATCTGTCGGGTTCTCAAAAAACTAGTTTTTCCCTCAGGCACTTTCGGACGGGTTTTGCTTTGCTCACTCATAAATCACCTTCTAATAATTAGCCGAGATAGCCGCCGCGACAAATTGCAGCTGAAAACTATTTCGATGTGGTCGTATTGTCGTACGACTAAGCAAATATTTACAACAGAAAAATTTGCGATACCCATAAATTATTTCGGTAGCAAGCTATTATAGGCATATCTGCTCCGACTTAATTTTCAGTCTTCATCCGGCTTCCGGCGGGATCGAAAGCCGGCGCATATTGCATACGCGCTTTAAAGCGTACTCCGGTAATATCCAGCTCCACATTCATCCCGTCAGGGTTATCAATGTGAACATGGGCTAGTGCAATGGGTTTTCCAATGCGATAGCCGAACGCAGCTGAGGTTGTGTGTCCTACAATCCTATCACCGTAATATATCGGTT
>JBLHGU010000361.1:0-3600 GCA_047615875.1 Parasphingorhabdus sp.
ATATCACATCCTAAGGCCTTACTAAGACACGGACAGATATACTGGGGGGAATCCAGGAATACTTTGTCTATATTGGAAACTGCAGTCTCAATTCTTGCTATGGATAAGCGCATAATTCAATTCTTATAGTGGCCGCTATAAGTTCATGGCATTTTAAAACGGTTGCGTTTCTCTTATATTCTAGAGAACTATCGTTGTTACAGCCATTCTAGCTACGTAAAATGCTTATGTCAGTGCTCGACTTATAATTTCCTAAGATTGATCGTGCTGTGTAACCAGTTGACGAAGTCCCTGGCTGCGGGCTTTTCCAGACCACGCTCCGACAGGCAGCAATAATAACTACGGCTGGATTGCACTCTCCGTTGACTGGCTAGACAAAGCTTGCCCGACCTAATCAAGTCATCGAGATAAGTAGAATTACCTAACGTAATACCGTCGCCATTGAGCGCCGCCTGTAGGTAAGTGATATAGGTAGTGTATCGATTTGATCCAGTCGATACTGGTGGTTTGACTGATGATTGGTTAAAATATTTATTCCAGTCCTCCATGTGATAGGGATCATGCTGATACAGCAATCTTTCTTTCACCAAGCTTCCGTCATCCAGCGGTGCCCGGCCTCCAATATATTCAGGTGAGCATACCGCAATCAACTCTCCGGGAAAGAGCAAGCTAACATCGTGACCCGGTGTCTTTTCTTCAATCGAAAAAACGATTGCTACATCAAATTCGTCCGAATTGTAATCACGGTAAAAATCGTTCGTGACTAGTTTTAACTCAGCTTCAGGATAGCGAGTATTGGAGTCTGATAAGCGAGACATTAGAAAACAACTCGCAAAACCTATCGATACGTAGACCACAATTGCCTGCCTGCGGTTTCGGTTACGAACCAGCTTGGCTGTACGGTCTATTTGTCCGAGCCCTGCCGACACTCCAGCTAGCAATATCTCGCCATCGGCTGTCATTTTTAACCGAGGTTTATTGCGCAAAAAAAAGATCCTACCGAGGTCCTTTTCAAGATTTAGAATTTGACGACTTACAGCGGGTTGTAGCACGCCAAGTTCCTTCGCAGCTGCTGTAAAACTGAGATGTCGAGCTGCAGCCTCGAAAGCACCGAGTGAATTGAGTAGTGGAAGTGTACTTTTCATAAATATTCATTTTATGAATGATGTTGATAATTATTATCCGTGTTTTTAACTAATAGTAGAAGTGATACATTTATTAAATCAATTATTAAGTTGCAATAAAATCAACGTATATTCAAGAAAAACGAGTAGAACAGATATGCCTGAAAACAAAATTGATTTCGATCAGATAAAAAAGCGACTGAAAGCACTACCACAAGTGGACGGGTCTCGTATGCGTCTAGATCGTTTAAGTCGCCTGCAGCATGAATTACAAGAACAAGATATCGGGGGATGTTGTTGTACGATCCAATCAATATTCGATATGCAACAGATTGCCGGAATATGCAAATCTGGACTATGCACAATTCTGCTCGTTACTGTCTGGTTCCTGCCGAAGGCAAAGCGACACTGTTTGATTTCGTGAATTGCAAACACCTGTCAGCCGGAATGGAAACTATTGAAGAATCACGCCCGGGTACGCTCTGGTATAACCACACCGCAGAATCCAAGCGCGGCAGTCTGATCGAATCGTGGGCCGACGAGTTGGCCGACGTAATTCAAAAGCGATGCCCGAATTTGACCATTGTTGTTGACCGACTGGATACCGATGGGCGTCATGCGTTGGAAGCCAGAAAAATCAATGTCGGATTTGGTCAGGGCATTATCGAATATGCTCGGTGTATCAAAACGCCAGACGAGCTTAAAGCTCAAAAGCATTCCGCACTAGTCTGCGAGACCGCACTCGATGTTATGCGCAAACAGACAGAGCCGGGTGTAACAGAAAACGAACTGTGGTCGACGCTAGTCTCTGTCAATTCGAACCTTGGTGGTGACTATATCGAAACCCGACTGGTTGTTTCAGGCACCAACACTAACCCCTGGTATACCGAAGCCAGCGAGCGGCAAATTCAGGGCGGTGAACTGCTTGGAATAGATACCGACATGATAGGTCCGTTTGGTTACAACACTGATATTTCACGCACCTGGTTGTGTCACCCGGGCACACCGACTGAAGAACAAAAAACCATCTATCGGTTGGCCTACGATCAGATTCATTACAACATGTCGTTGCTGAAGGCGGGCGTTTCTTTTCGCGAGTTTGCCGAGCTAGCCTGGAAAATGCCCGAGCGATATTCGGCACTCGATTGTGGCGTGTTAACTCATGGCACCGGCATGTGTAACAAGTACCCGCAAATACCACCAATACACTTGTTCGAGCGAACCGGTTACGACGGTGTTTTTGAAGAAAACATGACTATTTCTGTGGAAAGTTACATCGGCGAACCGGGCCAGAAAAACGGTGTAAAACTCGAGGAAATGGTACGTATTACTTCAAGTGGTTACGAGCTGGTAGCAAACTTTCCATTTGAAGATGAATTGCTCGCGTCGTAATACTAGAACTCGTTCTTTAAACATTTTCTATTCCAACATAATTTAGAGCAATTGATCAGTCTATTCTAGTTGGTTCGGATGTTCATCATTGAAATTGAGTAACTATCTTTTTAAATTGAATTGGCTATGAACTGTATAGATATTAATTAAGTTTTTTCCTCTTCCAAAGTCTTCCATCGATGATTGATAGACTGAGTCCAATAATTGCCATACCAATGTAATGCGTAAGTTCGAGTCTTTCTCCAAGAACAACGTAGCCCCGTAGAATCGCAGATATAGGTATCAGGAATGTCACTAACGTTAGATTTGTAGCACCCTCTAGAGACAGGATTTTGAAATACAATATATACGCTAGAGCTGTGGAAAATACCGCCAAAGCCAATAGCGATGCCCAGACTTCTAGGCCAGGCATTGGTAATTGGAATGGTGTAATTGGAATGGTTGATCGATCAATAATGCAAATGGTATAAGTATCACAGTCGATGCCGTGACCTGACCTGCGGCAGTAGCAATGGGGTGTAGCCCCATGGGTTTAAAGCGGCGTCCAAATACTCCGGCGAAGCCATAAGAAATGGATGATCCGATTATGGCCAGCTGCGCTAGTGTACCTGCTCCCAAATCCGCCAGAGCGGATGGCCCAATCATATACACTGCACCGATTAAACCCACAAATGCGCCAATCAACTTGTTAGTCGTGAGTCGTTCGTCAGACAGTAGAAGACCAGCAAGTACAACAGTAAACAAAGGCGTTGTGGCATTGAATATTGATGCAAGTCCCGAAGGAATCTGGGTCTGACCCCAGACTATTAGGGAAAAAGGTATGACGTTATTCAGCATGCCCATGCCAAATAAAGCCAACCACGCTTTCATTGACTTCAGGCAGGATACTCGGAGCACGGCAACGATAATCCATAGCGCAACGGCAGCAAAACCTACCCGTACCAATACAATTGTTAATGGTGGAAGGGCGGAGACCACTATGCCGACAAAGAAAAACGAGCTACCCCAAAGAACAGATAATGTCAGAAGCATGACCCAAACTTGGAGACTCATGGTTTTTTGGATTGCAGTCGTCATTCTGTCA
>JBLHGU010000362.1:0-3546 GCA_047615875.1 Parasphingorhabdus sp.
GGCCCCGCACGGGGCCGCTTTTTTTAGATCAGCACTCGTGTTGCAAAGGCCTAATTAAAGTGCCGGCGAGAGCTGAGGACAAAGGCAACTCTAGCGCTTGGCAACGCTGCAGACATGGTTTTCATTGGTCGCCTTCGAAATGATTTGATATAAATTTATAACAATATATCTTGCTGGAGTCTTAAGCGCACTAGCCTAGCGGGTGACTCTCGAAAAAATCCCATATCCAAATCGTTGCTGGAATTTCGCTCTCGGTAGTGCCTGGCTCTTTCTCTTGCCGAGCCCGCGCGGCAGCGGATCCAGGCCATGTATGCCCTCCGTCCTCAGAACGATAAAAGACGATATCTGCACCGCCCTCGCAGCCGCTATACGACAATCGACTTACCGTTTGGGATACCACCTCTTCTCTGTAATTGTCTGCACAATCATTTCTTGTCACCCAGCCACCAAGCGCATCTTCTACGCCCATTCGCCAATAGTCAGGTGAATCGACTTGGTGGGTGTAGTGATTAACCCTGTCACGCTTCCCGTGAAAAATGATTACTGGTACTGGCCGAGCAGGATTGCAATCTTCCGGGTATCGAATGCCCCCGACTGCTCCGATTGCGGCAATTGACTCAGAAAGCTCGCAGGCCAGTCGACTGCTCATACGAGCCCCACCCGAAAAACCGGTCGCGTAGATTCTATTTGGATCAACGGAATACTCACTACTTATCGTGGCGATTAGTTTTTTTATGAAATCAACATCGTCAACGCCGTCCTGAATAAGATCGACATTCCAAGTAGGTACCCCATCTCTGCTCCGAGGGAATTTGCCCGCGGGACTGGCGACTAGGAACCCCTCTTTTGCTGCAAGGATTTCAAACTCTGAATATTGCGATTGCCGATCAGGCGTAGAGCCCGTGCCATGAAGATTGAGAACTAAAGGAAGGGCGATACCCTCCTCATATTGGTCCGGCACAAACATGCGCCATGTGCGCTCAACTCCATCAATCGAAACAGAGTGACCTTCTTCCACGCCTGCCATTTGGACTAACGCCGGGCCGCTGCAAGCTACCCCCAGCAATGCAAATAGCAATAGTACAAATCGCGTCATTTTCTTCTCACTTGTCGGCAGCCTTTTTGGATTGGCAATGCCCGCTTTTAGGGCTGGAACTCCCCCAGTCAGACAGACACGCCTCCGCTGCATTTTGAGGCCTGTCCTAAATTTGGGGCACCACTCCAGGTTGCCCTATAATGTTTCGGCGCTTCATATAGCGGACAAGTTCTTGGGCTACAATTACATGCCCCCCAAATGACCAATGCGTATTATTAGGATTGTAAAGGTCAACTGTCCCAGCTCTCACATGTTCAATGAGTACGTTATCCAAACGCAGATAATTAAGACCTTCTGACTCCAGCCGAGAGAGGTTACTTGGGGGCATTTTTTATCTGTAATGAATGGCTCATAAATTGTAGATTTATCAGGCGCAACCATGAATATGAAGTTACTCTTGCCATTTTTTTGCACTATGTTTTGCATATTAAGGACTCCGCATTTTATGAAGCTCCAGTCCCTCTCCGACCAAGATGTTTTGACATAATCATCCTCTAAAAGAGGAAATTGTATTCCTTTGTTTCGCCTCTATAGGTATCCACGAGATAAGTGATTTGCTGGAATGTAAAAAAGGAAATCGCTAGTGGAAGGATAATAACTTCCAAATTGAAATCGGTACCAGTGGCAAGATTCAGATTATCAATGAAGAAATTGGCGTATTTAAAATATCCCAATAGGCAAAGATTAGTTGTTACACCGAAAAACAGAAGCCACTTTTTTTTCAGTAATGTAACTTCATCGGAAAGCGAGACGCCAAGTGTGTAATTAAAAAGAACTGAGCCAATGAGTAACGCCAAGTAGGCTACATTCCACCAACCATAAAAGAACAAAGAGGCTCCCACGAGCCAGCAAATAGCAACACGATGGTGTCCGCGTCCGCCGATAGCGAAGAAAACCGCTAATCTCAGTGGCAAGAATAAGAATATGAACTGGTATGAATTGAACAGCATTTTTGTGTTGTTATTTGAAAGAAACTTATTCTAATTGATTTGTGATCACAAAAGGCTTGGGGTGCACGTGTTTGTACAGAGTGCTGCTTTGTGTGGATTTCCAAGAATTAGAGTAAAGGGAAGCGAACGGGTAGCGTAAGCATCCCCATCAGGTGTGGACAGCAAGATGATTTTCACAAGTTGCTGAAGACCTTGCTGTAACTTGCTGTATATTGCTGTGAACTTTGTGCCGGATGGGATTCAAAGTCCGGTATCTTCGGAAGTGGGGGGTTCACCCCCCCTCGGCACTATCTTGGATACAAAGAAACGATGAAGTACTGCTCAACTTGCGGAGGAGAAATTAGCCTCAAGATTCCAGCAGATGACAACAGGGAACGTGCGATCTGCAACGATTGTGGCATCGTGCATTATCAAAATCCGCTTATTGTCGTTGGCTGCGTCGCAGAACAAGACGGCAAAATCTTACTTTGCCGACGATCCATAGAGCCGCGCTACGGACACTGGACAGTGCCGGCGGGATTTATGGAGTTGGGCGAGACACTGGCAGGTGGAGCAGCCCGCGAAACGCTGGAAGAAGCACTAGCGCCTGTCGAAATCGGACATCAGTTTGTTTCGGTCGACGTCGTAGATGCGGGGCAGGTACATATCTTTTTTACAGGCAAACTCACAGGCGGCTATGGCGTCGGTGACGAAAGTCTGGATACGCAATTGTTTGCCGAAGATGAAATCCCTTGGGATGACCTGGCTTTCCTCAGCGGACGTTTCGCTCTACAGAAACACTTTGAAGACCGCGGCAAAAACAACGGTGTGCATTTTCACGAAATCCGACGCAAGGACCGCAGTCTTCAGTCTTAGTTCGCGGCATCTTGTTGCAGCCGTGAACTTAAGGCTGCCGGCGCCAGATAGCCACTAATCAAGGTACCGTCGTCGAGGACGATCGCAGGCGTTCCGGTAAGCCCAACATTCTGTCCCATCATATAGTGATTGGTCACAATCGTAGCGTCACACTTGTCAGATTCGAAACTGCGGCCAAGTTTGGCTGCAGTCAAAGCACTGTTTCGATCTCTGGCACACCAGACATTCTCTGATACACCCCAGGACGACGACGCTGGTCCATTGCGCGGATACAGGAGGTAACGAATTTCGATGCCCTGAGCCAGGTATTCGTCCATCTGGCTGTGCAGTTTTCGACAATAGGTGCATTCAACATCAGTAAAAACTGTAACGCTGAACTTAACCTCCTCGGGTGAAAACATGATGACCTCATCGTCTTCAATCGTCGAAATCAGCGTGCGGCGTGCGTCGACTCGACTCCGTTCAGACAGGTTGACTTGCTCATCGAGGTCAATCAAATCGCCCTGCAACAGGTAGCGGCCATCCGCAGATACATACGCGACAATGGATCCTTTTTGCACGGTATACCACCCATCAATCGGGCTGGCATTGACATTCTCGGGACCGATTTCTTCAAACATCGAATCTATTTTGGCACGAACTTTC
>JBLHGU010000363.1:0-3533 GCA_047615875.1 Parasphingorhabdus sp.
TCACTCAGGTGGCGCCTCAGCACCGGGAAATTGGCATGGTGTTTCAGGATTATGCTCTGTTCCCTCACATGACAATCGCGGAGAATATTGGCTTTGGTTTAAAAGAAAGGCGTTATCCAAAGTCTGATATTAATGACAGGGTAGGGGAGTTGCTTGACCTGATTCATTTGCCTGACGTTGGCGATCGCTATCCCGCCGAAGTCAGTGGCGGACAACAACAACGAATTGCAGTAGCGAGAGCGGTCGCTTACCCGCCTAAAGTGTTGTTAATGGATGAGCCATTGGGCGCATTGGATCTAAAGCTTAGAGAAACCATGCAAGTTGAACTTCGTCGTATTCAGCAAGAATTAAAAATAACCACCGTATACGTTACCCATGACCAAACAGAAGCGATGAATATGTCAGATCGTATTGTCGTAATGAATACCGGCCGAATCGAGCAGATGGGTAGTGCAGAGGATATATACAACTCGCCACAAACACGTTTTGTGGCGGATTTTGTTGGACAAATTAACTTGCTGGATGGCGTGGTAACAGGGACTGCTGGTGATTACGTGGTAGTTAATACCGCCAATACAGATATTCGTGTTAAACGGAATCATGACATCGCCGAAGGCCCTATCTGTGTCGGTGTGCGCCCAGAACAGTTACAATTAGTTAGCTCTGAATCTGCATCAGATGATTTTAATGTTTTACAGGGTAAACTGGTTGGGCGAACCTTTGCCGGAAACCTGACCAGATTGTTTATTGACGTTGGATTAGAGAAACCTGTGGTAATTGAATGTAAGCCACAAGATGCACCAACAGAAATTGGTATTTATTTAAGTATTGGTTGGCCAGTAGAACACTCTACACTGCTAAGTAAATAGTGCGACCTTTAAGTTTTCAAATTTAGTCTTCAATAAAGCAGGTATCTCATGACTGAACGAATTCCGGTCAATCCCGGTGAAGTGGAATGGGCGGGTGATAACCCCGGTATTTATCTGAGGGAGTCAATAGATGGCCCCTGGACCGGGCTAGCAATTTTCTTCCACGTCGTATATTCAGGACATGGACGTGGCCAAACCATGATTGTTCTCGGTGCACCCAATGAGTCCCAGGGCTATCCGCAGGCTAACAATATCTGCATGACCAATAATCGTGAGCTGACTGCCTATTTGATTAGAGATTTCATTTCTAAATTCCCGTCATTTAAGGGTCAACCCGGTCTAGATGCGATGACCTGGATGGATGTTGAGTCTCATACCAACGAAGGGGATATGATGGAATCATGGAGTGAAACCATGAGCGCCCAGGGGGTCGAAATGTCTATGCAATGGCAGCAATTAGGTCAACCCTTTGCTGTTGAAGTTACTCCTGAAACCTGTGCTACTGGCGAACACGATATGTATAGTGTTTTTATGGAGGCCAGGCAGGCCGATATTTTGGTCAATGGCAAGAGTCTTACTGGCAAAGTTACCGATCGACTGTTCTTTGGCAAACAAATGAGCACAGCGTTTCTGGCTATTTCCGAAACCTGGGTAAAACCCGCAGAATAATCTCACAAGGGAACCACCTATGCCACTTAAGAATCCTATTCATCCAGGCACCGTGGTCTGGACTGGCGAGAATCCGGGAATACTTTTAAAAGAAGATCCGGATGGCCCGTTTTCATCTATTGCGTTGTTTTTTCGTATTTTCTATTCCCCTGTTGGACGTGGGACCGTTCTGTTGTTATTACAGAAGCCCAACGAAGCCGTTACGATGCCAACCGCTGCAAATGTTATTATCACCGACAATAAGGTTCTTGGCGAGTACCTGATGGAGACATTCATTGGTAAATTGCCCGCCTTTGCAGCGTTACCCGGTTGCCAGTCTGCACAAATTGAAATGATGACTGAAGGCTATGCGGAAGGTGATCCTCGTAGTTGCTATAAAGAAATAGTACGAACTTCCGACCTGGATGTTGAGCTTATCTGGGATGGCCTGGGTAAGCCAGTTGCTCTAGAGCTTCCGCCTGAATTGACTGGTGGCAAAGAAAATGAACTTTATTCTTTATTGGTTGAATCAACCAGGCCGCAAATTGTTGTTAATGGAGAGCAATTGCCAGGTAAGCCGGTAGAGCGTATTCAGGCAGGAATTAAAACGACAACCGCTTTCCTGTATTTTTCCGAAACCTGGATTCAACCTGCCTAACTTGTTATGACTTACCAACCACAACATGCGGCTGATGTTGCTGCGATTAACAAAGTATTAGCAGTCAAACCTAGCTGGACTGCTATGTGTAGAGCGGCCGATGCTGTAAAACTTGATAAACATACCTTGTTACATGCCGGGCCTAAATTTTCCGATGTAAATAACATAACACGTCCTATTTTGAATTCAGCAAAAGTGACCGCAGTGTTCGAAGGGATAGCGGATGATTTTGATCAGGCAGAATCGAAAATACACAACGGTGAAATTCAACTCCGACCGGCTCAGGATTTTGACGTCGTAACACCACTGGCAGCGGTGGTTTCTTCATCCATGTCGTTACATCAAGTGGAAGATGCTGCGGGTAGTGGGTCCATCGCATGGGCTCCTCTCAATGGCGGTAATGGCGCAGCACCGCGATTAGGGCAATGTCATCAGCCTGCATTGGATCACTTAAACTGGATGTATAGTATTGTAGCCCCCGCTTTAGAACACGCAGTGGCTGAAGGAGTAGATCTACTGTCTGTTGCAGCTGCCGCGATTCAACAAGAGGATGATTGCCATGGTCGAACCCCTGTGGGAACAAAAGAAACGTTGCAGCATATACAGCCTTCGTTGGCTAACCTCTCCAATGGTGCAGATGTAATTGCTTTCATTGAACAAGGCCCAAGTTTCTTTCTAAATATTTGGATGGCCGCCTGTAAATGCATGCTAAGTGCTGCTCGGAATACTGAAAATAGTAGCCTGGTAATAAGTGCTGGTGCCAATGGTGCCTCCACCGGTATTCAACTGGCAGCAAATCCAGCTCAATGGATCATAGCTGATGCTGTTACACCCACGGGTAAGTTTGATCGCGAAGATCTTCCGGCAAGCCGGGGATTAGGTGCCATAGGTGACAGCGCTATCGTTGATGCAATGGGTTTTGGTGCTATGGCTATGTCTTATTCCAAACCGCAACAGGATGGACTAGGCGCTTATTTGCCAGAATCTGGTTTAGAGTTAGGAAATTTGCTTTTGTCTGCAGAGCATCCGGCATTTGGGTCACTACATTTACCGGTAGGCCTTACAGCCAGAGCTTGTGTCGAAAGTGGGCTGGCACCTATAGTTAGCTTAGGGATACTGGATCGGGAGGGTGAGTTAGGTCGTTTAGGCGGCGGTATATTTACCCAGCCGCTAGCCATGTTTACTACTGCAGTATCCGAGTTACAATAGGACTCTAAGTTTGTATTGAGAGTTCCTGGAAGGCCAGGGTGACTCACACAGGCGCCCACCTAAAGTCTTCAGGATTCTTCGTGATGAGTCGAAATAATAAAACGATCAAAAATTCATTACCAGTTATATCTGAAGAAAGCCTTGAAAGT
>JBLHGU010000364.1:0-3477 GCA_047615875.1 Parasphingorhabdus sp.
CAGGGCGATGAGCGCCGCTACGACACCCGGCCTTTTCCTCGTAATAGCCAGAAATTCACCCTCAAGTGTCAGGTAAAGGACAACATGTTTTGGACCCTGGTCAGTGGTGTAACCATCTGGAGTGCCTATGAAGTTTTGATGATGTGGGCATTGACTAATGGCCATACACCCATGCTGGAAATACCTGGCGATCTGATTTGGTTGGTACTTTTCATCATGCTGCTGCCGGCCTGGGAAACCGTACATTTTTTCCTAATTCATCGAGTAATTCACTGGCCGCCCCTGTTTCGAGCAGTGCACTCGCTACATCATCGTAATACCAACGTTGGACCATGGTCTGGCCTTTCAATGCATCCGGTGGAACATCTGATATACCTCAGCACTATCCTGATCCATTGGATTGTGCCATCCAACCCTCTATTAATCATTTTCCATTTGCAGTATTTCACTCTTTCTGCAGCCACCACCCATACCGGCTTTCAGGGCATACTTTTTCGCGGAAAATTGGTTTTACCCCTGGGTACTTATCATCACCAAATGCACCATCGGTACTATGAATGCAATTATGGTGGAATGGAAATACCATTAGATAAATGGACAGGAAACTTCCACGACGGCACTGAAGAATCACACCGTCAATTTATTCAACGACGTCGCGAGAAAGTTAATCGATAGACAGACATTATTGAGAAACGCCGACTAATAAATCAATCCTAACAAAGCCTGACTAAGAAAGCTCCTTTAAGAGTGTGGGAGATTCAACAGCACAAAAGTGAGGACGCAAAGTGTCAATATGAGGATTCTACAATGATCACCGCTTAGTGTTTATCATTAGACATTAATTGGTAGAGTAAATTTACACTGCAAAAGCTGATCATTTACATGATAAGGAGAATAGAATCATCACATCGATAAAACATAAATATTGAATACCAGCGAGAAAACGCCGCGAACGTTTGGCAACGATCTAAAAATTTAGCAAACACTGAAATCTCAATCAGCGCAATGGGTATGGGATACTGGACAATTGGTGGAGCACTGTTTAGTGGCGAGGGCTGCCACTATCCGACAGGACGAGCAGTCGGTTACGGTAAGGTCGATGATGAGCAATCAATCAAAACCATTCACACGGCAATCGAAAGTGGAATAAACCTCTTTGATACAGCTGACAAATATGGTGCTGGTCACGGTGAGTCTGTGCTAGGTAATGCACTCAAGAATAAACGCAATGATGTTGTTATATCAACAAAGGTAGGACACACTTTTGATAGCGAGAGCCTCGAAAACACCGGCACAAATATTACACCATCTTATATAGAATCTGCTTGTATGCAATCCTTAAAAAGACTACAAACAGACTGGATTGATCTGTACTTTTTGCATGTAGACGGAGTTGAGGATACTGCGGCAATAGCAGTATTCGAAACCATGGAAAGGCTTTGTGAGCGTGGTTTGATTAGATATTTTGGCTGGAGTACGGATAGCGCTGAAAGTTGCAAGATTATTAAGGACTTCCCTCACGGAGTAGCCATTCAACATGACATTAATATTTTTCAGGACACGCCTGATATCATTAAGCTATGCGAATCTGAAGGATTAACAAGCATTAATCGATGTCCTTTAGCTATGGGGTTTTTGACTGGAAATTTTCCCAAACTAGCACATTGAATGAGGATGATATTCGTTATGACCCGCCGGAATGGTTACCCTATTTTGAGCCTGGTGGAAAATCCAATAGTAGTTGGTCCGCAAGACTCCAGGCTCTACGCGAAATATTAACCAGCGATGGAAGATCTCTAACACAGGGTGCCATTGGCTGGCTTTGGGCTCGCAGTGAAAATGCCACCCCTATTCCAGGTGCCAGAACACCAGAACACCAGAACAGGTAAAGGAAAACGCTGGCGCTATGAGCTTTGGTCCACTAACTCCACAACAGATGAATGAAATTGATTCTGTTTTGGGCCGTGATTCGATAAATTGAGTAGGGTTTTATAACTCGATAGCTAAAGATCAACGCGTTTTACTGTTGCATAGAGATTGTTTTGAGTGTCACTATATTGGATATTTAGTGTATTCGGCAATAGACGCCAATAACTTTCCTGCAAATCAGAACAATGTACCTATCGAAGAGGAAGAGTTCAAACAGTTTTTAGATACAATCGACTCATGAAACTCATAACCTTCTAGCTCCTATAACGGACCCCCGCATGCCGCAACCATTCAACGTCACAATGATGGTTATCTACGCGATTATGGCGTTCATATTTAGCAGTATTCTTGGTTATTGCGCCATGGTCTCAACTGTTGCCGGCATGCGGCGCGCCTGGCAGGTAGTAGTTAAGAGATCACTAAAGCCACCAAAGCCCACCGAGTATAATTTTGGGCTCACGCCGGTCAATCTCATTTTTCTGGTTCCCGCCTGGCTCTATGGGACCTACATATTAGTTTTGTACAGAAACGATGAGATGATCTTCTTTAGCCTGATTCACGCTGTGATATTTAAGGTTTTTAGTGTCTCGCTGTGGCTTTTCGTCGCCAGCTTTATTGTCAGCGGCATCTATTTTGCCATACAACAATTCACAGATTCTTCCAGCTAAGTTGCGAATGGGTGAACTGGCATTGTTGGTCCAAACATATTATGTTTAAATACAATATATGAATGAAATGCTGTTCTACGATCTGAAAGCCAGATCTGGACTCACCTTAAGTTTATGTTCTCAGGTGGCCAGTGAAATGGGGCGTCGTATTGTAACGGGACGTTATGCACCTGGTAGTCTGGTAGACGATGAAGGCACTCTTTCAGAGCGTTTTCAAGTTAGCAGAACAGTTATACGTGATGCAGTAAAGATTCTGGTAGGCAAGGGTTTACTAGATGTTCGGCGCGGAATCGGTACCCGGGTAAAGGACCGTAGGGATTGGGGTTTGCTAGATGATGACGTACTGGCATGGCAACTTTCGGGTCCACCAGAAGCATCGACATTGCAGCAGTTAATGGAAGTTAGGCAGGTTTTCGAGCCCCGCGGCGCTCGCTGGGCCGCAAGCCGGGCCTCTGTAGAAGATTTACAGGAAATTGGTGCAGCCTGTGACTTGATGGACGCCGACATCAATAATGCAGAACAATTTGTTGTTGCGGACGCTAGGTTTCATCGTGCAGTATTACGCGCGGCACACAATGAGTTTTTGTCGGCGCTAGACGGAGTAATTTACTCAACATTACTGTTCAGCATTCGGCTGACCAACCCGAATACTGAGGCTAATGCGCTATCGTTGCCGCTTCATCGTAGTGTCTATGAGGCGATAAAATCTGGTGACACATCATTGGCGGAGAGTCGAATGAATGATCTTCTGGAGGATGCTAGTCGTCGCATGAGTGAATTGGCACCAACGAGTTAGACATTAATTGCGAAATAACGTCATAATATACGATATATTTTTATAGACAGAATTTAGTCAATTGACTGAAACGGGTTCAGACCT
>JBLHGU010000365.1:0-3365 GCA_047615875.1 Parasphingorhabdus sp.
GATCCGATTCTAATGACGACGTCAAACCCTTCCCCCACCACATCAACCCACCGATCATCAAAATCGATCTCGAGCTCTACCTCTGGATATTGTTCGGCAAAGGTGGCAATCGGGCGAGTCAGAAATCGCGTGCCGAATGACATCGGTGCATTCACTTTGAGCTTGCCGGTAGGACAAGCTTTCAGATCCTGAATATGCTGCTCGGCTTCGTTCAAGTCCTCCAGTGCTTGTCGGGCCTTTTCGAAATAGATCGCGCCTTCTTCAGTCAATCCGACGTGCCTGGTTGTGCGGCTCAATAACTTGACCCCCAGTTGATCTTCGAGGGACTGTACCTGCTTACTGATAGCAGGCCCGGTCAGGCCGAGCGCGCGAGCAGCCCCAGCAAAACTTTCGTTTTTGACTACTTCGAGAAAAACGCCAACTCGGGAGATATGATCCATATTAAGTACCAAATGGAATTAATCAAATAACAATATTACATATTATCATTTTAAATGGAACTGATATTGTGCGCTCTCAGATTAATCAACACGAGACTCCAACAATGAACACTTCTACTACTAATCACGGCGCTTTTCTGACCCGCGTCACTCTTGGCAGCATTTTACTGGCGCATGGAGCGCTTAAAATATTTGTTTTTACTATCCCCGGCACGGTCGGTTTTTTTAGCAGTTTGGGCCTGGTGGCGATCGTTGCTTATCTGACTATCTTTGGTGAAATTATAGGTGGAGCCGCGCTTATTCTGGGTATTTATCCACGCCTTGTTGCCCTACTCAGCTTGCCGATTCTCCTTGGCGCAGCCTGGGTTCATCTGGGTAATGGCTGGTTATTCAGTAATGAAGGCGGTGGTTGGGAATTCCCTGTGTTACTCGCCGTATTGGCGATCATCGTCTCAATCCAGGGTGCCGGTAGCTTCGCCATCAAACAGATACCAGGTGTGGACAGGCTAATCCCTGCGCCACTAAAAGCGTAATTCGCTCTGGTAGCAACACACACTAGGAACAACAGGAGACGAAAAATGATTACCCATTATCCCTATACAAACCTTGGTCACGCCAATCATGGTTGGCTCGATGCACGGCACCATTTCAGCTTTGCCAACTACCAGGATCCACAACGACAGCAGTTTGGCGCATTACGCGTCATCAACGACGATGTCATAAAAGCAGGCGCAGGTTTTGATACCCATCCGCACAGGAATATGGAGATCATTACCTATGTCCGAGAAGGCGCGATCACGCATCGAGACAGTAATGGCAATGTGGGTCGTACCGAGGCTGGTGACGTTCAGGTAATGAGTGCTGGCACGGGTGTATTTCACTCTGAATTCAATCTGGAGAACGAAGACACCAACATCTTCCAAATATGGATTGAGCCGAACCAAATGGGCGTTAAACCTCGATGGGACAGTTATCAATTCCCCCAAGAGCCGACTGCAGATGCGCTCATGCTATTAGTGTCCGGCGATGGCAATGCGCCGCTATCGATCCATCAAGATGCGTTTATCTATGCAGGACATCTTATCGAAGGTACGGAGCTGAAGCATCCAGTAAAACGTCAGGCTTATGTTCTGGTATCAGAAGGGTCTCTCGAATTGGAGGGGCGTTTACTGAACAAGGGAGATGGCCTGGAAGTCGTTGAACTGTCATCTATCAACATGAAGGCACTGAAAGACACCAGAGCATTGGTGATTGATGTGCCGCAAAAATCGCCCAGCAATTGGGCCAAATAAAGGAAAATTTCAATGAATCATATATTACATATCGACGCCAGCGGACGCGGAAAGCCATCAGTATCCAGGCAGCTAAGTAATGAAATCGTGCAAAAAATCAGCAACAATCAAAGTACGGTAACTTACCGCGATGTTAGTCAGGGCCTGCCATTCGTGGATGAGCAGATGATCGGTGCGTATTACACGCAGAAAGCAGAGCGTAGTGAAGATCAGCATCAAGCCATTGCACTTTCGGATACGATTGTTGAGGAATTAATGGCCGCCGATACCCTGGTCATTGGCATGCCGGTATATAACTTCTCCATGCCGGCGGGATTTAAAACCTGGTCTGACCTCGCCGCACGCGTCGGCGAAACTTTCAAGTACACCGAGAATGGACCGATGGGGTTATTGGAGGGCAAAAAGGCCTATGTTGCGGTCGCATCTGGTGGGACTAAAGTCGGTAGTGATATCGATTTTTTGACTCCATGGTTACGTCATTTTCTGCGCTTTATTGGCATTTACGATGTCGATATTGTTCAGGCCGAGGCGATAAACCGCAACGGTGAAAAATCCGTTGAAGAAGCCCGTGCATCTATCGCATCTATCCAGGCTTAATGGTGGAATGTGGGTAAGCGCTTCAAATCACCCCTCCTATCGTTCGCTGTAAAACCCTGCGAAGCTCAGAGTTTTACAATTAAGGAGAAGACCGGATGTCGAGAGGCAAACCCACCATAGCGGCGTACTAGCAAGAACACTTTACTACCCAGACGGCGAACGGCTTAAACACGAAGGATTATTTACGCCAGGGAGGGATTCGCTCCAGCCAGTGGCATTACTGGTGCAAGAAGCTGAGGCAGACAGATAGTAGTGCTGTCGCCACCTTGATACCGATTACGGTACAGTCAGCGGTGCTAGGTCCACCGACGGTATGCGTGCAACTACCCAATGGCATCGCGATCAGTGTTAGCGAAGTCGATTCTATCCCACAGTTTGTGCAAGCTTTATATTGGGTATCCACCTGATATTTCGTGCCGAAGGGTCACTGAACACGATCTATCTGTGTCTGGAACCGGTGGATTTCAGAAAGGGTATTCGAACACTATCGAATCTGGTAGAAAGTGTGTTGAGGCAAGAATCGATGAGCGGCCGATTGTTTGTGTTTCGCAACCGGGGACGCGATAAGGTCAAGATTTTGTATTGGCAGCGCAACGGGTTCTGTCTGTGGCAGAAGCAACTGGAACAAGATAAGTTTCATTGGCCACGGCCGAAAGCGGGGTCTATGCAACTGACGGGTGAGCAGTTGAACTGGTTACTCGATGGCTACAACATCGCCCTGATGAAGTCCCATCCCGAGCGCCGATACGAAATGGTAGTGTGACGATATACTATTGATATAATTAGGATAATACGGTACTGACAAGTTAACCAACAAGCATGGGCCGGGCCTACACAATCTGCTTTGTTAGCGCAAGAATTCTGATCGCCACCCCCATAATAGTCATATTTTCTATGCTCATGACGATATATTCCACCACTTTTTCGCGAAGAAAAAATTAACTTGTCAGTACCAACACCTCGGCTGCAAACAGACAAACAGACTGTTCATTCCCCCTCTTCTTCCACTAACATACGCTTTATACTTCCTATACTT
>JBLHGU010000366.1:0-3233 GCA_047615875.1 Parasphingorhabdus sp.
TATTCATCTGGGTGAGCGTGACTGCTCGATGCAACGCAAACACCAGAAAGTAGTTGAAGAAGCGCCGGCACCTGGCATCACCCTAGAGCAACGAAAGAGAATTGGTGAGCGTTGCGCCAAAGCTTGCACCCAGATGGGCTATGAAGGCGCTGGTACTTTCGAGTTTCTATATGAGAATGACGAGTTTTATTTTATTGAGATGAATACCCGTGTGCAGGTTGAACACTGCGTAACCGAAATGATTACTGGCGTCGACATCATCAAGGAACAAATCCTGGTTGCCTCAGGTAATCCATTACGTTACACACAGGATGATATTCATATTAAGGGGCATGCGATTGAGTGCCGAATCAATGCTGAAGATTCTAAAACATTCCTGCCATCACCAGGGAAAATAACCTTATATCACGCCCCTGGTGGCGCCGGTGTGCGTATGGATTCACATATCTACAATGGTTATACCGTGCCACCTTATTATGATTCTATGATTGGCAAGCTGATTACTTGGGGCAATACGCGAGAATCGGCTATTGCGCGTATGAACGGCGCTTTATCTGAAATTGTTATCGAAGGTATCAAAACCAATATCGATTTACAGAAGGATATTTTAAGCGATGAAAATTTCGCGGTTGGTGGCACCAACATCCACTATCTTGAAAAGAAACTGGGTCTCGACTAAACCAATTTAAGGAAGATTTAATGGCCTGGTGGCAACTCAGTGTTCAATCTAGTGCAGCCGAGCTTGAACAAACAGAAGATAGTTTGCTTGAGCTCGGTGCTGTTGCAATCACACTCGGTGATGCAAAGGACGAGCCGCTATATGAACCGCTGCCCGGTGATACACCCGTTTGGCAGCATTCAATAGTCACCGGATTGTTCGCCCAACATCATTCACTCGAAGTGCTCTACGACGGTTTGATCCAACGTCTGCCCGAACATCAAATCCATACCGCCAAAAAAACGACTATTGACGATCAGGATTGGACTCGAGTTCACTTACAGTATTTCAAACCCATTCAGTGCGCAGAGAAACTTTGGGTTGTGCCAAGCTGGCATGAAGCACCAGACCCATCAGCGGTTAACATTCAATTAGATCCTGGTCTGGCTTTTGGTACTGGCGGTCATGCAACGACAGCACTTTGTTTGAGTTGGTTGGGCGAACATGATATTGAAAAGCAATCAGTCATCGATTATGGCTGTGGCTCTGGCATATTAGCAATAGCCGCCTACAAATTGGGGGCTAGTGAGGTACATTCTGTCGATATCGATCCACAGGCAATCACTGCAACTCAAGAAAATGCCAAACGTAATGAGATCGACCCTGCCCTACTGAATATCACTCTGCCGGAATCGTTCGAATCAAAACCTGTCGACTTACTAATTGCCAATATTTTGTCCGGCCCGCTAGTTGGCTTTGCACCAACGTTCGCTGAACTGGTTAAGCCCGGTGGTCAGATTTTATTGTCTGGCATTTTGCAAACTCAGGCTGGTGATATACAACAGGCTTATTTACCCTATTTTGAGCTCGATCCGATCTGCGTGAAGGAGGATTGGATTCGAGTATCTGGTACGAGAAGATCGGGCACTAGGAGATCGAGCGCCGGGAATAATGTTTAAAAGCTCTCAGTTCGATGACATTATGGAAACCAGTTGCTCGCAGTGCGGCGCTCGCTACCGTGTAACTGACGAACAACTTAAAGTTGCCACTGGCAAAGTCAGATGCGGTGAGTGCGGCATGGCATTTAATGCATTTTCGTCCCTAAAAACCTATGCTGATAGTAGTCAAGCGGTAGACACCCGACAACAGTCGGTATCGCCCGAGATAGCACAACCACCTAACGGCGAACTCAGCCTGCATGAGGCAATGTATGGCGCAGGACGTGGTTCTTTTACTCACCTTTCTCCACTGTTATGGCTAATCGGAATTTCGTTATTGCTGGTGCTTGCTATTGCCCAATCAATTTACTATCAGCGTTACGAGCTTATTAGCAACCCTCGCTACCAGCAGCAAATTTTGGGCCTGTGCGAACTCGTCCCTTGTGCTGAATCGCAGTTTTCCAGTAGTCGTCAAATTAAACTGCTCGAACGTAATGTATTTACTCACCCAGTGAACTCCAATGCACTCATGGTCACTGGCTCTTTTGTAAACGAAGCGCCATTCCCCCAAAAACTACCTAAGCTGCTTGTCACACTGTTTGACGTTCAGGGTAATTTAATTGCCAATCGTCAGTTTGTGCCTGACGAGTACCGTCAATCAGACAACGAACCGACTGCCCTACAAAGCAACAGGCCCTTTCAGTTTCGATTGGAAATCCTTGATCCGGGTACAGAAGCCCTGACCTATGAATTTGAGTTCCTTTAACTGAGCTGAATACGCCAACGATATAAGTCACATTAATACCTATATCGAAATTAAACGCTATCGGAACGCCATAACAAACTGTATATTTTATGCCGTCCCGATCAAGTGATTCGCCCACTCCGAAAGTCGGCATTACCAGTGAACAAGTCAACCTTAACAGTTGACCCGAATGAACGGACACTATGCCCTCAACTCCCCAGTTTAGAGCAAAATATTGTATTGTTAAGTGATAAATAAGGCATGAATTTCCAAAGAAGTTTCTATCGTTTTTTCCCATTTCTACGGTGGGGCAGAAACCTTACCCATGACACCATAAAATCTGACCTGATCGCAGGCTTAACTGGTGCAGCGATTGTACTACCGCAAGGCGTTGCTTTCGCGGCCATTGCTGGTATGCCACCGGAATATGGCTTATACACCAGCATGGTTCCAGCGATTATTGCGGCCTTGTTTGGTTCCTCTTGGCACCTCGTATCAGGTCCCACTACCGCCGCCTCTATAGTGATGTTTTCGTCGTTAAGCACGATAGCCGTGCCAGGCAGCGAGCAATATATTTCACTCGCTATTACTTTGGCTTTCATGGTGGGCATACTTCAGCTCGCCATGGGCTTTGTACGACTCGGGGCGCTGGTTAACTTTATTTCACATTCAGTCATCGTTGGCTTTACTGCCGGTGCCGCCTGTTTAATCGCGGCCAAACAGGCGAAAACATTTCTGGGGATAGAAATTCCAGCCAGCGACCATTTTTATCAAACCGTCAATTACCTATGGGATAACTGGACATCCTTTCATCCGCTCGTGATGCTTGTTGCGTTGACTACTTTAATTGTTGGCATGATTGCCCACAAAATTAGTCCTAGGTTTCCAGGTA
>JBLHGU010000367.1:0-3224 GCA_047615875.1 Parasphingorhabdus sp.
ACGATGTTGATGGTAAAGATAACTACCGATTACTATCGATATCAAAAACAGTCCACCCGCAACGATCAATTGCGTGTTTGACTCCACTCGCACGCCATGCCCTGTCATTGCGAAAATAGTCATCTGTGGGATATAGCCAATCAGAGAAGCCAAAGCAAAGGGACGCACAGGCGTAGCCGCAGCACCTGCCGCGAGATTAGTTGCCAAATTAGTCCCTAACGGCAAGAAACGAATCAGAATGATCTTCAGGTATAAACTGTCATGAATAAGATCATCAATTTTAGAAACCAATTGCGGATATTTTCGTAACACAAACGGACGAGCCAGCCAACGCGCTGCATAAAACGTCAATATTGCACCCAAAACAGCCGCTACAGTTCCCAGCGCCACACCTACTACTATCCCAAAGACATAGCCACCAATAAAAGCCACCACCTGCCGAGGTAAACCAACGGATGTAAACAAAGCACCAAAGGTAATAAAAGCCGGTATAGCAAGCCATCCCAGACTGACGATAATCTCAGCGATTGCCGATGTATCAACAAAATCGAGCACCGAATAGTGATACATCAGGTAGCCGACAGCGACCATCACAGCGAGTAAAAGAACACAGATTTTGACGAGGTTTTTATTCATAAAGGGGAAAACAATCAGGTAGTCTTAACAGACTGTGGCGCAAGTTCAAGGTTCGCACAAGTGAGGGGCAGCAAGGCCGATATTATAGCGGGTTATAAATCGTAAGCTACACAGGCTGGCTGCTAGTGAGTCACATTTATCGTTGATTCCTTTGATTTCACTTTTTATTTATTCTCACGAGCTAAAGCATCCACCGTAGGACTTGGCGAGGAACGAACCGCATCTATGCAGCACTATCATAGACACCCGTAGAAATAAATTGACATAAAATGCTCACCTGTTAAATTATTTCGTTCAACTTTCACAAAAGGATATTGTGATGCCATGATTTTTACTTACAGCTTATTTTAACAAATAAGGATTAGTCTTAATTAATAAGTCATACTATTTTTTTACATGAGTAAGTTGCTGCGTGTGACCGTGCTATTGCTTTGGGCATTAGCCGTGTCAGCCTGTAGCAGTTTTCCAAAATATCCAGTGAATGTGGTTTTTATTGAAGAACCGATCAAGACCACCGTCGATTCCGAGATAGCCCAATATTACCTCACTGATTATTTACAAGGTAATAAATCGAGGCCCGAAACTGACAACGAAATAGATAATCTCTACGAACAACAAACATCAAAATTGCCCGATCGATCTTTCTTGGAACGACTCTCGAAAGAGTATTCAACTGACTTTGCCGCGTTGTTTCTGGCAGATCGGATTTGGAACATAGGTCCAAACAGGAAATTACAGCGCGCTTTTCATCAGAAACTTTCTCTACCACGTTCCCAGCTCTATCAGAAACCAGAAACCCGTGACGAATATATTATCCTGTTAATACCGGGTTGGAACTATGTCGCCAATGGTAAAATTACAGGGTCTGACTTTTCTTCTCCACGTAAACTGATCGACGATCTTGGTATCGAAAACCATCTCGTGAGAGTACCCACAACTGGGTCTGTTTTTCAGAGCGCCGAAGTCATTGTTGAGTCCATATTACGATTCAGTCAAGACGGTCGGAAAATAATTGTCGTAGGTGCTAGTGCGGCGGGTCCTGCAATTCATTACACGTTGGGAAAGCGGTTATCGCCGCAGCAACTAGGGTCTGTCGTAGCTTGGATCAATCTGGGTGGGATATTACAGGGTAGCCCCTTAATTGATTACTTCCAAAACTGGCCGCAAAAAATCTTACTCAATCTTGCGATATGGATTCGTGGTTGGGATAATGAAGAAATTTTAACTATGTCCGCCGAACAAAGCAGGCGTCGAATAAAAACACTGGCATTGCCACCAAATCTATTAGTAATTAATTATCTCGGACTTTCATTAACTGGAGATCTGAGTCATTTATCGCGTTACAAATACCCGATTATTAAAAGTCAGGGCCCGAATGATGGATTGACACCGTTGATCGATATTATTGCACCGGATAGTCGTACCTTGATAGCCACCGCCAGTGATCACTATTTCGGACAGGATCCGAGGATTAATGATAAAACGATAGCAGTACTGAAAATGGTTATGGAATTGACCCAATCCAAAATACTTCCATAATGCGAGAAGCGACCAAACTACCGTTAAAGTCGAACACACCCGTAGAAATAAATTGACATAAAGGGAGTGACCTTAAAGGAAGTAGTGACTCAACTTGTTGAACACTATGGCTGGGAAGAGCTGGGCAAGCGGATCGATATCAAACGCTTTAATAGCGACCCGAGCATTTCATCGAGTTTGAAATTCCTCCGCAAAACACCCTGAGCCAGAGAAAAGGTCGAACTGTTATATCTTAAAACCTTCTAGCCGTTCACTAAGGGCATTTTTAGCAATGTCCTATATTGATAGCTGAATTCGGTCTACCGAACTAGGCACGATCCCCCGGCAGCTGTGATAGCCTACATTGGCTTGGTGGAGCAAACCACCGAATAACTAGAGGTTGTATTTTGTCAAAGAAAGGCATGTTCGAGGAAGCCAATGGCTTTCCCGAAAAACCGAGCTTGCGCCCGCAAGACCCTCGGTTTTCTTCGGGGCCCTGTAAGAAATATCCGGGTTGGGATATCAATCATCTCAATCTCACTCAGCTTGGTCGTAGCCATCGTGCTAAACAACCAAAACAACGTCTTAGTGACGCAATTTCACGTTCGCATCGATTACTCAAGTTACCCGCCGACTGGAAACTCGCGATTGTGCCTGGTTCGGATACCGGTGCTTTCGAAATGTCGATGTGGTCAATGTTAGGCGCTCGTCCCGTCGATGTCCTGGTGTGGGATAGTTTTTCTGCCGACTGGGCGAAAGACCTCGGTACACTCGGATTGCCCGAGGTGAATGTGTACAAAGCAGATTATGGTGACCTACCAGATCTTACCCAGACAAAGTCGGATCACGATGTTGTTATGGTTTACAACGGTACAACCAGTGGTGTACGGGTTCCAAATTTAGATTGGCTCGATATCGACCGAAAAGGGCTGGTGCTATGCGATGCAACGTCGGCTGCTTTTGCGATGCCAATCGATTTTTCTAAACTCGATGTCGTCACTTGGTCCTGGCAGAAGGTGCTGGGCAGTGAAGGTGCGCACGGCATGTTAGCACTCAGCCCTAAAGCAGTT
>JBLHGU010000368.1:0-3201 GCA_047615875.1 Parasphingorhabdus sp.
TCAAGACCCGCCTCTAAAACGGATTGATTACCCTTGATTATGTCGATACGGCGGCGGCGGCCATCAACAATAATATCGACCTCGCACTTCGACTGATCCTTTGCGGCTACCTGGCGCTTTTGTGATGTTGCACCCTTGCCAACCTGACTTGCGAACAATTCGAATTTAATCTGACTGCGATCGAGCCCAGCCGCATGTAGTGCGTCCGCGGCCTGCAACATCATGACTTCGGGACCACAGATAAAGGCCATATCAACCTCAGTTACATCTATCCACTGGGCGAGCAGTTTTTCGCACTTCTCGTAATCCATAATGCCATTAAACATGTCCACATCCTGTTGCTCGCGATCGAGGATATGTAACAGCTGAAACCTGCCTAAATACTCATTCTTTAAATCTTCCAGTTCCTCGCGGAACATAATCGAACTTGAAGCACGGTTACCATAGAACAGAGTAAAACGACTGTGTGGCTCATGATGCAGGGTGGTCTTGATGATGCCCAATACCGGGGTGATACCACTACCACCAACAAATGCTACATAGTGTTTTTCACTATTCTCCTGCAATTCGCTAAAGAAGCTACCCATCGGCGCCATAGCCTGCAGAATATCTCCTTCGCTGACCTCGTCATTGGCCCAGGCAGAGAATCGGCCGTCGGGTATCTTCTTAATACCTACTCGAATGTCAGGGTCCTGAATCGCAGCACAAATAGAATAAGATCTGCGGATCTCCTCGCCATCGATCTCCTGGCGAAATGTCAGATACTGCCCTTGCTTAAATTGAAAGCTTTGTCGATCTGCGTCTGTCGGCTGCAGTGTTAATACCACCGCATCACGGGTTTCGCGTTGAACGCGAATGACTTTTACAGGAAAAAATTTTGCCATACTTTCAATAAGCCTCTACATAGATTCGGCATTCGAATTGGGGAGCGTTAATCAGATACATTTAAAGTAATCGAATGGTTCCAGACAATCCCGACATTGATAATGGGCCTTACAGGGTGTGGACCCAAACTCGCTTACCCGCGTGGTGTTGATTGAATCACATTGAGGGCAGGCTACAACACGCCTGGTGCCAAGACGGTCATTAGTATCATCCGTAAGCGGCGGGGCAATACCAAAATCTTTAAGCTTCTGTTTGCCAGCATCGCTAATCCAGTCTGTAGTCCAGGGCGGCGCTATGCGACTTGCCAGCTTGAGATTACTAACACCGTAATTAGCTAAAGTCGTTCGGATATCATCGCCTATATATTGAGTTGCCGGGCAACCACTATAGGTCGGGGTGATGGTCACATGCAGTGTCGCCGAATCATCTGCTCCACTCCACTCAACATCACGCACGATACCGAGCTCTACCACAGAAATCGCCGGTATCTCCGGATCTGGCACTTCCTGTAGCCAGGCCCATACCTGTTCAATACTTGCCTGCATAGTTAAAGACCGAATAACACAGGGATTTACCAGTTAGCCCCAGGATAGGCACGCTGCAAGAATTGCATCTCAGCTAACAGGAAACCGAGATGTTCGGAATGCACACCCTTACGGCCACCCGTATGGCTCCAGTCTTCTTCGGGCCGCTGTAATCTAGCCTGCTTAAGCACATCGGAAACTTTTGTCATCCACGCCTCTTTCAAGGCAGCGTTATCTACCGCAATACCGTCTTTAACCAGATCACTCTCAACTGCATCCGTTTCAAACATCTCACCGGTATAGTTCCACAGATCATCAACAGCCGACTGTGTACGACGCTGACTCTCTTCAGTTCCATCACCTAGACGTATTAGCCAATCAGCACTGCGCTCAACATGATATTGCACTTCTTTATAGGATTTGGCGGCTATATCTGCAATGGGCTGATGACTGGACTTGCTTAAGCCCTGCAACAAAAAATAATGCCATTGATCGAAGAAATATTGTCTGACCATGGTCTGGGCAAAATTACCATTAGGGCGTTCTACTAACAAAAGATTTCGAAACTGGGATGCATCGCGAAGATAGGCTAATTGGTCAGCATCACGTCCAGCATCTTCGGTCTCTGCAGCCAGCCCCAACCAGAATTGCGTTTGACCAATTAAATCGAGGGCGATGTTGGCAATTCCTAGATCTTCTTCCAACACCGGCGCGTGACCAACCCATTCAGATAAACGATGACCCAATATCAAACTGCTATCACCCAGACGCAGAAGATACTCAAATAAAGGCTGCTGACCGGACATTACATATGACCTACTTCGTCTGGAATATCAAAAAAGGTCGGGTGTCGATAAACCTTGCTGTTTGAGGGTTCAAACAAAGGTTCCTTATCTCGCGGGGCGCTTGCTACGATATCTGCAGAACGCACCGCCCAAATACTAGTACCCTCGTTACGCCGGGTATAAACATCCCGGGCATTCTTGATCGCCATCTCTGCATCCGGTGCATGCAAGCTACCCACATGCTTATGGGCCAGACCATGCTGGCTACGCACAAAAATTTCCCACAGTGGCCACTCTTTCATCTGCGTCTCTCTTTAAAAATATTTGTATCAGCTTGAAGCATGTTTCTCGGCATGGGCCATAGCGGCATCACGTACCCATTGCCCTTCTTCATGCGCTTTAACCTTTGCCGCTAGTCGTTCCTTATTACACGGGCCTCGACCTTTCAACACTGCAAAAAACTCTTCCCAGTCTACTTCGCCAAAATCGTATTGACCACGCTCTTCATTCCATTTTAGATCAGCGTCAGGCACCTTAAGGCCGAGATATTCAGCCTGTGGAACCGTTTGATCAACAAACTTCTGACGTAGCTCGTCATTGCCATTGATCTTAATTTTCCAGGCCAGTGACTGGGCACTGTGAACAGACTCGGCATCCGGTGGACCAAACATCATTAAAGATGGCCACCACCAGCGATTTAAGGCGTCTTGCACCATTTCCTTTTGCTCGTCGGTGCCTTGCATCATGGCTATAAGCAAGTCAAACCCCTGACGCATATGAAAGCTTTCCTCCTTACATATGCGAATCATGGCGCGGCTGTAGGGTCCATAAGAACAACGTTGCAATGGCACCTGATTCATAATAGCTGCACCATCTACCAGCCAACCTATGGCGCCAATATCGGCCCAACTAAGGGTGGGATAGTTAAAAATTGATGAGTATCTAGCTTTACCCGCAAGCAATGCTTCCAGCAATTCATCGCGGGACACACCCAGGGTCTCCGCAGC
>JBLHGU010000369.1:0-3199 GCA_047615875.1 Parasphingorhabdus sp.
GTGTGGTGGCCCAATGAAAGTCATTGCCAGCATCGAGGATCCGGTAGTGATCAAGCAAATCCGCGACCTCCTGGAGAATAGGAGGGAATACCAGAATGCGATCCAGTTACCCGAGAGTGGCGCCCCACCTCGGGCCGCCCTCTTTCACTGATTCACTGACTGATGGCAAGGGATTGCGGTGCGTTTGAATCACGTAGCGGGCTCGTACGATTTCATTTTGGCGTCAAGGACATGAGCCGTCAATTAACCGGAAGAAATAGCCTAATTTCCAGGGCCCGAGGATAAATTGAGTCGACGGCAATGATTTTTCGGCTGCAAACAGACTTTTTTTCTCTCGTTTTCTATTAACATACGCTTTATACTTCCTATACATTAGGGAGGATAAACTCGGCAACGGATGCTGATAATAGTTAAGTATAAATTGAAAACTTAAGAGAGAGGTAAGAGAATGGATAATGAGTTAACGGCGCTCGGGATTATTTTTACCGAGTTTTATTATTGGGTAACTGTCGTGTTTATGTTCTTAATACACGTAGGTTTCTGCATGTATGAAGTAGGGGCATCCCGTTACAAGAGTCATACACATACGTTGATGAAAAATACCATGGTAATTCCATTGGTTACAGTGACGTTTTTCTTTTTTGGCTGGTGGATTTATTTTGCGTTCGTTAATGGCCCGTGGATTATTGGCCCGCTAGTAGACGCACCTTTCGCGACACCATGGAGCGAATTGATGGGAGCCCATATGGGTAATGGCGTTCATCAGGCCTCGCTGACAGTGGACGATACAGCTTTCTGGGCACGCATTAATGGTGTTTTCTGGGCTGCATTTTTACTGTTTTCATGGACGGCAGCATCAATAGTTTCTGGTGCAGTTATCGAACGTATTCGTCCTAGTGCATTCTGGATCTTGGCCGTTGTGATTGGTTCATTTACCTGGATCATCGATGCATCCTGGGGTTGGTCCTGGAACGGTTGGATGGTGCAAAAACTCGGCTACCACGACGCCTATGCCTCTGGTGTGATTCATGCGATAGCTGGTGGTTTTGCCCTAGGTGTATTGGTGGTGCTTGGTCCACGTATCGGAAAATTTGCTGCAGACGGTACACCACGCGATATTAGCCCGCATAACCCGTGGCTGGTAACTATAGGATTGTTCCTGATTTATACCGGTTTCTGGGGGTTTTATGTGGCTTGTAACATTCCAATAATTGATATATACGGCAGCGCGATGCTTGATGTAGAAGGTAAATCCTTCTTCAGTGCTACTAACATTTATCTGCAACCAACAACCTTGTCAGCTATTACCTTTAATTTCTTGATGTCTCTGTCAGGCGGCCTGATGGCAGCTTACATTGTGTCTGATGGTGATGCGTTTTGGACTTACTCTGGTGGTCTTGCTGGTGTTATCGGTGCCTCTTCAGGTAACGATCTATACCATCCGATCCAGGCTATGTTAATAGGTGCCGGAGGTGCTGTTCTAGCTTACAAGATGCATTATTGGGTAGAACGTAGATTCAAAATTGACGATGCTGTCGGTGCCGTAGCTGTGCATGGTTACGCCGGTTTTTACGGTGTGGTTATGGCTGGCTTCATGTTGTGGGGTTATCCCTCATCACCGTTCGAAGGGTATGCCGCAATAACTCCATGGGGGCAATTTACTGGTGCACTAATTATGTTCTTTGTGCTGGGATTCTTTCCTGCGCTTATTGTTTCGAAAATTCTTAGCGGTATGGGAATGCTGCGGATTCCTCGTGAAATCGAAATGGTAGGTCTCGATATAAATATCGAAACCAAACGTGCGCTAGATGCTGAAGCAGTATCGAAAGCTATTCGTGAAGAAGCTGGCTAACGGCTCCTTTTGCTTTGCTAATTTAAATTAACAGATTAGGAGAAATTTCTATGGCTACAGGACTTGTAGATAACTGGACAAACGTCGATACCTTTGGTGCTATCTATCCATTTGTCGGCACTGAGATGATATTGGCGATTGTTGGCATTGCTTTCTGGTTTATCTGGCATATATGGCAGATTAAGAAAGAGAATGCCGAATTTAAGGAAGATTTGGAGAATATTCGACGGCAAGGAGGACCGGGTAAAGTTCTTGATGAGCAGTCTGCCCGGGAAATGAAAGACTCAATTGGTAGTTAAACCTTTGAGTAATCTTGCATAAATAGCACTAGAGGTCCCTAGTGCCGGAAGCCCCTTGATCCTGGATCGATGGGGCTTTTTGTTTGTCTTAACACTTTGTACGACGCTGTTTTTATCAGAGATTTGTATGTTTAATAACGCACTTTCAGTTATGCCGACACGACCAATTCGATTCATTGTACCGATAATCGTAGTCGTGGTTTTGTCGCTTTATTATTGGGGGCAATATACTAAGTGCAGCAACATTAAGCAGTTCCGTTCTGATTTTAATGAAAGTGTTCGCTCCTCGAGCCAGTCTGAAAGTTTTCACCTGGTTGGATTTACTAACTTTGTTTGGGACAAGGTCCGTATCGCAGTTAATATCAAACCTGGGGAAAGAAATGTAGAATGCCCTTTCGGCTGGAACTGGGAAAAGGGTGAGCGTAAATCGTTGATGTCATCTGGCTTACTAACCGTGTTGATGTTTGGACATGGGGAGTCGATTGTTGGCTATGCTGAACTGCGCAGCGATGAAATTAATTTCCTTGGTATCGAATCAAGTTTAACTCCAGGATCTGCCAAATTCTCGATAGAAGAGAACTCCTCTGGCAAAGGGGTTACTTTAACCTTGAACCAGTAGTTCGCTTACGCTTGGCCTACCAGAATAACGCTAGCGGAGTTGTTAACAATTTGAGTGAAATTATTTATGTCACTAATATTACGACGTAGTTTGATATTTCTAGTTCTGCTTGTCAGTGGGCTGATATTGTATGCGGTGTGGTTTGATATTAAAGCGAGACGATATGATGATACCGCTATTCCTTATTTGGAGACATCAATTCCCAGGTTGGCCAGTTGGCAATACAAACAACTAGAGCCTTTCTTATCTCCAAAGGCAAAGATGGATTTTAAAAATGAAAGCCTTCAGGAAGCCTATCAGCGATTTCAACGGCTGGGCCAATTTCAATCAATGGAAAGACCCAGTTATACAAAAAGCTACGGTGCGACCAGCGAATTGACAGGGGATGTCGAAGTGGCCGAATATCAGGTCCTAACACATTTTGATTCC
>JBLHGU010000370.1:0-3195 GCA_047615875.1 Parasphingorhabdus sp.
CCAATTGGGTAAAACGCCGCAAAAGACGTTCAGTATTATGCGGAATTTCTCTCTTAAATTGATCCAGCACGACCTGATCGACGCCCTTCGACCAATCTTCTCCATTGGCAAATTTTGGAGTCCCCCCCACAAGAATCAGTTTCTCAATGTGCTCAGGAAATTTCAAGGCCACCGTTACGCTTAGCATCGCGCCCATTGACCAGCCCAGCCACATGGCATCGGCTGGTGTATTGTTGTACAACCAATCTGCCAATTCCGCCGAACTAGCCTCACAATCAAAATTAGACCCATAACCCGGTAACTCAACAAAATGAATATTGGCCACCTCTCTCAATCGAGTAGCCAATGGTGTAAATACGGCAGCACCAAAAGCCCAGCCGTGAACAAGCACTAAATCGGGGCGGTTTATTTTAGACATTTACCTAAACTTTGCACCAGACTCTGTATTTGTGCCGGCACATGAGCGGCACTAAGGGTAACGCGCAGCCTGGATGTACCGCGTGGAACTGTGGGCGGGCGAATTGCGATAACTAGAAAGCCATCCTGCTGCAATTTGTCAGCTATTTCCAGCGCACGAGATTCATCACCAATCATTAAGGGTTGGATCGGTGTCGATGAATTTAGCAATGGTATTGCTGCGGTTTTGCAAAGCGCGCGAAACAACTGAATATTTGACCTGAGTCGGTGCCGTCTGTCAGTGTCTTGTTGAATCAC
This sequence comes from Parasphingorhabdus sp., assembly GCA_047615875.1. Taxonomy (GTDB): domain Bacteria; phylum Pseudomonadota; class Gammaproteobacteria; order Arenicellales; family CAJQKF01; genus JBLHGU01. The sequence goes on from JBLHGU010000370.1 coordinate 715, forward strand.
CTTAATACTGTAGGTCGCAGCATAGGCCAGCGCTGGTGGTAGCGCAGTACTATATATATAGGCCCTGGCAAACTGAATAATAGTATCGATGATAATCTTGTCAGCCGCAATAAAGGCACCAAAAACACCGGCAGCCTTTCCCAGTGTACCCATCATCACCACATTCGCCCGCGGCTTGATGCCTGCTTCAGCCAGGGCCCCCCTACCCTCTCCCAGCACACCAAATCCATGAGCTTCATCCACCACCAACAAAGCACCTCTGGTAAGGCAAATCTCATTTAATTTTTGCAGCGGCGCTATATCACCATCCATGCTGAATACGCTGTCTGTGACCAATATTGAATTGGCACCAGCGGATTGCAAATAGGCTTCTGCCCCACGCCAGTCGTTATGTTTATAGCGTTTTACGCGGGCTCGAGACAAAATAGCAGCATCAATCAAGGACGCGTGGTTCAACCGGTCAGTTACTAACAGGCTATGGCGATTTGCCAGGGCTGTTAAGAGTCCGATATTAGCCTGATAGCCAGAGGAAAATAACAGCACTTTTTCGGCGCCAAGGTATTCGCTAATGCTGTGTTCAAGACCCTCATGAGCTGTCATGTGACCACTGACCAAATGAGAAGCAGCAGCCCCGACTCCAAATGCCTGAGTCCCATCTAGATGTTGCCTTTTCAAACCTTCGTCTGCAGCTAATCCCAAATAATCGTTGGAGCTGAAATTGACCACTTGCTCGCCTGCAATAGCGATATCGACACGCTGCTCACCCTCAACAATGCGATGCTGCCGAAGCTGGTTCGTCTCTATTCTGGATTGCAGCCGGCTGCGCAGATGAGTTTGCCAATAACCAATATCACTGTCGGTCATCTCGCAACCAGGAAAATAATCAGACAAAAGTTGATTCTGTCACCTGCGTTAAGCGTTGGTTTCCATGCCAAGCCTGGTAAATAGTCGTCGGTCGTGTTCCACATCGGCGTTATCCGTAGTAAGCAGTTGCTCACCATAAAATATCGAGTTGGCACCTGCCAGGAAGCACAACGCCTGAGTAGAGTCATCCATGGAATCGCGACCCGCTGATAGGCGAAGTCGAGACGCAGGCATCATAATTCTTGCCACAGCAATCACCCGCACGAAATCCAGTTCATCAACCTCCACACTATCGGCAAGTGGGGTACCACCTATCGCTATCAGTTTATTGATCGGCACGCTCTCTGGCGCCGGCGCCAGATTCGCCAGCGTTACCAACATTTCCAGTCGATCCTGGTCTGATTCCCCCATGCCAAGAATGCCCCCTGCACAAACCGAAATACCCGCCTGCCTGACAGTTTGAAGGGTGTCCAGTCGATCCTGAAACGTGCGCGTGGTGATAATCTCCTTATAATAATCCTCGGATGTATCTATATTATGATTATAGTAATCGAGACCCGCATCTTTTAGTTGATCCGCCTGGTCAGGCTCCAGCATGCCAAGGGTCACACAGGTTTCCAGCCCCATTTCCTTGACCCCACTGATCATCGCCTTAACTTTTTCCAGATCTTTTTGCTTTGGACTGCGCCAGGCTGCGCCCATACAAAATCGCTGGGCACCATTTTCCTGGGCCTTACGAGCGGCCTGTAAAACATCTTCCAGTGCCATCAGCGGCTCCACTTTTAGACCGGTTTTGAATCGAGCACTCTGTGGACAATAATTGCAATCTTCTGGACATGCACCAGACTTTATATTAAGTAAAGTACTCAGCTGCACTTCGGCCGGATTGAAGTTTTCGCGATGCACGGTCTGCGCCTGATACATCAACTCGGGAAACGGCAGATCATAGAGCGACTGTGCAGATTCCAGCGACCAGATATTAGAGAATTGGTTTTGCTGAGGTTGAGACATAACCTATACTTGCGGTGTTTGTTGCGGAACACGAAGTATAATCGGGGAAATTAGGTAGTCAACCAAATGGATTCTTTATGATTAACAAATGCCTATTATTTATGCAATCACTGGTATTTCCAGAAGTCTGTGTTTTCTGCCGTTCGACAGAACACTGCGCAGCCGGGATATGTCAGAGTTGCTACTCGCAATTACCCTGGGCAGTCCAGGGATGTCCGATTTGCGCTTTATCTATCGGCACTGACTTAATATGTGGGGCTTGTATCAACAATCAGCCTTCTTTCGATGCATCCATCGCTGTTTTCAATTATAAAGAGCCCATAACAAATGGCATCCACGCATTGAAATTTCACCATCAATTTTGTTTTTCCCGGACATTTTCAATTACATTAGCCAGGCTTATTAGTGGGCTGGACCTAGAGCCTCGACCTGATGCCATATTGGCAGTACCTGCTCATTCGAAAAGGCTGCGAATTCGTGGTTTTAATCAGGCCACCGAAATCGCCACTACGTTATCCAGGATTCTTTCGATTCCTATGCTGGATAACACGTTGTTCCGCACTAACGAAAACTCGCCTCAAAGAACACTAACCAAAACTCAACGTT
>JBLHGU010000371.1:0-3134 GCA_047615875.1 Parasphingorhabdus sp.
AATATTGATCATCGTACTACCGCTATTTTTCGCCAGGTGTGGCAAAGCGTGTGCACTGACAAAGTAGGTTGAATCCAGATTGGCCTTGCGATAAATCTCCCAGCGTTTGCCGGGTGGATCCGCGGCATTAACACCGCTATGCTGACTGCCAACACCGGCATTGTTAACCACAATATCCAGCCTGCCATAGCGTTCAACCACTGCTTTAATCATGGTTTCCACAGCTTGTTCATCAGACACGTCGGTCTTGAAAAAAGTACACTCGCCAGCCGCCTCTGTGATTTCCTCTACTACCTTATGTGCCCGCTCTTCGTTGCGGGCAACAATGGCCACCATGGCACCCTCGGACGCCATGCGCATAGCGATTCCACGACCAATGCCAAAATTACCACCTGTTACTAATGCTACCTTGTTTTTAAATCTCATCAAAATTCTCCTAACAGCAAGTTGCTTATCTAAGCCTTCGGGTCGACAGTCATATGAAAGATTTTCACTGTCTCATACTGACGCCACTCACCATTAAACCCTCTCTCAAGAAAAAAGCTTTCGCCGGGAGAAAAATGCTCCTCCTGACCGACCTCGTCAATTATTGTCAGGGTTCCTTCTACCACAAAAACTATTTCGTTATAGGGGTAGTCGGTAACCTTCTCTGCATAGGCAGTTGCCTGCCATACACCAGCACGTACCTCTGTTGGAGAATTGATCACCGTATTGAAAGCCCGATAGTAGCGTTCTTGTGGCACCATATTGCCCACCACATCACCAACTAATGGCATGTCTGTCCATTCCGACAAACCCTGTACTGCATGTCCTTTGGGACTTAATCTGGTAATGCCGCTTCCATTCATAGGTTAATCCTCAACTTTTAAGAAGTCTGTAAAACTCGTTGTCTACTCTCTAGCGTCCAGCGGCTTTGGTAACAGCCACTAAACACTCGCTTACCAACATAACCCATGCGGCCATGCAGGTTACGCCAGTTATCAAAGATCAATGCTCGGCCCGGCCGCAGTGGTATTTTCAACCAGTTATCCTGATTCATAGCATGTTTATGGAACAACCCATAGGCATGATAAAAACGCTCAGCGTCTACGTCTGCTAGCCGCATTGGCGCTCTGTCGTAATTGTTGAATGTAACCTGCGCTAGCTCGCCTCTGGCATTTAGCCTGAAGGCCGGCCGTTCCGCACGCAAGTGCACACCCGGCTCCAGGTAATGGCCTGGTACAAAAATTTCAGTCAGAGTTTTGTAAGCATCAGGATCTTCCCTGGCGATTTTCGCCGCAATGGCAAAGCCGTCTAGTTGTACACTTTCACCACCTTTGCCATCGAACTGTAGACAGTTGAATAACTGAAGGCCTGGGGCATCGTGATAATAGCTGGAGTCTGTGTGGGGTTCGAGAAACTGGGTGGAATAGGCGCTATCACCATGATCTTCCATTTCTGCCGACAGCATCCACATCCCACCAAAGATAGTTTGCTGGATAATACCAATACGTTCAGCCATGGCCCTGGTGGCTTCCTCAGTGGATGGAACGCCATCAATCAATGAGAAACCATAGATCAGGATATTCTCAATCCATGCACGCAGGCCATCGTCATCAGACATAATGCTTGCGAATTCTATGCTGGGTAGTTCTTTTAAAGGCGAGTCTTTGTCCCAAAGGATTCTTTTATGAACTGGTACCAATTCATATGGCTGCGGCATACGACCTTCTACGCCTGCCAGCAATTCAGTCGAAATCAGCGTGTGCTTTTCATCATCCCAGACAATTTTTATAAGTTGTGCAGACCTGTCGAAATCCACTCTAGCAGCATGAATATTTTTAGCTATAGAGAATGTATCTACACGCCTTTGTAGAGTTTCCGGATCCAGACTGTCCTCATCAATGCCATGATCCCGAAGCCAGAACCATGAGAAATGTACTGGCGCCGAGTCGCCACAAAATATCACTTTCAATCCTGAAGAGATTTTGCACACCTCAATGACAAGTGAAGTGTTCAAACTATTAATCACACATGGCCTCCTTTTTGGGGCGGACTGAGAAACTTGGGGTAATGAAATTGAAAAGAATCATCCAATTTTTAATTACGAAAATCAATCAGTAATTCTCTCCATTGAATCTTTTAAGTCGCTGATCGGTAATAAAGAATAACAAGACATAGCTATTCTTCATATTTTTGACGAAAGCCTGGTTCCTTAGCCTAGGTGATTAATCCAGCCCCATAATCCGAACACATAAAGCAACCCATGACAACAATAAACCTGGACGATTTTGGCTTTGGAACACAGATTCGCAAGTCGCCTTATTTTGACGCAACGGTACGCTGGGGTGCGAAAGACTTTTCGGTATACAACCACATGTATATCCCAAGAGACTTCGGCGATCCTGTACAAAATTACTGGAACCTGATCAATGAAGCGATTCTGTGTGATGTTGCTGTTGAACGTCAGGTAGAAATTACTGGCCCGGATGCCGCTATATTTACCCAGCTTTTGACGCCGAGAGATATATCGCAATGCGAGGTAGGACAATGCAAATACGTTTTGATCACCAATGCCGATGGCGGTATTTTAAACGACCCGATTTTACTTCGTCTGGCAGAAAACCATTTCTGGTTATCTCTTGCCGATAACGACATATTACTCTGGGCCCAGGGCGTCGCAGTCCACTCCGGCTTAAACGTGACAATTCGTGAACCCGATGTTTCGCCGCTACAGCTACAGGGACCAAAGTCTGGTGAGATAATGAAGGCACTTTTCGGCGACGAGATAGCCGAGCTTCGTTACTATTGGTTCAAAGAACTAGAATTAGACGGTATCCCACTGGTTGTTTCTCGCACTGGCTGGTCCAGTGAACTCGGTTATGAAATCTTTCTGCGGGATTCATCATTTGGAGGTGAGTTGTGGGAAAAGATAATGCAGGCTGGAGAACCCCATGGCCTTAAGCCTGGGCATACCTCTTCGATCAGACGCATAGAAGGAGCCATGTTGTCTTATCATGCGGACATAGATAGTTACACCAATCCATATGAACTGGGGCTGGATAGATTGATCAATCTGGATATGCAAGCTGACTTCCTCGGTAAAGCCTCTCTACAGCGTATTGCTAAACAAGGGGTTTCTCGTAAGCAAGTTG
>JBLHGU010000372.1:0-3131 GCA_047615875.1 Parasphingorhabdus sp.
AGTCAAGTTTAAAACGCCGCGACGCTTCAGGAATCCGAATTCACTAAAACTCTCTGGCGGATATTCAAGGAAGGGTCGACTGGCCCGTATAAAATTCTCAACGATATCTCCACCATAGTTTTCAATTAACAACGCGGCAGAACGGCTGGTTGAGTGAAACATTGGCTGGCTCTCTTTATCCAGCAGCAGGACTTTGAGATTCTCTGATAAAACTGCCGCCAGAGAAATACCAGCTATACCGGCACCAACCACGATTACATCATATTGATTTTCTTTGTTCATGAGTTACATATCTTTTTTGATCTAACTGGTTAACTAATGGCCAGAGAGGTTTTTATTTTGCAGTGAAGAATTCAGACAACGAAGCATAAACCAAAGGTCAGTGCGAATGCAGTGAAATTACCACTAGAGTAAGTCTAGCCAGATCTAGCCAGGAAAGTTAGTAGAGCCTCATTGACCTCGTCAGGCCGCTCCTGCTGCAACCAATGCCCTGCTCCGGGCAATCTTATAGCCGCCTGTAGATTATCCAGATTCGTTCTCATTTCTTCGATTACGGCGGGCGAATTTCCGCAAATCTGATCGTATTCACCATACATATACAATGCAGGCTGGGTGACCCTGTCCCCTAGAAACGGCGCTAGCAGTTCGGGTAATCGTACTATATTTCTATACCAGTTGATGCCACCCCTGAACCCACTGCTACGAAACTCATCAACATAAAAATCTAGATCTTGCTCGGTTAGCCAGCCTGGTAAACTGTCCGGCTCAACCAGTTGTGAGATAAGTGTTTCACCTTTCGGGAAATAACCATTCCAACCAACCTGGCGCGTGCCATCTTTTACAATATCACCTGAAACAGTATAAAAAAATGCCAACAAGCTACGCCGCACATCTGCCTCAAGCTCTTTCTCTGCGACGCCTGGTGCCTGAAAATATAGACGGTAGTATTCTCGATCGCCGGCGTTCGCCATCATTATGTCATTCAATGTCACGCCTCTAGGTAATCTCATAGGAGCAACATAGGGAACACTCAATACGGCAACTGCGCTGAATAAATCTGGTCGCATTAATGCGGCATACCATGCTACAGGGCCACCCCAGTCATGCCCCACAACCACAGCACTTCGATAACCCAATTCCGTTACCAGCCCACTGACATCTGCGACCAATTCAGAAATAACATAGGCGTCCACTGCCTGTGGCCTGCTTGTGCGGCCATAGCCTCGCATATCCATAGCGACGGCATGATAGCCGGCTTGCGAAATTGCTAATAGTTGATGACGCCAGGAATACCAGGATTCAGGAAAACCGTGGCAAAATATTACCAATGGACCGCTGCCTGCTTCGACATAGTGAATATCTATTCCATTAGTATTTATGCTGCCATGTTTCATTTTTAAAACGCTCAATGCTAAGTTAAGTCCATCAGATCCTGTTCATTTTCTCGCCAGGTTGTTCGGTGCAGATGCCGACGAGAATTTATTACATCATATGGCGTGCCAGCATGTAAAACTCTACGGTTATCCCAAAGCACGGCATCATGATCTTGCCATTGGTGACGATAGCGGAAATCCGACTGACAAGCATGCTCAGTAAGTTTTGCAATAAATTCCAGGGCCATATCTTCAGGCCAGCCCTTGATTCCAATGGTAACCTGATTACCAAAATACAACGCCCGCCTACCGGTTAAAGGATGCTGTTTAACTAACGGGCGCTCAATACAATCAAACTGACGTCCGACCCGGGATCCCGCACTACCATCGAGCAGTTGCCGCTTAAGAAATAGTTCCAATCCCTGTGCCGAATGCAGAGCTGTCAGTTCGTCACATTGTTTCTGCAAATCAGGGTCCAGCTGATCATAGGCGTGATACATGCAGGCAAACAACGTATCTCCACCGATTTTAGGTACCTCAAGGGCATATAACAATGATGCCCTTGCAGCAACCTTCCGATGAATATGGTCGGTATGCCATTCCAGTTCGGTCTCATCATCCTTGGGGGAAAATGTCACCAGGCCCTTACCCGTATTACCAACCACAAATATCTCTTCAAAACCTTCCAGTCTTGCAGTTTTTAGTTCGGTTAATTCCAGAGATGCGAAAGCCCGACTAAACGCGATCTGCTGGGCGGGAGTAATGATCTGATTAGGAAATATCAACACACCGTACTGTTCAAGCGCTTGTTCTATTTCGCTTACACTTTGGGAACTGGGTGAGTCAGCGAGGCTGATGCCCTCGACTCGCGCACCCAGTACGTTGCTAGAAGGCTGTATTGAAATATTCATATCCTAAACTGTCAGAGTTGGGCTCAAATGAATCGGTACCGCTGATAACCTCATAGATACTATAAACCAGTTGTATTTTAGCTTGCTAGCAGATACAGGTTAATTCTGTAGTGCAGTATGGTAGAACACAGTGAGGTCCATTCGCCAGGGAGATTTTCTGATAATAAACTCCAACGCCGAAACCGACCTAAATCTGGCATCAGAATCGATGCTCAATTGAGCCTGTGCTTGTATAATCAGGGCGATTACCCTAACACCTGTGCAAGTACACTCGAAGCTTAATGAGTTCTTTTCCCCATTCGCCGAACAATTCCCCATCAGCCTTTTCAGTTCGGTGCCTAAATCCATTTACCGGCACGAGACTGGTCGCACATTGTGGCGATTCGCGTGCTATTTGTAACGATGGTCAGAACTGGCATTTGCAGATAATGCAAACGAATGCAGAATTGTTTGACTTTCAAAAAGTGGCCAGTTATAGCAAGCGTGATGGTTACACCAAATTCGACACAACTTTGTCGGCCATAATTAATCAGGTAGCGAACATTAAGATATTGGCAGATAGTTTGCCCAACCTGGTGGCACACAACCATTTTCCACTGAATGACCAGTATGAATTCTGGGGCCTCGATCATGACAACGAGCCCGTTGCCTTAATTGCCAGCACCTACCAACAGCGCTTCATTACGACGGCAAACCATTCATTGTGGCAAGCCTCTCCGGCATCGGATATCGGCTTTCCTTCACAGGCACTAGATGATGATCCAGCATCTCATCACCCACGATACTATGCCGAAGTACTGGAGAATAAAGTCAATCGGAGAATAAGCTGTCGACGTTGGATCAGACG
>JBLHGU010000373.1:0-3102 GCA_047615875.1 Parasphingorhabdus sp.
TAACCAACATTCAGAATTCGATTTCGACTTGCTCAGCACCAGCAACAATACCGTTATCGAACTGTTTGAACACTTACTCGATCATGGCGTCGCCATACTTCGTAATGTTCCAACAAAACTAAACACCATTGCTGATGTGGGCAGCTTGCTCGGACATATGCCTGCAAACCTCTACTCGGATGACCCTGAACAATCAGCCATCGGTAATGTCAAAGTCGACCCCAGCGTTTCTGTAGCCACAAATATGTGCCACTTTCTTGGCCCCCATACCGACACATGCTGGCGGCAAACACTTAGCGGACTGGTGTTATTGCATTGCCTGAAAGCACATCCCGAAGGCGGGAGGTCAATTGTTGTAGATGGTTTTACTGTGGCAAATCGATTGCGTGACGAGGATCTGAGTGCATACAATTTGCTGGCACAGGTTCCAATAGACTTCGCTTCAAAAGTTGCCGAACAAGACGACTGGCGTGTGCAAGGTCGTATTATTTCTATCGCCGTCGATGGCAATCTTGAAGGCATTCGCTACAACGGAAATTCAATTGGGCAACTAGAGTTACCCGTTGAACTAATTGAACCCGTTTATCAAGCTTTGGAAAAGTTTGAAGCAATTCTCTACGACAAGGCTTTGTGGTGGCAGCCTATGCTACAACCTGGCGATTTACTTATCGTTGATAACCACCGTGTGTTACATGGCCGGGAAGCTTTCGATCCCGGAATAGCAGAACGTCATCTGCAAACCTGTGCCGTTGATCGCGACGATTTCCACAATAGCTACCGACGCCTGGCAAAGAAACTTGATAAGCCGGACTGGAGTCTACGTTTGTGCGCAGGTGTCATCTAATTTTTAAAAGCATGAACTCGAACTTACAAACTCCGCAAACCAATCTAGATGTCGTCAGAAAGCGACCGCCCGAGTTTTGCCATAACTGTTACTATTCGAAGCTTGACTAACCACCCAGAACAGCCGGTCAATTTCCCGTACACCAATAACTCTGGCCATTCTTGAGGTATCGGCTGCGGCTAGTCTCGCAAAACGAATTTGGAATGCCAGATACAGCAAGGAAATAACAATTACAATTACACCAACTACTTCAGAGATCGCTGAAACTACATTCCAATTCATGAGTATTTCTCCAACCATTTAATACAACGTTGTGTATCACGTTCTTCATAGGTGCTAATGGCAGACTTAGGGTCAAGAGCAAATTCATTCTCTCTATCTTCTCCCAACGCTGTTATTCGCATGGTGTACCAAGCTGTCACACCACCACGCGGTGGAGAATCAAAAATAGGAAACTCAGGGTCGCCACCTTCTTCACTCAACCAAGTTTCTGCTAATCGAGGATTTAGCACAGCTGCACGGGCTAGACTCACGATATCAACAGCGCCACTCGCGACTGCCGCTATTGCCTGATCACGTCGCTCGAAACCCCCTGTCGCCATTACAGGTATGTTGGTCACCTGTTTTGCGCGTTGTGTAAAATCAGTGAAATAAGGCCCCCCATCTGATGAGCTATCAGAGCTTGCCTTTGCGCCGGGAAAATATGTTCCTCCACTAACATCAATCAAATCTATCGATGTGTGATTAAGAATGCGTATTACCTCCAAAGCATTTTCATTTGTTATTCCACCTTCCAAATTGTCGGTAGAATTGATTTTAATACCTATTGGGAATGCCGGGCCAACGGCACGCCTCACTTCATCTATGACTTTACGCACCACATTAAATCGTGCTTCGACAGAACCACCATATTCGTCAGTCCTATGATTGAATAGAGGAGAAATAAATTGATTAAACAAGAATCCGTGTCCTGCGTGGATTTGAACCCCACTAAATCCAACAGACTTCGCTAACATCGCTGCTTTCGAGTAAATTTCCGGCAGTGCCTGAATATCCTCAACGGACATACCATCACATTGTAACCCCTCTATATTGAGCGCGGATGGTCCCTTTGGACGGCTAATAGGCAAGTGCGAAAGTGCACCAGCGTGGCCGAGCTGCGGCCATAAATGTGCCCCCTGTATCTGACCGCGACTGGCTAAAGAGCGCAATGTTTTCTGGTTAGACTTAGGTCCCAACACAAGATTCCCCGGCTTTTCTGGGAAACGATAATCTCCTTGTACTTCGCCTATGAGTGATAATGCCATTCTGCCCTCGGCCCATCTTTCGTAGAGTCGAATTTGTGCATCTGTTGGGTCACCCATTCCATCCCCAAGTGAATCAGACATCGCAGATTTTACGAGTCGGTTTTTTAGGATTGCACCACAAGGAAGCTCTAATGGTTGTTCAAGAACATTTTTTGATATTTCAGTCATGGGAAATCTCCATAGATATATTTCGATATTTCGATATTTATAGTAATTAAAATAGGTGGAATTACTTAGCCGGGTCGCGGTTGCAATTACACAAGCTCTTTTTCTACCGCAGAAATGAATGCCCGAATAGCATCCTCATTTCGACTATAAAAGGTGAATTGACCGTGGCGCTCTGATCTCACCAAACCAGCCTCCTTTAATAACCCCATGTAATTGGATATTGTTGATTGTGATAATCCCGCCTTTTCTTGGATGTAAGCAACACATACTCCCTCCAGATCAGTATGCTCCGGTAATGCTGATGGAAAGTTCGATCTATCTCTAAGCCAACTGATAATGTTGCGTCGAGTCGGGTTGTTGAGGGCGGTAATAACTTTTTCGACATTCATAGTCAATTGTTTCTTTCTGTGTGAACACGAAACAGGAGTTGCATAAACTAACGAGGTCTTTGATACATACTACGAACGGCTGCTTTATTAGATTGAGAAGTAGTCCAAAATATAGTCGTATGCCTGATATGAGTATGGTTCTGCCTAATTGAAAAGTAAAGCTCAACGGGTGGTATATGACTCTAAGTCACCGTTTTGACTTCCTTCACTATTGTTGCGTCTATCTCAACAAGTTGCTCTGAATAGCCGAGTTTTGATACTCCGAGTAGGGTAGCAGGTGGGGTTTCTCCTCCGAACCATCGAGTTACTTCTTCCCATGCAAGATCCAAATTTTGCTGTTTTCCAACTACATATATCACAAACTGGCGGATATCAGACAGTACGAATTCATGTT
>JBLHGU010000374.1:0-3051 GCA_047615875.1 Parasphingorhabdus sp.
TGGCAGTAACGAGGTTCGGGTTGATGCCGACATCAGCCGAAAAGCACTCACCTGTATTGATCGAATGCTTAACTTTGCCGCACAAAATGATGGCAATGTTCGTCCTTCGGGCGATTTGGCGAAAGAAAACAAGCTGTTTTCGGGGATTGGGCCTGCATAGTGGATTTATGGCGACTGGGGTATTATTGCTCTACTGTATATTATGAACCCACTCAGTTTACTAGACATTCAATCTCCGATGTTGAGACGAAATCATAGCGCTCAATGGAATTATATTTTAGGGATGATTGTTTTCAAAAAGAATGGCTCAAGTATTAGATAGGTGGGTAGGGTGAGGTAACGCAGTGGGCTTTAATAGAGCACATGAGTCTTGTGGAGTTTCCTAATATTCCTCCAGTAGGTTGGTAATTCTCATTTGTCACTGACGCCTTTAATCCTTGGGTCACTTTCTTTTTAAATCTATTCACCCTATAGCTTCATGATGTTCTTCTCTGCCACGCGGTTTGGTTTGTGTTGTTGGAACCACTTACGTTATGGATAGTCCGGAGGGAAATTCTATATGATTATTGGGCATTTCCAAATCGAACCAGTGATTCCGGACAGCATGAGTAGTATTGAAATGTGATTTGGAAAGACCCTAAACTTTTTCTTTGGTTAGGGCTTTTATGCTTCCTATACTTTCAACAAGCCGCATCGCCGCATCAGTAACCACTCTTCATTAGGGGATCTCTGATTAAGTCTGGTTGAATAAACAACGAGAAACCGTTGGACTTCGTCGATATCTTTTCATCTATCAATTGTTATAAATGACATCAGGATTGCAGGGGTAATCGCCAAAACAAAACCCCAGACATCCTTGAGTTATTTAATCAAAACACCCTGGAGAAACAAATGAAAAGCCAACCTTTAAAAATCAAAACTATCGCCGCAACCGCTATGATTTGTGGAATCACTGCATTATTTTCCTTTCAAATTGTCCAGGCTCAACGCGTACCACCGAGCGAACATATAGGGGTAAAAGTGGTCAATCTGGGGGTATTTCGGAGTCATCGCTAAAATCGCAAATTGGCTTAAGTGGATACAAGATGCAGCTACGCGAAATAACTCTGGCCCCGGGAGGACAAATCGCCAGGCACGACCACTTCAAGCGCCCCGGCCTGGTCTGGACATTGTCTGGCTCCTAGTAAACAAGATGGAGTCCATATACAGCCGTTCGGGATATTAGTTTTGACTCTGGTGTGGCGTAACCAGTTACCCAGTAAAAACCCTTGATTAACACAAGGTATTTTTAATATAACTCTATGTTATAACTATATAATAGTAGATGCCGTTGCATCCGCTTATGAAAACCCGTTTTCATTCGAGAAACTTAACCCAAAATAGAGGAATGCTACTTCGTGAAATTAAAACGTCTAATTACTTCAATCGTTGCCATGATCTTTTTGACCGTGTCATCTGTGTTTGCTCAAGGTCTTCCTTCACATAGCGAATTACAAAAAGTCCTTAAAAGCGTTCAAGCTGAGAAAAATGGCGGCTTTAGCTTACATATGTGGGCGACAGTGGTGAATCGCGACGGTGTGGTAAAAGCTGTTGTATTCACTGGTAATGACCGTGGCGATCAATGGCCCGGTAGCCGTGTTATCTCCGCCCAAAAAGCCAACACAGCGAATGCCTTCGGTCTCCCAGGATTAGCGCTTTCTACTGCTAATCTATTCACTGCTACGCAACCTGGGCAAAGTCTCTATGGTCTGCAACACAGTAACCCTATAAATACCGATGCAGCCTATGGCGGAGACTCTAATAAAATAGGCATGAGTAATGATCCCATGGTTGGCAAGAAAATCGGTGGCGTCAACGTCTTCGGTGGTGGCTTAGGGCTTTATAATGCACAAGGCAAACTCATTGGCGCCATCGGCGTGAGTGGCGACAGCTCTACCGCTGACCATAACATCGCGTGGAAAACCCGTAATGCGTTGGAACTTGACTACGTGCCCAGCGGTGTAAGTGCTTCCGGTGATGACAATATCGTCAACGACTTCAAAGACGGCGTCAGCGTGGGCGGATGGGGGCATCCTTCAACTACTCCTGAAGCGGCGATCATCGCTGCTGGCTTCCCCAAAACGCACCCCGTGCGTCGAGTGAAGTAAAAGATACCCCGTCTATTATCCTGAAACATCAACAGTCCGTATCTAATTCGTTATGGGCTGTTGATACTTTAATGTATTCGTGGCTTTCATAAGAGAGTTGGGGTGGTGCGCTTTCTTTGAGGATCGGTGTGTGATCCCAACTTAAAATAGTGGTGATGCTCGTCGACCTGTTTTTTTTCTATTTGCCCCTTAAATCGGTAATCGCCTAACACCCAGGATCGATTGACCGAACTGCGTATTTCTTCGAGGGGGTAGTGTCCGGTATTAGCTTCTCAAATAATGCTGCATATCGTTTCCGCCTGGTCTTATTCGTTTTGCCAAACCTTGATAGAGTGGGTGCTGCATTATCAGCTCTATTGGCTTGCCTAAGGCGTTGTATTGATAACTAGACCAGGGGTATTCAGCAGGATGGATTACCATTCCCGCCCTAACTGTATTCAATTCGATATATCAGCTCACAGTGAAAAAGTAATTCTCACTGTCAATTAAAGTCGATTTATATCGACCTTCCCATAGAGTTCCGGTTCTATCATAGGTCTGGTTGATATAGCGAACATAGTAACGTCCGAGGGATTGCATTAATTGATTCACTCCCTTTTCCGTTTCAGGTGTCATGAGCAAATGAACGTGATTTGTCATTAGCACGTAACTATGAACAAATTTTGGGTGTCTTGTCACTACTGTCCGGTTAAAAAAATAGAGAAGTTCTGAAGTGGGTATTCTGGCCCAATCCGATCACCTAATCTGGTTTTAACCGATCACCTGGTCTGGTTTTAACTGATCACTGATTCTGTTTTTATCCGATCATTTTTTCTGGATTTCCAGAATCAGTGATCGGAATGCCAGAATCGGTGATCAGATATTTCCAGAATCCACTCCAACGCGTTGATTTATCTTAATTACT
>JBLHGU010000375.1:0-3048 GCA_047615875.1 Parasphingorhabdus sp.
CGTAGCTATGGTTATGCCACAGAATAATGGGTAACGAAATTTCTTCTTCTACCGCGGTGGCCAGTTCGTTAACGGTGAACATGAATCCACCATCGCCCACCAGCGCGACTACTTTTGTTTTGGGTAAAGCGAGTTTTGCACCGATCGCATCGGGTAACGCGCAGCCCAGGGTGCCAAATCCAGCTGGATAAAACCAGGTGCGTGGTAGGACTGTTTTCATCGCGGCTGTGCCGGTATAAACCAGTTGGGCAATGTCACCCATGATGATTGCATCGTCGGGTAATTCGTCACGTAAAATATTCAGTAAGGTGATGTGCTGTTTTTCGACAACCGTATAGTCGGCTCTCTGCTGCGCTTTGGCTTTATCTATTTCGGCGCTGACATTGTTCCTGGTGCTGGCGATGTCGCGACCTAGCAAGGCTTGATGGAGTTGTGCGCAGGCAGATTTGGAGTCACCCTGCACAGCTATTGCGGCCGGGAACGCATCGTTAAAACGCGCTGGATCAATGTCGATGCGGATAATCTGGCCATTCACGGGCAGATCGTAGATAAAGCTATCAGCTTCGCCTAGTTCAGTGCCGATCGCGAGCACCACCTCGGCTTCGGCCAGATAAGCCTGTATCGCGGGGCTGATGACGCCGCCTCCTAGGCTAAGTGGATTGTCGTCGGATACTATGCCTTTACCGGCATTCGACGCGATGACCGCGACATTGAGCAACTCGGCCAATGATGTGACTTCGGCACTGGCGTGTTGGGCACCACCACCGACCATAATGATTGTTTTTGCCGATGAGGCCAGCAAATCAGCTGCGGCGGCTATCGATGCAGGGCCTGGAATAGGTAGCTCAGGTACTTGCTGTGCTTTCCAATCGCCTTCTACCAGCATTTCCATCACATCAATTGGAATCGCAATATGGACTGGACGCGGGCGGCGTGAATGGAAAACCGTAAATGCTTGCGCGATTAGTTCGGGTAATTCTGACGGTTGATGAACCATTGTGCTAAAAGCAGTGATCGGTCGAGTGATGGCACATAAGTCGGTAGTTTCGTGCAATCGCCCCCACCCTTTGCCTAGTGAGGCAGAATCGTTGGCACTAGAAATGACTAACATGGGGATCGAATCGGCAAAAGCCTGGCCGATACCGGTAGCCGCATTCGTGACACCCGGACCAGTGATAATCGTGCAAACACCCGGTTTGCCAGTGACTCGGGCGTAACCATCTGCCATAAAGCTGGCGCCCTGCTCATTACGAGGTGTTACTGCTCGAATTTTGCTTTTTTCGATGCCACGATAAAGCTCTAAAGTGTGCTCTCCAGGTATACCAAAAACCATCGAGACGTCATAATCTTCGAGTAATAACATCAAGGCTTCGCCGCAAGTTCTAGTCATTGTAAATCCCACTTAAAGAGTTGTTGGTGAATCGACCGTGTGTGTCAATCAGGCGCTTTCTAGTCCTTTTCAAACAGGATGTTACATCTCTAAGTTGAGATAAGTCAATTACTGTGATCACTATTATTCTGAATAATTTTATCGGTTAATTAGGATTAGGAACTAAATATCTGCCTATTTAAGAGAAAATATAACTACCATTCAAATATAATATTGATAGCCTTGATTACAGAGCCTGAACAACATAAGATACTGTGATCACAGTATGACAAGTTATTTTTAATCAGGATCTAACTAATGCCAATATCACCGAAAGTACAACTCACTAATATCGACTACTACATGGTAGGAATATCCAAATTACCCGGATTCGATAACCCGATTAAACTGTCGTCGAATGAATCAGCACTGGGTATGAGCCCTAAGGCGTTAGTGGCAGCTCAAGCTGCAATTGAGAAAGGTCATCTCTACCCGGAAGTAGATACCGAAACACTGGCACAGGCCATTGCAGAGGAATATGACCTCGATGCAGGTCGAATGTGTTTTGGCCCGGGATCAGATGAACTTTTACAGCGAATAGTGAATACTTTTTCCGGTCCGGGTGAAGAATTGATCCATAGTAAAAACGCCTATATGCAATTTCCTATCTATGCCAAGTTGTCTGGCGCAACACCAGTGGCAGCGGATGATAATGACTTCCATTATGACGTTGATACAATTTTATCCAAAGTCTCCAAGAATACCCGTATCGTATTAATCGCCAATCCAGATAACCCATCCGGCACGCATCTTAGCGGCAGCGAAATACGACGATTGCATGCAGGGTTGCCCGATAACGTGTTATTAATCGTCGATGCCGCCTATGAAGAATTTGCCTTCGCCGACGATTACGAATCAGCAACTAATTTGGTTCACGAGTTTGACAACGTCATTGTTACGCGGACTTTTTCCAAGGTACATGGGCTGGCTGGTTTGCGTATTGGATGGTGTTACGGCCCCAAAGAAGCGATAAATACACTGACTATTATAGGGCCATCATTTCCGGTTAATACTGCTGCATTCGCGGCCGGTATTGCAGCGGTAAAAGATACAGATCATGTCAAACGAGTATTAGCCCACAATCGTAAATGGATTGCCGAGTTAACAACCCAGTTTACTAGCTTTGGTCTGAAGGTTTTTCCGAGTCAAGCAAATTTCATATTGGTTGAGTTTCCAGATGACTGCGGTAAAACACCAGTTGAAGCTAATGCCTATTTGAATAGTAACGGCATTATCCCACGTCAGTTTGCGGTGGATGATTTTTCAAATAAGCTGCGTTTTACTATTGGTGATGACCAGGGAATGGAAAAAACTGTCAAGGTACTTGGTGATTTCATGAGTAGTGCTCGATCAATTGAGGCAACTTAATTTTGAATTCGAGTCTCAGACAGTCGATGTGTCGTTCTGCTATTTGGCGGGGAAAACACTCAAGGCTCTATACTTCCAGAGAATCCCTGCGATTTATCTAACTTTTTATGGACTAGTACCTGCTCCCTTTTTTTCAGAGAGCCTACAGAGTCACTTGCGTACCTAGGAATATTCTCAAATAACGTGATCTTGAAGTATAGGTGTCAATTGGCATGCAAAAATGATCCTGGTAAGCAATAGTAAATGGCTTT